>NZ_JBWKXF010000008.1:0-195419 GCF_059422645.1 Pseudomonas sp. GW821-FHT01C01 | reverse complement strand
TCGCGAAGGCGGTGTGTCAGCCGCCAAATGTGCTGCCTGTTTCGCCGCCTTCGCGAGCAAGCCCGCTCCCACAGGGATCTGCACCAAGCCCCCTGTTTCCGCCTATTCCTATAACAAGAAACCGGAGAACCACCATGTCGTTAAGCGTGTTCGACCTGTTCAAGATTGGCATCGGCCCCTCCAGCTCCCACACCGTCGGTCCGATGCGCGCCGCTGCACGTTTCGTCGAAGGCTTGCGCCGTGAAGGGCTGCTGACGGCCACCACCTGCGTCAAGGTCGAGCTGTACGGTTCGCTCGGCGCTACCGGCAAGGGCCACGGCAGTGACAAGGCTGTGCTGCTCGGCCTGGAAGGCGAACACCCGGACACCGTGGACACCGAAACCGTCGCTGCGCGTCTGCAAGAAATTCGTGGCAACGGTCGCTTGAACCTGCTCGGCGAACACAGCATTGCGTTCAACGAGAAAGAACATCTGGCAATGATTCGCAAACCGTTGGCCTATCACCCCAATGGCATGATTTTTCGCGCCTTCGACGCGGCGGGCCTGCAGGTCCGCAGTCGCGAGTACTACTCGGTCGGCGGCGGTTTTGTGGTCGATGAGGACGCCGCTGGCGCCGATCGCATCGTCGAAGACGCCACGCCCCTGACCTTCCCGTTCAAAAGCGCCAAGGACCTGCTCGCTCATTGCGCCAAATACGGCCTGTCGATCAGTCAGGTGATGTTGACGAATGAAAGCGCCTGGCGCCCGGAAGCGGAAACCCGCGCCGGCCTGCTGAAAATCTGGCAAGTGATGCAAGACTGCGTCGCCGCCGGATGCCGCAATGAAGGCATCCTGCCCGGCGGGCTGAAGGTCAAGCGCCGGGCCGCCGCGCTACATCGGCAACTGTGCAAGAACCCGGAATCGTCCTTGCGCGACCCGCTGTCTGTGCTGGACTGGGTCAATCTCTACGCCCTGGCGGTCAACGAAGAGAACGCCAACGGCGGGCGCGTCGTAACGGCACCCACCAACGGTGCGGCGGGGATCATTCCAGCGGTATTGCACTACTACATACGTTTTATCCCCGGTTCGAATGACGACGGCGTGGTGCGTTTTCTGCTCACTGCGGCGGCCATCGGCATTCTGTACAAGGAAAACGCCTCGATCTCCGGCGCCGAAGTCGGCTGCCAGGGCGAAGTCGGCGTTGCCTGCTCGATGGCGGCCGGCGCCTTGTGCGAGGTCCTTGGCGGCACCGTGCAACAAGTGGAAAACGCCGCGGAAATCGGCATGGAACACAACCTCGGGCTGACCTGCGACCCGATTGGCGGGCTGGTGCAAGTGCCTTGCATCGAGCGCAACGCCATGGGTTCGGTCAAGGCCATCAATGCCGTGCGCATGGCCCTGCGCGGCGACGGGCAACACTTCGTCTCCCTCGACAAGGTTATCCGCACCATGCGCCAGACCGGTGCCGACATGAAAAGCAAATACAAGGAAACCGCCCGTGGCGGTTTGGCGGTCAACATTATCGAGTGCTGATGTGCGCTCATCTGCACCATTCTTCAGGAGCTGAATATGTCCACCGAACAACTGTTGAAAACCCCGTTGCACGCACTGCACATCGAACTCGGCGCCCGCATGGTCCCGTTCGCCGGCTACGACATGCCGGTGCAATACCCGCTGGGCGTGATGAAAGAACACCAGCACACCCGCGACCAGGCCGGGCTGTTCGATGTCTCGCACATGGGCCAGATCCGCCTGACCGGCGCCAACGCGGCCAAAGCCCTGGAAACCCTGGTGCCGGTGGACATCATCGACCTGCCGGTGGGTATGCAGCGCTACGCGATGTTCACCAATGCGACCGGCGGCATCCTCGATGACCTGATGGTCGCCAACCTCGGCAACGACGAACTGTTCCTGGTGGTCAACGCCGCTTGCAAGGACCAGGACCTGGCCCACCTGCGCAAGCACATCGGCGACCAGTGCACGATCGAGCCGTTGTTCGAAGAGCGCGCCCTGCTTGCCCTGCAAGGCCCCGCCGCAGTGACCGTGCTGGCACGTCTGGCCCCGGAAGTGGCCAAGATGACCTTTATGCAGTTCGCCCGCGTGAAACTGCTGGGCGTGGACTGCTTTGTCAGCCGTTCGGGATACACCGGTGAAGACGGGTTCGAAATCTCCGTGCCGGCCGCCAACGCCGAAGCCCTGGCTCGTGCACTGCTGGCTGAAGCGGAAGTGGCCGCCATCGGCCTTGGCGCTCGTGACTCCCTGCGTCTGGAAGCCGGCCTGTGCCTGTACGGCCATGACATGAACACCGAGACCAGCCCGATCGAAGCGAGCCTGCTGTGGGCGATCTCCAAGCCACGTCGCGCTGATGGCGCACGGGCCGGTGGCTTCCCTGGCGCCGAAACCGTATTCGCTCAGCAACAGGCAGGCGTAAACCGTAAACGCGTAGGCCTGCTGCCGCAGGAACGTACACCGGTGCGCGAAGGTGCCGAGATCGTCAACGAAGCCGGCGACATCATCGGTAGCGTCTGCAGCGGCGGTTTCGGCCCGACCCTGGGCGGGCCGCTGGCCATGGGTTATGTCGACAGCGCTTACATCGCACTGGACACACCCGTTTGGGCGATTGTTCGTGGGAAAAAGGTGCCTTTGCTTGTAAGCAAAATGCCATTTGTTCCACAACGCTACTATCGTGGCTGATTGAATGTTTCTATAAGTAACGCGGTTGCGTTAACTGTGCACTAATGTGTAACGCAACCGCCATAAAATAGTGCATTGTTTGACTCTAAGCTTCGATTATGAACTTTGCTTATAACGATCGAAAACAATTGAACAGCGATAACGTATAAGGCACCACGAGTGGACTGACTTTGCCATCAACCTGAGGAAATACGGGGCTTTCACAGGGCTTGTTTTTTCTCCCGTAGTTGGCGTAGAGTTTGTTCACTGTGTTTGCATGGGTCGCTTGGAATCGTGACCTGGGCAGTAGCCTACAAGTTAGCTACATCCCGTTCGACGTCTTCTTACTCTCCTGCAACCAGCCCCAGTACTCTTTCACGAGAAGGAGACTGTCATTAATTTTTTGCGTCAAAGGAAATAAGAAATGTCCCAACGTCAGAGCGGTACCGTCAAGTGGTTTAACGACGAGAAAGGTTTTGGTTTTATCACTCCAGAAAGCGGTCCGGATCTGTTCGTGCATTTCCGCGCTATTCAGGGCAACGGTTTCAAGAGCCTGAAAGAAGGCCAGAAAGTGACCTTCATCGCCGTGCAAGGCCAGAAAGGCATGCAGGCTGACGAAGTACAAGCAGAAGGTTAATCTTCTGTAACGAAAAAGCCCCTGATGCTGACATCAGGGGCTTTTTTGTGCGCGTAAATCCGTAAAATGGCTTCTTTTTTCACCGAGAGCCTGCCATGTCGAAACACCTGCTTACTCCCCAGGGCGACTTTCCTGCCGCTGGCCTGGGTCGTCGTCTGGCAGCCATGTTCTACGATTTCCTGCTGTGCACCGCCCTACTGATCGTCACCAGCGGCATCTACAAGATGATCCAGATGGCGATCATCGGCGAAGAAAGGATGCGCACCCTGACCGAAGCCGGCGCGCTGGACGGTGATCCCCTGCTCTCCACCGTGCTGTTGTTCGTACTGTTCGGCTTTTTCGCGAAATTCTGGACCTGGTCTGGTCAGACCCTGGGCATGCAAGTCTGGTGCATCCGGGTACAGAACGCCGACGGCTCATCCATCAGCCTGTGGCAGGCGCTGCTGCGCTTTGTGGTGTCCATCGCTTCCTTGCTGTGCGTTGGCCTGGGCTTCATCTGGTTGCTGTTCGACAAGCAGAAACGCAGTTGGCATGACATCTATTCCAATACCGAACTGGTGCGGATTCCGAAGAAGACCAAATAGCTTCCCGACGCAGAAACCACTGTGGGAGCGGGCTTGCTCGCGAAAGCGGTGTGTCAGCCGATATCAATGTTGCCTGACACTACGCCTTCGCGAGCAAGCCCGCTCCCACAGTTTTTTGGGCCTGGTTGAATGAGCTTATGCGTTACCCGCCAGCTTCATCCGCGCCGCCTGAGTGAAATCAAGCATGCGCTTGAGCGGGCGAATCGCCTGCGGAATCAGTGCCGGGTCGACAAAGATCTCGTTCGCCCCTTCCTTCAACGCCTTCAGCGTCCGCTCAAGGGTGTTCATGGCCATCCACGGGCAATGCGCACAACTGCGGCACGCCGCGCCGTTACCCGCCGTAGGGGCTTCGATAAAGACCTTGTCCGGGCACAGCTGCTGCATCTTGTAGAAAATGCCGCGGTCTGTCGCAACGATCAGCGTCTTGTTCGGCAGGCTCTGTGCCGCCGCGATCAACTGACTGGTGGAACCAACGGCATCGGCCAACTCAATCACCGATGTCGGCGACTCCGGGTGCACCAGAATCGCCGCATCCGGGTACAGCGCCTTCATGTCTTCAAGCTGCTTGGACTTGAACTCTTCGTGAACGATGCAGGCACCGTCCCACAGCAGCATATCGGCACCGGTCTGGCGCTGAATGTAGGTTCCCAGGTGCTTGTCCGGGCCCCAGATGATGGTCTCGCCGTTGTCCATCAGGCTTTCGACGATTTCCAGCGCACAGCTTGAAGTCACCACCCAATCCGCTCGGGCTTTTACCGCTGCGGAAGTGTTGGCGTACACCACCACCGTGCGCTCCGGGTGCTGATCGCAGAACGCGGAAAACTCATCCACCGGGCAACCCAGGTCGAGCGAACAGGTCGCTTCGAGCGTCGGCATCAGCACGCGTTTTTCCGGGTTGAGAATCTTGGCGGTCTCACCCATGAACTTCACGCCGGCGACGACCACGGTCTTGGCCGGATGGGCATTGCCGAAACGGGCCATCTCCAGCGAGTCGGAGACACAGCCGCCCGTCTCTTCGGCGAGTGCCTGAATGACAGGATCACAATAGAAGTGGGCCACCAGCACCGCGTCCTGAGCCTTGAGCTCGGCAGCGATGGCAGCACGGTAATAAGCCTCTTCATCGGCGGTCAGCGGCTTGGGCTGTTTGGCGTCGAGGTGGGCTTGAACCAGAAGGCGTTCGGAAATTTGCGTCATGTTCGCAAGACCTGCAGGCGCATTCGCGCGAAAGTCGAGTATACACCCGGCTCCGGCCCCTTCAGGGTACCGCCGGGAAAGTGAGTATTCATCAGGCACGGACAGCGTTGAAGCTGCGCAAGGCTACAGAATATCCAACGGATGCAAAAGGTGATTCTGACCTGCGTCATGCGCAGCAGCCCGGAGCAAGGCGGACCTGAATCGCGGGCAAAAAAAAACCCGGAAATCCTCACTTTCGTGGGCCTTCCGGATTTTCTAAACTGCTACAAAAATGGTGGGTCGTGTGGGATTCGAACCTACGACCAATTGGTTAAAAGCCAACTGCTCTACCAACTGAGCTAACGACCCGCTGTGTGGTGGCGCGTATAATACTGATTTTTAAGGACTATTCAACACCTATTTTGAAATAAATCAAAAATAAGGTGTTGGATCACTGATTCCGGCCGCCGCAAAGCCTTCTGCACGCAGTCGGCAGCTGTCGCACTTGCCGCATGCACGACCGTTATCGTCAGCCTGGTAGCAGGAAACGGTCAGGCCATAATCCACGCCAAGCTTCACGCCCGCCTGGACGATCTGCGCCTTGCTGAGGTTTTGCAGCGGTGCCTGGATGCGGAAACCATTGCCTTCTACGCCGGCCTTGGTGGCCAGATTGGCCATACGCTCGAAAGACTCAATGAACTCGGGACGGCAGTCCGGGTAACCGGAGTAATCCACCGCATTGACGCCGATGAAGATGTCTCGTGCACCAAGCACTTCAGCCCAGCCCAGCGCCAGGGACAGGAACACCGTGTTACGCGCCGGCACGTAAGTCACCGGAATGCCCTCACCCAACTCTTCCGGAATATCGATGCTACTGTCGGTCAGCGCCGATCCGCCCATGCCGTTCAGGTTCAGACCGATCACCTTGTGCTCGACCACACCCAGGTCCCGGGCGACACGTTCGGCGGCATGCAGTTCGGCGTGAGAACGCTGACCATAGTCGAAACTCATGGTGTAGCAGCTGTAGCCTTCGGCGCGAGCCATCGCCACGACCGTCGCCGAATCCAGGCCACCGGACAGCAGGATGACCGCACGTTTTTCAGCAGTATTGAGTTGTTCAGTCATTTCAGCGCCCCGGCTCGTCATTCCAAAGATATTTATGCAACTGCAATTGCAAACGCACAGGCAGGTTGTCCGCCACTATCCAGTCCGCCAGGTCCCGGGCATTGAGATCATGGTGACTTGGCGAGAACAGGACTTCACCGGCACGCTGGTCCAGACCGTACTGGATCAGTTTGGATACGGACCAGTCATAGTCCTCCCGCGAGCAGATGACAAATTTCACCTGGTCGTTGGGCGTGAGCAGCTCAATGTTTTCGTAGCGATTGCGGTGTGCTTCCTTCGAACCCGGGGTTTTCAGGTCGACAACGCGACTGACCCGGGAATCTACCGCCGAGATATCAATAGAGCCACTGGTTTCCAGTGACACTTCGTAACCGGCATCACACAAGCGCTTGAGCAAGGGAATGGCGTTGGGTTGCGCCAAGGGCTCGCCGCCCGTGACACAGACGTATCGCGGACGAAAACCGGCGACCTGCTCGAGGATATCGTCGAGCGTACGAATGGTTCCGCCCGTGAACGCGTAGGCGCTGTCGCAGTATTGGCAACGCAGAGGGCAACCGGTCAGGCGCACAAAAACTGTGGGCAGGCCGGCAGTCCGCGTTTCACCCTGCAACGAGTAAAAAACTTCGGTGATTCTCAATGTGTCTTGCATAGTCGCCACGGGCGTAACAGCTAAACAGGCTGTCCGCCTCCGTCAGGCACTTCAAGGAACCCCGACAAAGCGCAGATCCCAAAAAGCGTGTTTCATAAAAGGGCGTGAATTCTAACGAAAAAACCCGCGACAAGCGCGGGTTTCTTTGAAACGGGTCAAACAGGCTTACATTTTCTGCAGATCGCGCTGGGCCAGTTGAGCAGCGGAAGTGCCCGGATACTGGGACACAACCTGCTGCAAAATGCCTTTGACCCGATCGGTATGACCCAGGCGACGCTCTACATCAGCGAGCTTGTACAGCGAGTCCGGCACTTTGGCGTGCTTTGGATACAGCTGCGAAACCTTGGCAAACGCTTGACCTGCGCCTTGCAGATCGCCTTTGGCCAGGTTCACTTCGCCCAACCAGTATTGGGCGTTGCCCGCGTACTGGCTGTTCGGGTACTTGCGCAGGAAAGCCGAGAAAGCCTGGCTGGCCTTGTCGAAATCCTTGGCCTTGATCAGGTCGAAGGCAGCATCGTAATAGAGCTTTTCCTTCGCCGGATCTGCCGGCTCGCTACCCGCGGCGGGTGCTTGAGCGGCGGCTGCGCCTGCTGCCGCACCTGCTGCTGCACCGGGGGTATTCAAATCACCACCGGTGGAAGAATTTTCAGGAGTCGCGGCTGGTGCAACGCCGGTTCCTATGCGCCGATCAAGATCCTGATATCGCTCCAGGTTTTCCTGCTTCATGCGCGCTACATCATTTTGCAGAACTTCAATCGCACCTTGCTGGCGCTCGATCTGTTGCTGCATTGATTGCAGTTGGTTGAACAGCTCGCCCTGTGCCGAGACAGGGGCCGAAACCCCTCCCCCGGCATAGGCGCCGTTCGTACCGTAACCTGCAGGCGGATAACTGCTCCCGCTATTGTTATAACCGGAGTTGTCATCGACCACAGGAACCGCAGCCCACACCGCAAGCGGGGCGAGGCTGAGAGCCAGAACAGTTACAGCACGACGGCACGTTCGCATGACGAATTACTTACGCAGTTCGACGCGACGGTTTTGAGCCCAGGACTGCTCGTCGTTGCCGGTAGCAACTGGACGCTCTTCACCGTAGGAAACCAGTTCCAGCTGAGCTGGGGAAACACCTTGCAGTACCAGGTAGCGCTGAACGGCTTTCGCACGACGCTCGCCCAGTGCCATGTTGTACTCACGAGTACCACGTTCGTCGGTGTTGCCTTCCAGAACAACGCGAGCGCCGTTTGCTTTCAGGTCTTTGGCGTGAACGTCCAGAGCGCGCATGGCTTCTGGCTTCAGGTCCGAACTGTCGTATTCGAAGTAGAAAGTGGTGATAGCGCGCAGTGCAGCTTCTTCGCTCAGGGAGCCGTCAACTGCACCAGTGTTTGCGCCGTAACCAGCGTTTGGATCTACCGCGCCTTCACCGGCATTGTCGCCGCCTTTGGACGAGCAACCTACAGCTACAGCCATGGCGAGAGCCAGCGCAGCAAATTTACCAAACTTCAGCATTTCCATCGTGAAACTCCTAATGAACCCCAGTGTGTTAAGTAAAACGTATAGCGCCGCGTCAGTTCAGGTAAGGGGACCAGGAAGGTTCTCTGACTTCGCCTTGTGCGGTAGGAAGTGGGAGCCTTACGCGTCCATTGATGGACACGAGCATCAAGACTCCCCGGCCCTGCTGGCGGGTGGCGTAGATTACCATGGTGCCGTTGGGCGCAACAGTGGGCGACTCGTCCAGAGTGCTATCAGTGAGGATTTTTACACTACCGCGTTGCAAATCCTGAGCCGCCACTTTGAAATTGGTGAAACCATCCTGACGGTGAATCATGACAAGCGTCTTTTCATCAGCCGACAGTTTAGGGTTGGCGTTGTAGTTACCGACGAAAGTCACACGTTCGGCACCGCCACCACCCACGCTGGTTTTGTAGATCTGCGGTTTGCCGCCACGGTCGGAAGTGAAGTAGATGGTCGAGCCATCCTTACCCCAGAACGGTTCGGTGTTGATACCTGGACCATTGGTGACGCGGGTGATCTGACGCGAACCCAGGTTCATCACGTAGATGTCCGGGTTGCCGTCTTTCGACAGCACGAACGCCAGGCGATTGCCATCCGGCGACCAGGCTGGCGCACCGTTCAGGCCTTCGAAGTTGGTGATCTGCTCACGGCGGCCGGTGTCGATGTTCTGCATGAAAATACGCGGACGCTTCTGCTCGAAGGAGACATAGGCGATGCGCTTGCCATCCGGTGCGAAACGCGGCGACAGGATCGGCTCGCGCGATTGCAGCAGAGTCACGGCGCGAGCACCGTCGTAGTCCGAACGTTGCAGGGTATAGCGAGTGTTGTTCTCGGAGAAACGCTCGGCCGTTACGTACAGCAAGCGAGTCGAGAAGGCACCCTTGATACCCGTGAGCTTTTCGAACGACTGGTCAGAGATGTAGTGCGCCATGTCGCGCAACTGATCGACGCCGCCCGACACGCTGCCGGTCAGCACTTGCTGCTCGGTGGCCACGTTGAACAGTGCGTATTGCACCTGCAGGCGACCGCCCGCCGGAACAATGCTGCCGACCATGACGTACTGGGCACCCAGTGCCTTGAAGTCACGGAAGATGATTTCGCTGGCCTGGCTCGGCTGGCTGATCATGTTCTGCTTTGGAAGCGGCGAGTAGTAACCCGAGTTGCGCAGGTCGTTACCGATGATTTCCGCCATATCGTCCGGCAGCACGCTACCACCCTGGAAGCCGAACGGCACAACGGCGATCGGGGTCGCCCGATCGCTGCCGCTGGTAACCAGAATGTTTTTCTCATCTGCCATCGCCATCCCTGCCATGCAGCAGATAACGACCAGCATTCCTCGTAGAAGGTTTCTCACAAGGCTAGATCCTCAGGTGTGAATGTCATCTTGAATGAACGATACGGAGCGAAATCACTCGGCTTCATTCCCTGCATTTCTGTCAAACGTCCAATATTCTTCACCGCTGCAACAGCCGATGCGTCAAACGGACCGTCGCCACTGGACTTGGACACGCTGACCGAAGTCACCGTACCGTCCGGCAACATGCCGATTTGCAATACGACCGTCATGCCTTTGCGTGCCGAAGGTGGACGAGCCCAGCCTTCCGCTGCACGCGCACGAATCAGGTCATCGAAACTGCCGGCAACTTCGTCGCCCTGCTCATCGGCCAAGGCCTGCTGACGCTGCGGCGTGTCGGAAAGCAAATCTGCCAGGGCCTGGGCCTTTTTGTCTTCGGCGGATTTACGCGCCGCGTCCTGCGATTTCTTCTTCGCAGCATCGGCAGCAGCTTTCTTCTTCGCTTCCTCGGCGACTTTCTTCTTCGCCTCTTCAGCCTCAGCTTTCTTCTTGGCGTCTTCCGCGGCTTTCTTCTTCGCGTCTTCGACGATCTTTTTCTTGGCCTCTTCAGCGGCCGCTTTCTTGGCCTCTTCTTCCGCAGCTTTCTTGGCTTCTTCTTCGGCTTTCTTCTTGGCTATATCAGCCAATTGTTTCTCTTCTGCCTTCTTGGCTTCCGCGGTTTTCTTCGCGTCGTCGGCTTTCTTGGCTTCATCAGCCTTTTTCGCCTCGTCCGCTTTCTTCGCCTCGTCAGCCTTCTTGGCTTCTTCGGCCTTTTGAGCCGCCTCTTCTTTCTTTTGTTCCGCAGCCTTCACCGCTTCCTGCTCGACCTTTTTCTGCTCCATCTGCTCGACTTCGGTCTGACGCGCAGCAGATTTCTGCGCCTCACCCGCAATCTTCTGATTGGTCTGGGTGGTCGCCCGACTTTTCGATTTCAGCTGGTACAAGGTCGCCTGGACAATCGGCTTGGCCGGCGGCAGTTCCGGGGTAAAGGCAAAACTGACGAACAGCATGCCGAACACCAGCACGTGCAAGCCAATCGCCCAGACACTAGGCCAGAAGTAGCTTTCCGAGGCGGACGGCTCTCGCTGTTGCTGCATCAGGGCGCCTCGGTAATCAAGCCAACATTACCGACCCCGGCTTTCTGCAACCCGCCCATGGCCCCCATGACGGAACCGTAATCGACGGATTTGTCGCCGCGAATGAAGACTTGGGTGTGCTTGCCGTTTTCATTGCCGACGCGAATGATCTTGGTCACGGCGTCAGTCATCTGCGGCAACGTCATGGCCCGGTCTTGCTGCTTGTCTGTGTCGACTTCGCTGCCAAGGTTCCAGTAGTAGGTCTTGTCGGATTTGATGGAAATGGTCAGGACCTGGGTGTTGTTGTCCTGCGGCAAGGCTTCGCTGGAAACCTTGGGCAGATCAACTTTCACGCCCTGATTGAGCATCGGCGCGGTCACCATGAAAATGACCAGCAGTACCAGCATCACGTCGATGTAAGGCACCACGTTCATCTCGGCGACCGGCTTGCGCTTTTTGCGAGCTCGAGCGATTAAAGCCATTGGAAATTACCTGCTTATTCTTCGCTGGTGTGCACTTTGCGGTGCAGGATCGCCTGGAACTCGTCGGCGAAGGTGTAGTAGCGGCCCAGCAGGGTTTCGCTGCGAGCAGCAAAACGGTTGTAAGCGATAACGGCTGGAATGGCCGCGAACAGACCGATGGCCGTGGCGATCAATGCTTCGGCGATACCCGGGGCCACAGTGGCCAGGGTCGCTTGCTGGGCGGTCGCCAGACCACGGAAGGAGTTCATGATCCCCCAAACGGTACCGAACAGACCGATGTACGGGCTGACGGAACCGACAGTGGCCAGGAACGGCAGGCTCTGCTCGAGCTTCTCTTCTTCACGGGAAATGGCGACGCGCATGGCGCGGGCCACACCTTCCATGACAGCTTCCGGGTCAACGCCTGGCTGCTGGCGCAGACGGGAGAATTCCTTGAAACCGGCACGGAAGATTTGCTCGACACCCGAATCAGGGTCCGGGTTGCTGCCGGCCTGACGGTAGAGCTTGGACAGGTCGATTCCCGACCAGAAGCGCTCTTCAAAGCTCTCCAGGGCACGTCGACCGGCGCGCAGCAGGTTGCTGCGCTGAAAGATCATGATCCACGAGGTCACCGATGCGGCTACCAGGGTCAGCATTACCAGTTGCACCACGATACTGGCATTGCTGACCAGGCTCCACATGGAGGAATGGTCGACGACGTTAGCTTCCACGCTTTATCTCCTGCTTTGAGTGTGTACCCGCGCCGCTCACGTCGGCAAAGGCCGCTCGTAGAGCTTCGGGAATGGCCCGGGGTTTCAAACTGTCAGTGCGCACACAGGCCACCAAAAACTGCCCTTCGCAGAGCAGCGCATTATCCGTTGCCCGCCTGACCTGCTGTTTAAAGCGCAGGCTGGCACGGTTCAATTCGATTACTTCAGCGCTTACCAGCAGTTCGTCGTCCAGTCGCGCCGGCGCGTGGTAGCGCGCTTCGCTGGAATGCACGACGAACAACAGGTCCTCCCCTGCCAGCTGCGATTGGGCAAAGCCCAGATCTCGTAGCCGCTCGGTTCGAGCCCGTTCCATAAACTTGAGGTAATTGACGTAATACACGATGCCGCCCGCATCGGTGTCCTCGTAATAAACGCGACAACGATGTGCGAAAGGCTCAAGCCCGTTTTGCGCGCGCATACTCTAGTGCTTACTCCTCAGGTTGCCAATCCGGCCAGGCAACTGTTTTTCATTGTTCTGCGGCTTTCTTGCGAAAGTACGGTCCTGGGACCCTACATTGCCCGAAAAAATCAGCACGCAACGTTAATTAATCGTCACTGGCATCGAGGAACTCGTCTACCACGGGCATTTCGCCCAATCGTGACGGGATGTTTAAACCGAAATGCAGGTAGGCATGTCGCGTCACCACCCGCCCCCGTGGCGTGCGCATGATGTAGCCCTGCTGGATCAGATAAGGCTCCAGCACGTCTTCAATGGTGTGACGTTCTTCGCTGATGGCGGCGGCCAGACTGTCGACTCCGACTGGCCCGCCGTCGAATTTCTCGATCATGGTCAGCAACAGACGCCGGTCCTGGTGATCGAAACCACGCTCGTCGACGTCCAGCAGGTTCAGCGCCAGGTCGGCAATCGGCTTGGTGATATGCCCCTTGGCGCGAACTTCGGCGAAATCACGCACCCGGCGCAGCAGTCGGTTGGCGATCCGTGGTGTGCCACGGGCACGACGGGCGATTTCGAAGGCACCTTCCGGGTCGAGCGGCAAACCGAGGATGCTCGCCGAACGACCGACAATGGTCGCCAGGTCGGCGTTGTTATAGAACTCCAGGCGCTGGACGATGCCGAAACGGTCACGCAACGGGTTGGTGAGCATCCCTGCCCGCGTCGTCGCGCCGACCAGGGTGAACGGCGGCAGATCCAGCTTGATCGAACGCGCGGCAGGCCCCTCACCGATCATAATGTCGAGCTGGAAATCTTCCATGGCCGGGTACAGCACTTCCTCAACGATGGGCGACAGGCGATGGATTTCGTCGATAAACAGCACATCGTGGGGCTCAAGGTTGGTCAATAGCGCCGCCAGGTCACCGGGTCGCTCCAGCACCGGCCCCGAGGTGCTCTTGATCGACACGCCCATTTCCTGGGCAATGATGTTGGCGAGCGTGGTCTTGCCCAGGCCCGGCGGCCCGAAGATCAGCGTGTGATCCAGGGATTCTTTACGACCGCGAGCGGCCTGAATGAACAACTCCATCTGCTCGCGAACGGTCGGCTGACCAATGTATTCAGCCAGGCTGACCGGGCGAATCGCCCGGTCCTGGACTTCTTCGCGCTCACGCGGACTATGCGTGGCAGCGATCAGACGATCAGCTTCAATCACTTAGATCATTCCCTTCAAGGCGCGGCGGATCATGTCTTCACTGCTCAAACCTTTCTCTTTGATCGCAGACACCGCCTTGCTGGCTTCCTGCGGCTTGTAGCCCAGGGAAATCAGGGCGCTGACGGCGTCATTTTCGGCAGTATTCACCGGGGCCGGCCCATCCGGCTGGTTCGGCACCAGGGCGAACATGGCCGGTACGGTTTCCCAGGCCTTGAAGCGATCCTTGAGCTCCACCAGCAGGCGTTCGGCGGTTTTCTTGCCGACGCCCGGAACCTTGGTCAGCGCCGAAGTATCCTGGGACTGTACGCAACGAACCAGTTCATCGACTTCCAGGCTCGACATCAAGGCCAGCGCCAGTTTCGGCCCGACGCCGTTGAGGCGAATCAATTCGCGAAAAAAGTCCCGCTCACGCTTGCCGACAAAACCATAGAGTAACTGCGCGTCTTCGCGCACGACCAAATGGGTGTGCAAGGTCAGCGGCTCACCGACCGACGGCAAACGGTAAAGAGTCGTCATGGGCACTTCAAGTTCATAACCCAGACCGTTTACATCCAGAATCAGATGCGGAGGCTGCTTCTCAGCCAGGGTGCCGCGCAAACGTCCAATCACGTTACAAATCCTTGAGCGTTGGCCAGCTCTGGGCCAGCGACTGACAGAGCGAGGGAGTACCGCCGACAACCCAGGCGAAACGCCCCCACTCCATAAAAATGATTGCTGATGCTATCAGAGACGCAGGCGCCCGCCACGACTGCGTGCTGCTCCCAGACCATGGGGCAGCAGGCTGGAACGGGTATGAGCATGGCAGATGGCAATGGCCAGGGCGTCGGAAGCATCGATTTGCGGTTTGCTGGTCAGCTTCAACATATGCATGACCATCATCTGCACCTGCTCCTTGTTGGCCGCACCTGTACCGACCACCGCCTGCTTGACCTGCGTCGCCGTGTACTCGGCGATTTCCAGACTCTCTTCCGCCCCCGCCACGATAGCGGCGCCACGGGCCTGCCCCAGTTTCAGGGCGGAGTCGGCGTTACGGGCCATGAACACCTTTTCGATCCCCATGGTCACCGGATGGTAGGTCTGAATGATCTCTCGCACACCGCGATAGACGATCTGCAGGCGCTCATGCAACTCGCCGGCACCGGTGCGGATACAACCGGAGGCCACGTATTCGCAGCCACGGCCGGTATCACGAACCACACCGTAACCGGTAATGCGCGAACCGGGGTCGATACCAAGAATTAAAGTCATAACGCCTGCGAATTAAGGAAGTGCACTGTATTCAATGAAACAAATGTGGGAGCGGGCTTGCTCGCGAAGACGGTTTCATATTCAGCAACGACGTTGCCTGCAAGTCCGCATTCGCGAGCAAGCCCGCTCCCACACTGGATCTTAGTCGCCCTTAACCGAGCTGCGCGGCCACCGACTCCGGAATCTCCGCGTTGGAATAGACGTTTTGCACGTCATCCAGGTCTTCGAGCATGTCGATCAGCTTGAGGACTTTCTCGGCGCCTTCCAGATCGAGCTCGGCGCTGGTGGTCGGCAACATGACGATTTCCGCATCGTCACCTTTGAAACCCGCCGCTTCCAGTGCGTTACGCACGGAATAGAAACCGGAAAACGAGGTGAACACGTCGATGGAGCCGTCTTCGTTGGTCACCACGTCATCGGCATCGGCTTCCATGGCCGCTTCCATCAACGCGTCTTCATCCACACCTTGAGCGAAGGAAATCTGGCCCTTGCGTTCGAACAGGTACGCTACCGAGCCATCGGTACCGAGATTGCCGCCGCACTTGCTGAAAGCATGGCGAACCGCAGCCGCCGTACGGTTGCGGTTGTCGGTCATGCACTCGACCATCACCGCCACGCCGCCAGGACCGTAGCCTTCGTAGGTCAACTCGACCACATCATCGGTATCGGCAGCCCCGGTGCCCCGGGCAACGGCACGATCGATGATGTCACGACTCATGTTCGCACCAAGGGCCTTGTCCAGTGCCAGACGCAGACGCGGGTTGGAGCCCGGATCACCGCCACCCTGACGGGCTGCGACGGTCAGCTCGCGAATCCACTTGGTGAAGATCTTGCCTCTCTTGGCATCCTGACGTTCTTTGCGGTGCTTGATGTTCGCCCACTTGGAATGACCTGCCATAACTCGCTCCGAATTCTCTTTGAAACATTGCCCGCCACGCCATGATGCGCCAGCCGGCAAATAAAAATCCTGACCCGTTTTCGATCTTTACAGATAGAAAAAAGGCGCATCCGAAGATGCGCCTTCAGGTCAACCTTACTCAGCCTTAGGCGTTTCGCGCAGTCGAATGTGCAGCTCGCGCAATGCCTTGGCATCCACCTGGCCCGGTGCCTGAGTCATGACGTCCGCCGCGCTCTGGGTTTTCGGGAAGGCGATCACTTCACGGATCGACTGGGCGCCGGTCATCAGCATCACCAGACGGTCCAGACCGAAGGCCAGACCACCGTGCGGCGGCGCGCCGTACTTCAGGGCGTCGAGCAGGAAGCCGAATTTCTCTTCCTGTTCGGCTTCATTGATACCCAGCAGACGGAACACCGACTGTTGCATCTCTTTGCGGTGGATACGGATCGAACCGCCACCCAGCTCGGTACCGTTCAACACCATGTCGTAGGCACGGGACAGAGCGCCAGCCGGGTTGGCTTCCAGCTCTTGCGGGGTGCACTTCGGCGCGGTGAACGGGTGGTGCAAGGCGGTGAAGCTGCCGTCGTCGTTCTCTTCGAACATCGGGAAGTCGACGACCCACATTGGCGCCCACTTGCAGGTTAGCAGGTCCAGGTCGTGGCCAAGCTTGATCCGCAGGGCACCCAGGGCCTCGCTGACGATCTTGGCCTTGTCGGCGCCGAAGAACACGATATCGCCATCGACCGCACCGACGCGATCGAGGATCACGTTGAGGTTGTCTTCAGGGATGTTCTTCACGATTGGCGACTGCAGGCCTTCGACGCCTTTGGCGCGCTCGTTGACCTTGATGTACGCCAGGCCTTTGGCACCGTAGATGCCGACAAACTTGGTGTAGTCGTCAATCTGCTTGCGCGGCATGCTCGCGCCGCCGGGCACGCGCAGGGCCGCGATGCGGCATTTAGGGTCGTTGGCCGGGCCGCTGAACACCTTGAAATCGACTTCCTTGAGCTGGTCGGCAACGTCAACCAGTTCCAGCGGGTTACGCAGGTCTGGCTTGTCGGAACCGTAGCGGCGCATGGCTTCTTCGAAGGTCATGTGCGGGAACTCGCCGAATTCCAGGCCCAGCACTTCCTTGAACAGGTTGCGGATCATTTGCTCGGTCAGGCCCATGATCTCTTTTTCATCGAGGAAGCTGGTCTCGATGTCGATCTGGGTGAATTCCGGCTGGCGGTCGGCACGCAAGTCTTCGTCACGGAAGCACTTGGCGATCTGGTAGTAGCGGTCGAAGCCGGCCACCATCAGCAGCTGCTTGAACAGCTGCGGCGATTGCGGCAAGGCGAAGAACGAACCGGCATGCGTACGGCTCGGCACCAGGTAGTCGCGCGCGCCTTCAGGGGTAGCGCGGGTCAGGATCGGCGTCTCCACGTCGAGGAAGCCGTTCTCGTCCAGGAAGCGACGGATGCTGGTGGTCATGCGCGAACGCAGACGCAGCTTCTCGGCCATTTCCGGGCGACGCAGGTCGAGGAAGCGATAGCGCAGGCGGGTTTCTTCGCCGACGTCGGAGAACTCGTTCAGCGGGAACGGCGGGGTTTCCGATTCGTTCAGCACTTCCAGCTCATAGCCGAGGACTTCGATCATGCCCGACGCCATGTTGGCGTTGGTCGCACCGGCCGGACGCAGGCGCACCTTGCCGGTGATTTTCACGACGTACTCGCTGCGCACGCGATCGGCAGCGGCGAAGGTTTCAGCGCGGTCCGGATCGAACACAACCTGGGCCAGACCATCACGATCACGGATATCGAGGAAAATCACCCCACCGTGGTCACGGCGACGGTGGACCCATCCGCAAAGGGTAATTTCCTGGCCGTCCAGGCTTTCGTTCAGTTGGCCGCAATAATGGCTGCGCATCATGGTCGTGTTTTCACTTCTCGTAATTCGAAATTCGGTGGAGATCCTACAGCAGCCCCGCCTTTAAAAAAGTCGTCGGGTGATGCAAGAGCACGCGTGTCGTTCAACTCAGGTTCCAGACCTTAGTCAGCTTTGTCGCCGCCGGCCAGGTTCTTCTTGGAACCGGTCTTGAAATCGGTTTCGTACCAACCGGTACCGCTGAGGCGAAAGCCCGGCATGGACAGCAGTTTTTTAAGCTCTGGCGCCTGACAGGCAGGGCAGTCGACCAGCGGTGCATCGCTGATCTTTTGAATGGCTTCCAACTGATGACCACAGGAAGCACATTGATAATCGTACATCGGCATGGAGGTTGTCTCGGCGATCAGATTGCTACCGCATACGCAGGGTTTTGCGGCAAAGAGCGGGATTATATCCATTAAACGCGGCCTGTGCAGCCGTAAGACAGCACAGACCGACACTCTGCTGTTTTCGCTGTCCAGACTAGGTCGTGACGATGCAGCCCCCTTCCTTGAGACTGTGTACGACACAGACAACCCGCACCAATCCACTGAAATTCCTTACCCCGCCGTGACGCAAGTGAACTTCGCGATCCACATGAGATAACAGGCTACTGACCGAGCAACAATTAACCCGGGCCATTTCCCCCAAAATATCCCAATAAACCTGCTCAAGCCGCAAACAGGTGGCGAAGCCATTCAATCGTACGGAGCGGGACAAGGGCCGGGCCAACCCCATATCGAACTCGCGAACGAATGGATCAACCCTTACATCCTTGTGCGAAACGTATCGCCCCTCTTCCTGCCTGTCATAAACCATAACGCTGACACTCCTTTGCCATCCTGGTTTCTTTAAGAGCAACTGTCTGTCGACTTATAAAAACGCAGGTGCAGAGGTATATCCAGACGACTTTATGACCTTGGACGTAGGATAAGCCAACAACTGCTGGCAGATTCGGGAGAACGTCCTACTCCGGACAATTTCCCACACAGCAAAGTGACACACCCTTCAGAAGCACAGTATTGAATGACGTAGGAAAAGCTGATGAATTTCATCCAACAGGTGCCCGACCACTCTAACAAGCCTGTTGCCCCACCGCAGCCGCGTAACTTCGGGCAACCTGCGGCAAATCGCCCCAAAAGAGCCGCCGGACGCCCTGATTTGAGTAGCCTGCGGCTTTGCTGTTAAATAGACAGCGTGTCGCCAGTGCCTATTTTTCCGGGTACGGCGCATAGGCTGATACCGGGTACGTGTCCAACGCCTCTTTATTGTCTTGAAGCGAACCGTGCGCCATCAGCTCTTCCTTGTGAACTGTCTTAACGTGAGTTAATCAAAATGTTGAAAATCGTCCATCTGTTGATAGGCGCAGCGGCCTTGCTGCTGTCCTTCATCCCTAGCCTGCAATCCGAAGCCTTACCTTACCTGCAACAACCCGATGCGCTGTACCTGGCCTTTTTCGGCCTGCTCAACCTCACGCTCGCACCTGTCATCCCTTACTGGAACAAAGGCCCGCGCCATCAACTGCAAAACCTGGTCAGCGCCCTGCTGGTTCTGACTGTGGTCCTGCAAACCCTGACGCTGATCGCACCGATGCCTGTCATCGCCGGTCAACCCGCCGTTCTGTTCAGCCTGATCGCCGCCGTGGTTGCTGTTTTCCTGCACCTGGCCATCAGTTTCTACAAGTCGTCACCGGTCGCCGCCTCGCCAAGCTACGACATGAGCAACCGCGATACCGGCACCGTCAAGTGGTTCAACACTTCCAAAGGCTTCGGCTTTATTTCCCGCGACTCCGGTGACGATATTTTCGTGCACTTCCGAGCCATTCGCGGCGAAGGACACCGTGTCCTGGTCGAAGGCCAACGCGTGGAGTTCTCTGTCATGAATCGTGACAAGGGCCTGCAAGCCGAAGATGTGATCGCCGCTCTGCCGCGCCGCTGATTCAAGGCTAAAAAAAACCGCGCACAGCTCGAGCTGTTCGCGGTTTTTTTATGCTTGCGCCTTGCTTAATAGTGCGGCGGCGGCGCTTCCTCTTCGAATGACTCGAACTGGCCGACCATTTCCTCCTGCCGCTTGAGCAGTGCAGCCATTTGCAGCTGCAGACGCTCGACCACCCGCTGCTGCGCCACCAGCACATCATTCAATGCCTGGATGGTGTCATCCTGAAACGCCAGGCGACTTTCAAGATCGGTAACGCGTTCTTCCAGGCTCATGGTTCAGCCCTCCAGAAACGTAAAATCATCGGTCAAAATCAGGCGCAAACGTTCGCGAATGGCGGCGATCTGCTCCGAACCATAGGGCTTTGCCGGATGCTTCCCCCAAACCGGCGCTGGCCAGGCGGCATCTTCGCGTTTACGCACAATCACATGCATATGCAACTGACTGACCACGTTGCCCAGCGCCGCAACATTCAATTTGTCCGCATCGAACGAGTCCTTGAGCACTTGCGAAAGCGCCGTCGTCTCCAGCCAAAGCTGCTGCTGGTCTGCGACATCCAACTGAAATATCTCACTGATAGCCTCACGACGAGGTACCAGGATGAACCAGGGATAGTTCGAGTCGTTGGACAACAGCAACCGGCAGAGCGGAAAGTCCCCGATCGGTAACGTGTCTTGTTGAAGTCGTGGATCTAAAGCGAACACTGCGCGCACTCCCGCCGGGTCATCATTTTTCAGCTTAGCGCCCATCCCGGGGGACAGCGCACCAAGCGACCGGACGGCAGCATACCTGCGAACGGCGCACGCTTCACGACGAACCTTACACAGAGCCCATGAGCGCCGGCGAAAGGCTGGCAGCCCGCCACCGAATGAGACACTTTTCGTCGTGGTGCACCATTACAGAACCGACAGACCAGCAGAAAATGCCGAAATGACTGATTTACAACAAGGAGTTCGCTTTGGATAAGCGGTCGACCTGAATGAATTCAGTATCAGGCAAAAATTTTTTGCACCAAAACCGCACAGTGGGTCTACGCTGAACGCTTCGACATCCGCCATTTACTCACTGGTGGGGTGAACCGGTAACATTTTTGGTTGTCATGCAGTCGACCAGAACGGTACAACATGATGCCAGGCAAGGCGTCAAGCCCAAACTAAAGGTGCTTGAACCCCCGGTTTTATGAGGTTTTTACAGCGTCAGGCGGTCAACGAGAAAAAAACCGTAGCAAAATCCGAATTTGTGCACGTTTGTTGCATTCATACCCAACATTGCCTGAGTGACACCCGCTGGAAGCGGAATCCCTCAGGTAAAAAAAACAGTGGCAAGGTAGCCCGATGGAGATTCAAACGTTTCACCAGGACTCTTTTTACCGGCGCCAAGGTTCAGAAAACAGCATTAAAGTTGTCAGCCCGGTTGCGTCGGAGCTGGAAATTTGCGACATCTAGCACGCTGTTTGCGACAGGGTCGTAAAGAAGGCGAAAGGTTAGATACGCAAGTATCGCCAACATTGTCGGCGTGATATAAGTTTGCGCCGACACAAAAAGAAAGAGCCGCCCAGATAATAAAACAGGTGGGACGGCAGTACTCTTCTAAAACCAAAGGAGCAAATCACGATGCGCGTGATGAAGTGGAGCATGATCGCACTGGCAGTTGCAGCAGCAGCCAGTACTCAATTGGCTACGGCCGCCCCTTTCGTAAGTGACCAGGCTGAAGCCAAAGGTTTCGTTGAAGACAGCAAACTCGACTTGCTGGTTCGCAACTACTACTACAACCGCAACAAGAAAAACGGCCAAGTCGATGACAAAGACTGGACCCAGGGCATCCAGGGCATGTACAGCTCGGGCTACACCCAAGGTCTGATCGGTGTTGGCGTTGAAGCCTGGGGCCAACTGGCAATTAAGCTGGACGGTTCCGACAAGTATGCAGGTTCCGGCAACATGTCCGTGGACTCTGATGGCGAAGTCAACAACAGCCAGGGCAAAGCCGGCGCTGCCGCCAAGTTCCGCATCTCCAAGACCGAGCTGAAAATCGGCGACATGCAGCCAAGCACCGCTCCAGTGTTCGCTGTAGGCGGTTCCCGTATCCTTCACCAAACTGCCAGCGGTATCCAACTGCAGAGCAGCGAAGTTACTGACCTCGACCTCGAAGCCGGTCACTTCTACTCGGCTACCAGCCAGGACCGCAACGCTCGTGATGGCGAACTGTTCGCTACCTACGCTGGCGTGACAGCCAACTCCATCGACTACTTCGGTGGCAAGTACGGCATTTCCCCGGACCTGAGCGTATCGCTCTACGGTGCCAAGCTCGAAGACGTCTGGAACCAGTACTACGCCAACGCGAACTACACCCTCGCACTGGGCGGCGATAACTCGATCAACTTCGACGGTAACATCTACAACACCAAGGATACCGGTAACGCTAAAGCAGGCGACATCAGCAACACCGCCTACTCCCTGGCTGCTGCTTACTCGTTCCTGAAAGCACACACCCTGACCCTGGCCTTCCAGAAGGTCAACGGCGATACCCCGTTCGACTACATCGGTGTGGGTGACAACAACCGTGGCGGCGACTCGATTTTCCTCGCCAACTCCATCCAGTACTCTGACTTCAACGCCCCTGGCGAGAAGTCGGTACAAGCCCGTTACGACCTGAAAATGGCCGAGTACGGCGTACCTGGCCTGAGCTTCATGGTCCGTTACGTGAATGGTTGGAACATCGACGGTACCAACACTCCATCGAACAGCACCTACACCGGTCTGTACGGTGCAGACGGCAAACACCACGAAACCAACGTGGAAGCCAAGTACGTCGTTCAATCCGGCCCAGCCAAAGATCTGTCGTTCCGCATCCGTCAAGCATGGCACACCGCCAATGCTGACGAAGGCGAAGGCGATATCTCTGAGTTCCGCCTGATCACCGACTACCCGCTCAACATTCTGTAATTGCAGAAAGTTAGTTCGCGGTAATCAAAAAAAGGCCCATCTTCGGATGGGCCTTTTTCGTTGGTGTGTCAACAGTGTGTTTAAAACGATCAGATCAATGCAGAACATGCCTGACCAAATAGTCAGGCATTGACCAGAAAACCAATCACTGCGCAGCAGATTCCTGAACCACGCGAATAACCCGCTGTGGAAATGGAATATCGATGTTGGCCTCTCTCAGGCGATCACGGGACAGTTCATTGAACATGAACATCACATCCCAATAATCCGCAGTCTTCACCCAGACACGCAGAGAAACAGTGATAGAGCTGTCGCCCAATGTCGAAATGACTGCCTGAGGTGCCGGGTCAATCAATACACGCGGATCCTTGGCCAGTTCCAGCAACACTTCACGGGCTTTCTGCAAGTCCGCTTCGTAATCAACGCCTACATCAAATACGACCTTGCGGGTCGGCTGACGATTGGTGTTGGTGATAATGCCGTTCGACAGATTACCGTTGGGCAGGATGATGGTTTTGTTGTCACCGGTACGCAGTACGGTATGGAAAATCTGGATGCTGTCGACGGTGCCGGCGACACCCTGAGCCTCGATCCAGTCACCGATACGAAATGGACGGAACAGCAAAATCAGCACGCCGCCGGCGAAGTTCGCCAGGCTACCCTGCAAGGCCAGACCAATGGCCAGACCCGCCGCACCAATCGCCGCCACGAACGAAGTGGTTTCCACACCGATCATCGAGGCCACGCTGACGATCAGCAGGATCTTGAGGATGATGTTCGCCAGGCTGCTGATAAAACCTTGCAGCGCCAGGTCGGCGTTACGCAATGCAATCAGGCCGCCGAGCTTTTTCGTGACCTTGTTGATCAACCACCAGCCGATGGCCAGGGTGATGACCGCCAACAGTACACGACTGCCGTATTCCATGATCATCGGGATCCAGGTTTGGGAAACCCTGACCAGGTTGTCTACCTCAGCATTTAAGTCCATCTACTTGCTCCTGTTTTCCGGCTATCCGGCACGCGTAAAAAAAGCGGCAGAAAGATCGAACCGCGACGGGCTCAATCGTTTCTGCCGATGCTTGGGCCTCCGACGTCGCAAATGCCAAGAGGTTCCCGCTTTCGAGGTCAGTCGCGGAAGTTATTGAACTGCAGTGGCATACCGAATTCCTTGGCCCGCAGCACTGCAATGGCTTCTTGCAGGTCATCACGCTTCTTGCCGGTGATGCGCACTTGCTCACCCTGGATGGCGGCCTGAACCTTGAGCTTGGCGTCTTTGACGTGAGCGACGATCTTCTTCGCCAGCTCCTTGTCGATGCCTTCCTTGAGGACGGCGTCCTGTTTCATCAGCTTGCCCGATGCAAAAGCATCCTTGACCTCAAGGCACTGCACGTCGATTTTGCGCTTGACCAGCGCCAGCTTGAGGATCTCAATCATCGCTTCGAGCTGGAAATCCGCTTCCGCGGTCAGGTTGACGGTCAGGTCTTTTTCCTTGAACTCGAAGCTGCCTTTGCCTTTCAGGTCATAACGACGATCGAGTTCCTTGACGGCGTTCTCGACCGCGTTGGTGACTTCGTGTTTGTCCAGTTCGGATACCACGTCGAACGACGGCATGTAATCTCTCCAAATATAAAGGCGCACCGATGGAGCACGCCTGGCTTGCGGTTAAAATCCGCGCTGATTATAACGGGTCTTTCCCATCATTCACTGCGAGCTGCCGATGCACGCCTTAAACAGAGCAAAAAGCTGATGTCCACCACCTGGCATATTCTAGGCGCCGGCAGCCTCGGTACTTTATGGGCGACACGCCTGGCACGGGCCGGCGCGCCGGTCAGGCTGATCCTGCGGGACACCGCGAGGCTGCAAGCGTATGAGGCGGCCGGTGGCTTGACGCTGGTAGAACACGGCGAGGCGCAACACTATGCCGTACCCGCAGAGACAGCCGACAGCACGCAACCGATCAACCGCCTGCTGGTGGCCTGCAAAGCCTACGATACCGAAAGTGCGGTGGCCCGACTGGCGCCCCGCCTGGCCCCCGGCGCCGAACTGATCCTGCTGCAAAATGGCCTGGGCAGTCAGGACGCGGTGGCGGCACAGGTTCCGCAGGCGCGCTGCATTTATGCGTCGAGCACCGAAGGCGCCTTTCGCGATGGCGATTGGCGCGTGGTGTTTGCCGGACATGGTTTCACCTGGCTGGGGGATGCGAGCCATCCGGTCGCGCCAATCTGGCTCGATGACCTGAGCGCTGCCGGCATCCCTCACGAGTGGAGCACGGAGATTTTGACCAGGCTGTGGCGCAAGCTCGCCCTCAACTGTGCGATCAATCCGCTGACGGTGCTGCACGACTGCCGCAACGGCGGCTTACAGCAACATCACTGCGAAGTCGCCACCCTGTGTGGCGAACTGGTGGAGTTGCTTGAGCGTTGCGGCCAGCCGGCAGCCGCCGAAAACCTGCAACAGGAAGTCGAACGGGTGATTCACGCCACCGCAGCCAATTACTCCTCGATGCATCAGGACGTCACGAGCCAGCGCCGCACGGAAATCAGCTACCTGTTGGGTTACGCCTGCAAAGTGGCCGGGCGCCATCAACTGAACCTGCCTCACCTCAATCAGCTTGAGTCGAGGTTGATTGCTCGCCTGCAAAGCCTTGGATTGCCCAGCGACTGAGCAGCGGCTACGCTGGCCACTTGTTCCTTTTCAGCGATGAACCCGATGCCATTGCGCCAGCGCCTTGAAAACCTGCCTGTCGGCCAGAAACTGCTGGCCGCCCTGCTGGTCCTGTTGATCACTGTCCTGCTGGTCGCCAACCTGACCTTTATCAGCGCCGCCTACTACATCTCCCAGGAAAGCATGGCGCCTCAGGCCCTGCAGACCATTGGCCGACTGGTGTCGAACCCGAGCCTGGTGTCCGAAGCCATGGAATCGCCGCAAAGCGCCGAGCGCCTACTCAACGAACTCAACAGTTATTCACCGCTGCGCGCGGCAGTCCTGTATGACGGAAAGGGCGAACAGCTGGCGCAACTGCAGCGCGGCGACAAACTGGAGCTGCCGAAACGGTTCAGGCACATCGAAGACTGGCAGGTTACCGAGTTTCGCAGCAACCAGGTCATTACCCTGCCCCGCCCCGGAACCGCACCGGGGCATTTGCTGTTGGTTGCCAGCAGTGAACTGCCGGTGGCGTTCTACACCGGAACCCTGACGGCCAGCCTGGGGATTCTGATTTTCAGTGTGCTGCTCTGGCTGGTCATTGCCCGTCAGATCAAGCGCCTGATTACCCGGCCGATCCATCAGCTCGAAGAGCTGTCCCGGCAGGTAACCCGCGAAGAGAACTATGCCCTGCGCGCCTCGCGCGGCAACCATGATGAAATCGGCAGCCTCGCCGAGGCGTTCAACACCATGCTTTCGCGGATCGAGGCCCGGGAGCAGCAACTCAAGCGGGCCAGGGACGATTCCCAGGCCGCCTACGACCAGGCTCAGGGGCTGGCCGAAGAAACCCGGCACACCAACCGTAAACTGGAGCTCGAAGTCCAGGTGCGCAGCAAGATCGAGAAAAAGCTCACCGGTTTTCAGAACTACCTCAACAGCATCATTGACTCCATGCCTTCGGCGCTGATCGCCCTCGACGAACAGCTCTACGTGACGCAATGGAACCAGGAGGCCAGCGCCCTCTCCGGCACACGCCTCGACGAAGCCCTGAACCAGCCGATCTTCCTTGCCTTTGAACCGCTCAAGCCGTTTTTGCCGCAACTCAAGCAAACGGTCGAGCAGCATACGGTGGCCAAAATCGAACGTGTCACCTGGCTCAAGGACGACGACCCACGCCACTACGCCCTGACTTTCTATCCGTTAATGGGCGGTGCCGGGCGTGGCGTGGTGATCCGGATCGACGACATCACCCAGCGCCTGTCCCTGGAAGAGATGATGGTGCAGTCGGAAAAAATGCTTTCGGTTGGTGGACTTGCCGCCGGCATGGCTCACGAGATCAACAACCCGCTGGGTGCGATCCTGCATAACGTGCAAAACATTCGTCGACGCCTGTCCCCCGACCTGCCAAAGAACCTTGAAGTGGCTGAACACGCCGGAATCGAGCTGGCGACGGTCAACCAGTACCTGCAAATCCGCGAGGTGCCACAGTTGCTGGACGGCATCCAGCAGGCCGGCGCCCGGGCCGCCAAAATTGTCACCCACATGCTCAGTTTCAGCCGGCGCAGCACCCGCCAGATGGCCCCGTGCGATTTGCCCGCGCTGATCGACCAGGCGGTGGAGATCGCCAGCAACGATTTTGACCTGGCCATCGGCTTCGACTTCAAGGGCCAGGCCATCATTCGTCAGTTCGATCCGGCGCTGGGTCCGGTACCCGGCACTGCCAACGAACTGGAGCAGGTGCTGCTCAACCTGTTGAAAAACGCCGCGCAAGCCATTCACCAACGTGAAGACGACAGCGAGCCAGGGCGGATCATCCTGCGCACCAGGCTCAATCCGCCGTGGGCGGAAATTCAGGTCGAGGACAACGGCATCGGCATGAGCGAAAGCGTGCGCAAAAGGACTTTCGAGCCGTTCTTCACCACCAAGGAAATCGGCCAGGGCACCGGTCTTGGGCTGTCGGTGTCGTATTTCATCATCACCAACAACCACAAGGGGCAGATGGAAGTGCAATCGACCCTGGGCCAAGGCACTTGCTTCACCTTGCGCCTGCCCCTGGCAAGCACGTCGCCTGTCTCACAAGAACTCAATCTGCTATCGAGGTAACCATGGGCTTTCGTTTGTCGAAGATTTACACCCGCACCGGCGACAAAGGCGAGACCGGGTTAGGCGACGGACGCCGCGTACCAAAAGATCACCCGCGCATTGAAGCAATCGGCGAGGTCGATACGCTGAACAGTCAGGTCGGAATGCTGCTGGCCGGGCTGGCGGCGCAAGCGGGCCAGTTTCCAGGCCTGAACGAAGTGATCGAGGTATTGGCTCCCTGCCAGCATCGGTTGTTTGATCTGGGGGGTGAGCTGGCAATGCCGGCCTATCAGGCGCTCAATGCAGCAGAAATCGAGCGCCTGGAAGCGGCGATTGATGTGTGGAATGAAGAATTGGGGCCGTTGGAAAATTTCATCTTGCCCGGCGGTTCAGCGTTGATTGCCCAGGCTCATGTCTGCCGTAGCGTCGCTCGCGGCGCCGAGCGGCGATGCCAGCAACTGAATGCGATTGAACCGTTAGCCGGGGTTGGACTGGCGTATATCAATCGGTTATCGGATTTGTTGTTTGTGGTGGCGCGGCTGATTGCCAGGCGTCAGGGAGTAGCGGAGATTCTTTGGCAGCCGGCTGCGAAACCTGAGGTTTAGTCAGCGCCTGTCAGGGCCCCTTCGCGGGCAAGCCCGCTCCCACATTTTGATCGAATTCCTTCAGGAAGAACTCGACCAACTGTGGGAGCGGGCTTGCTCGCGAAGACGCCAGCAGGAGCGCTACAAAATCAGGCCTCAGGCCAAAACGCCCGAATCCCCGCCACCCCTTGCGCGCCCGCAGCCCAAGCCTTCTCAACCTCCGCCGGGCCAACACCTCCGAGCAGGAACACCGGTTTGCTGAACCCTTCGATCAAGCTCGACGCTTGCTCCCAACCCAACGGCTCGGCGCCCGGGTGAGTCAGGGTCGGTTGAACCGGCGACAGGGTCACGAAATCCACCCCCATCTGTTCGGCCAGCGCCAGCTCTTCAGCGTTATGGCACGACGCCGCCAGCCAGCGCGATGCCGGTAGCGGTCGACCAGCCGCTGCGTATTTGCGTAGCTGCGCCGAAGTAATGTGCCAACCCGCGGACGGGAAATCGCCGAGCCATTCGAATGGCCCCTTGATCATCAATTGCGCCTTGCCGGCGCACAAACCCACCGCATCGACAGCCAGGTCCCGATACTTCGGATCGTAGCCGTTCGGTGCGCGCAACTGGATCAGCTTGATGCCGCCGGCAATAGCTTTCTGAATACCACGCAGCAACGCTGGCGATTCCAGATCTTCCGGTGTGATCAGGTACTGAGCGGGCAACTTCGCGGCCGCGACGATCGGCTGATTGGCCGCCGGGAACTCGTAACCCGAGAGGTCGCGGGGCGCCACCCAGGCCAGCGGTTGCCCCTCGGCGCCGTGGGGTTCGCCGGTAAACGACGAGACTTCCCAGACATCCAGCAACACCTGCTTGTCCGGGTAGTCATGCCTGATCTTGATCAGCGGGCGCGCCGCGCCCACCACGATACCTAACTCTTCATGAAGCTCGCGGGCCAGCGCAGTCTGGACCGACTCGTCGGCCTCGACCTTGCCGCCTGGAAACTCCCACAGGCCACCCTGGTGCTGTGAGTCGGCACGACGGGCAATCAGGATTTGGCCACTGCCATCGCGGATGACGGCGGCGGCGACATGGACACGTTTCACTTTTCCAACTCCTCCAGTCCGGCCTTCTGCCAGGCCTTGAAAGCCGGCCATTGGTAGAGGGTTTCAACGTAAGCTTCGTCAGTTGCAGACAACTTCACCTGATAGGTGCGCAAGCGCACGGCAATCGGTGCGAAAAACACGTCAGCCAGGGTTGCACGGCCAAACAGGTACGGCCCGGTTTCGGTCGCGGCAGCACGGCATTCGGCCCACAGCGCCGACATGCGTTCGATGTCGGCCTGAACGTCAGCCGGAACTGGCGACAACGGGGCGTCATGGCTCAGGTCAAACGGCATATTGCCGCGCATGGCAAAGAATCCGCTGTGCATCTGCGCGCACGCCGAGCGCGCCTGGGCGCGGCTGGCGATGTCTTGCGGCCAGAGGCCGGCGGCCGGGAACCGTTCTGCCAGGTATTCGGCAATCGCCAGGGAGTCGGCGATGGTGCCGTGCTCGGTTTTCAGCAGCGGGACCTTACCGGTGGGCGAATGCTTGAGCAGACGCTCGCGGGTGTCCGGCTGATTCAGTTTGATCAGCTCTTCGGTGTAGGCAGCGCCGGTCAGATCGAGAGCCAGGGCGCCGCGCAGGGACCAGGAAGAAAGCAGTTTGTCGCCGATGATCAGGTGCAGGCTCATATTCAAGCATCCTCAAGCAAGAAAGATCACAACTCTGTAGGAGCTGGCTTGCCAGCGAAGGCGAGATCAGCCTCGATAAATCCATCGCGGCTGATGACGCCTTCGCCAGCAAGCTGGCTCCTACAGGTCATGCGCTATTACGTGCGGTACTCGGCGTTGATCTTCACGTACTCGTGGGACAGGTCGGTGGTCCAGATGGTTTCGCTGCAATTGCCACGACCCAACTCGATACGGATGGTGATTTCTTCCTGCTGCATCACCGCCGCGCCCTGGGCTTCCGTGTAGGTCGCCGCGCGCGCGCCACGACTGGCAATGCACACGCCGCCGAGGAACACGTCGATCTTGCTCACGTCCAGGTTCGGCACACCGGCACGGCCAACAGCGGCCAGGATACGGCCCCAGTTCGGGTCGGATGCAAACAATGCGGTCTTGATCAGCGGCGAGTGGGCCACGGTGTAACCGACGTCCAGGCATTCCTGGTGATTACCGCCGCCGTTGACTTCAACGGTCACGAATTTGGTCGCGCCTTCGCCGTCGCGAACGATGGCCTGGGCCACATCCATGCACACTTCGAACACCGCTTGCTTCAACTTGGCGAACAACTCGCCCTCGGCGCGGGTGATTTCCGGCAGCGCAGCCTGACCGGTGGCGATCAGCATGCAGCAGTCGTTGGTCGACGTATCACCATCGATGGTGATGCGGTTGAACGACTTGTTGGCGCCATCGAGCATCAGGTTTTGCAACACGTCGCGGGAAACCTTGGCGTCGGTGGCGATGTAGCCGAGCATGGTCGCCATGTTCGGGCGAATCATGCCGGCGCCTTTGCTGATGCCGGTAACGGTGATGGTCACACCGTCGTGCTGGAACTGGCGGCTGGCGCCTTTGGGCAACGTATCGGTGGTCATGATGCCGGTGGCGGCAGCTTCCCAGTTGTGGATCGACAGATCATCGAGGGCCGCCTGTAGGGCGCCTTCGATTTTCTCAACGGGTAGCGGCTCACCAATCACACCGGTGGAGTACGGCAGCACCTGGCTGGCATCGACACCGGTCAGTTCCGCCAACCTGGCGCAGGTGCGCTCGGCGGCGGCCAGGCCAGGTTCGCCCGTGCCGGCGTTGGCATTGCCGGTATTGGTCAGCAGGTAACGCACAGGGCCTTGTACGCGCTGCTTGGCCAGGATCACCGGTGCGGCGCAAAAGGCGTTCAAGGTGAACACGCCGGCAACCGTGGAGCCTTCAACACAGCGCATGACCACAACATCCTTGCGCCCCGGGCGCTTGATGCCGGCCGAGGCGATACCGAGTTCAAAACCGGCAACCGGGTGCAACGTTGGCAAAGGACCAAGACCAACAGCCATGAATGCGCTCCTTTATAGGTGATGTCAGCACCGTTTCAGGAAAAACGGTGGTTCGAATGGTAAAACGCCGCGACGGCAGAAGCCGGTCGCGGCGCGGGTATTTCAGCGTTTGAAACGGGTTTTACTGAATCTGCCCGTGGCAATGCTTGAACTTCTTGCCCGAACCGCAATAGCACAGCTCGTTACGACCCAGCTTCTGCTCGTTGCGAACCGGCGCAGCAGCGAGGGCAACATCGACTTCTTCGCCCAACACTTCCGGATGCTCCAGGCCTGGGGCTTCTTCATGCAGGAACTGCATGCGAGCGGCCAATGCCTCGGCTTCCTGACGCAGGCGCTGCTCTTCTTCGATCGGGTCTTCGCGGCGAACCTGAACGTGGGACAGCACACGGATCGAGTCGCGCTTGATCGAATCCAGCAATTCGGAGAACAGGGTGAACGACTCGCGCTTGTATTCCTGCTTCGGGTTCTTCTGGGCATAACCACGCAGGTGGATGCCGTGACGCAGGTGGTCCATGGTCGACAGGTGGTCTTTCCACAGGTCGTCCAGTACGCGCAGGACGATTTGTTTCTCGAAGGTGCGCAGCGCTTCGGCGCCCGCCTGGTCTTCTTTCTCGTTGTACGCCGCGACGAGCTCGTTCATGAGCTTCTCGCGCAGGGTTTCTTCGTACAGGTGATCGTCTTCATCGAGCCATTGCTGGATCGGCAGCGTCACACCGAAGTCGCTCTGCAACGCCGCTTCCAGACCGGCCACGTCCCACTGCTCAGGCAGCGATTGCGGAGGAATGTGTGCGCTGACGGTGGCGCTGAGCACGTCCTGACGGAAGTCGGCGATGGTCTCACCGATGTTGTCGGCGGCCAGCAACGTGTTACGCATGTGATAGATCACTTTACGCTGTTCGTTGTTGACGTCGTCGAACTCGAGCAGTTGCTTGCGAATGTCGAAGTTGCGGCCTTCAACCTTGCGCTGGGCCTTTTCGATGGCGTTGGTCACCATGCGGTGCTCGATCGCTTCGCCAGGCTGCATGCCCAGGGCCTTCATGAAGTTCTTCACCCGGTCAGAGGCGAAGATGCGCATCAGGCTGTCTTCCAGCGACAGGTAGAAACGGCTGGAACCGGCGTCGCCCTGACGACCGGCACGACCACGCAGCTGGTTGTCGATACGGCGCGATTCGTGACGCTCGGACGCAATCACCTGCAAACCGCCCGATTCGAGCACTTGCTGGTGACGCTTCTGCCAGTCGGCCTTGATCTGGGCAATCTGCTCAGGGGTCGGGTTTTCCAGCGAGGCCACTTCCACTTCCCAGTTACCGCCCAACAGGATGTCGGTACCACGACCGGCCATGTTGGTGGCGATGGTCAGTGCGCCTGGGCGACCGGCCTGGGCAATGATCTCGGCTTCCTTTTCGTGGAACTTGGCGTTCAGAACCTTGTGTTCGATGCCTTCCTTCACGAGCAGGCTGGACATGTGCTCGGAGGTTTCGATGGTGGCTGTACCGACCAGGACCGGACGGCCTGCGGCCATGCTTTCCTTGATGTCGGCCACGATTGCCGCGTATTTCTCGTCGGCAGTCAGGAACACCAGGTCGTTGTAGTCTTTACGGGCCAGCGGCTTGTTCGGTGGAATCACCATGACCTGCAGGCCATAGATCTGGTGGAACTCGAACGCTTCGGTGTCGGCCGTACCGGTCATGCCGGACAGCTTGTTGTACAGACGGAAGTAGTTCTGGAAGGTGGTCGACGCCAGGGTCTGGCTTTCGGCCTGGATGTTCAGGTTTTCCTTGGCTTCGATGGCCTGGTGCAGGCCTTCGGACAAGCGACGGCCCGGCATGGTACGGCCGGTGTGCTCGTCGACCAGTACGACCTGACCGTCCTGCACGATGTATTCGACGTTGCGATGGAACAGCTTGTGCGCGCGCAGGCCGGCGTAGACGTGAGTCAGCAGGCTCAGGTTGTGCGCCGAGTACAGGCTCTCGCCTTCAGCCAGCAGGCCGATGCGGGTCAGCGTTTCTTCGACGTACTGGTGACCGGCTTCGTTGAGTTCGACCTGACGGGTCTTCTCGTCGATGGTGTAGTGACCGGCCTGGGTCACTTCGCCTTCGACTTCTTCAACGTGCAGCTTCAGCTGCGGGATCAGCTTGTTGACCTCGATGTACAGCTTGGAGCTGTCCTCGGCCTGACCGGAGATGATCAGCGGCGTACGGGCTTCGTCGATGAGGATGGAGTCGACTTCGTCGATCACGGCAAAGTTGAGTTCGCGCTGGAATTTTTCTTCCATGCTGAACGCCATGTTGTCGCGCAGGTAGTCGAAACCGAATTCGTTGTTGGTGCCGTAGGTGATGTCGGCGGCGTAGGCAGCGCGCTTCTCTTCCGGTGGCTGGAACGGCGTGACAACGCCGACCGTCAGACCGAGGAATTCATACAGCGGACGCATCCAGTTGGCGTCACGGCGGGCCAGGTAGTCGTTCACCGTCACAACGTGCACGCCGTTGCCGGACAGCGCGTTGAGGTAAACGCCCAGTGTTGCCACCAGGGTCTTGCCTTCACCGGTACGCATTTCCGCGATCATGCCTTCATGCAAGGTCATGCCGCCGATCAGCTGGACATCGAAGTGGCGCATGCCCATGACACGCTTGCCGGCTTCACGGGCGACCGCAAAGGCTTCTGGCAGCAGTTTGTCGAGGGATTCCCCTTTGGCGATGCGGGCCTTGAACTCGCTTGTCTTGGCACGCAATTGATCGTCCGAAAGGGCCACCATTTGCTCTTCGAAGGCATTGACGAGTTGCACCGTCTTGAGCATGCGTTTGACTTCACGCTCGTTCTTGCTTCCAAAAAGTTTCTTTAACAAAGGCGCAAACATATCGGCAGGATCTTCCACACTAAAGGGATGGAGGGCGGCCCCGTGAGTCGCCCGTGCAGCCCTCATGGCCGCATGCGAACGAGCATTCTACCCGGAAACGATGGAGAGGAAAGTGGCGATATTCCACGATGCTGGCACAGCGCTTTGACGGGGCTCACTTAAAATAAGGGCGTTTTGCTCAACTTCAAGCCGTTCAAGGCAGAAGTTAGTTGTTGATTTAATGGGTAAAGCGCCCACAAAAGCAATGGGCGGGTGCATCCGGTGCTTTCTGCTACCATGGCGGCTCTGTTACTTCAGGTGTCTGATCATGGCATTTCGCCCACTTACGGCCAAAGTACCTGCCGTTCTACTACGCGAAGCCAAGCCGCTGAAAGCCATTCTCGGCCACGCTCAACGCCTGGGTCATTTGCAACGTTTGCTCGAAAGCCAATTGCAACCCGCCGCTCGCGAGCATTGCCACGTGGCTTCATGGCGCGAAGGAAGTTTGTTGCTGATTGTCACCGACGGTCATTGGGCAACCCGCCTGCGCTACCAGCAGAAGCGCCTGCAACGGCAACTGCAAATGTTCGACGAGTTTGCCAACCTGACACGAATCCTGTTCAAGGTGCAGCCGCCTACCGTTCAGCGGGGCGCGGCCGGGCATACCATGGATCTGTCGGACGATGCGGCCGCAACCATTCAGGCCACGGCCGACGGGATCAGCGACCCGAATCTGCGGGCAGCGCTGGAGCGACTGGCGGCGCACGCCAAAAGCAAAACCTGACACAGCACTAATGTGGGAGCGGGCTTGCTCGCGAATGCGGTGTGTCAAACAACATAACGTTGACTGACATGCCCTCTTCGCGAGCAAGCCCGCTCCCACATTGACTGTGTTCGCTCAAGCTAGCGGCGTTTGCTGCCACCGAGCAACGACCCCATCAATCCGCGCACCAACTGTCGCCCAAGTTGATTGGCCGCCTGGCGCATCGCCGATTTCAACGCCTGACCGGCCGCCGTACCGAGGAACTCCCCGGCCTGCTCGGTGAAGCTCGGCTCCTCGGGTGCCGGTTTACCCGGTGCCGCTTCGTCTTGCGGCGCCAGACCTTTGCGCCCCATCAGCACCTCATAGGCCGATTCACGGTCAATCGGCTTGTCATAACGCCCCTGCAACGGCGAACCGGCAATCAGCGCCGTGCGCTCGGCGTCGGTCAACGGCCCGATCCGCGATTGCGGCGGCGCCACCAGAACCCGCTGGACCATTTCCGGCGTGCCTTTTTCCTGCAGGGTGCCGACCAGCGCCTCACCGATCCCGAGCTCGGTCAATACCGACAACGCATCGAACGCCGGATTCGGCCGGAAGCCTTCGGCCACTGCGCGCAGGGACTTCTGCTCTTTGGCGGTGAATGCACGCAAGCCATGCTGGATACGCAAGCCCAACTGCGCCAGCACATCATCCGGTAAGTCACCCGGCGATTGCGTGACGAAATACACGCCCACACCTTTCGAACGAATCAGCCTCACGACTTGTTCCAGACGATCACGCAATGCCTGGGGCGTGCCGTTGAACAACAAGTGGGCCTCGTCGAAGAACAGCGCCAGCAATGGTTTGTCGGCATCGCCACGCTCCGGCAATTGCTCGAACAGCTCGGCCAGCAGCCACAGCAGGAACGTTGCGTAGACTTTCGGTGCTTCATGCACCAGACGGCTGGCATCCAGCAAATGGATGCGCCCACGCCCCTCTGCAGTGGGCTGGAGAATATCTTCGAGTTGCAGCGCCGGCTCGCCGAACAAGGCTTCGGCGCCCTGTTGCTCCAGGGTCGCCAGACGCCGCAGCAATGCCTGGCTGGAACCGGTGGTCATCAATGCCGCATCGTCGCCCAGCAACTCGGGGTTGTCCCGCAGGTGATTGAGCAACGCCTTCAGATCCTTGAGATCGAGCAACAACAGGCCTTCGCGGTCCGCCACCTTGAACGCGGCGTACAGTGCCGACTGCTGACTGTCGGTCAATTCCAGCAGACTGCCCAGCAGCAACGGCCCCATTTCACTCAAGGTCGTGCGTAAAGGATGACCTGACTGACCGTGTACGTCCCACAACGTCACCGGATAGGCCTGAGGCTTGTGGTTGAGCCACGGCATCCCGGCAATCCGCTCGGCGATCTTGCCCTGGGGGTTGCCGGCGGCACCGAGACCGCACAGGTCACCCTTGATGTCGGCGGCGAACACCGCCACGCCGGCATCGCTGAAGGCTTCGGCCATTCGTTGCAAAGTGACGGTTTTGCCGGTGCCGGTCGCGCCCGCGATCAAACCGTGGCGGTTTGCCAGGCGCATGGCCTGGGCAATCGGTTGCCCTTTGAGATCGGCGCCGATAACGAGTTGCAATGAGTCAGGCATTTGGTCACCCATGATTAATCTTTAGTCCTGCACGGCCGATAGAGATAACGACAAAGCAGTCAGACACGATCTGGTCGGAAATTTCCCTAAGGAGAGTCGGAAAATTCACTTGCTTTCAACCTTGCCCGTTGTGCGTCCCTTTATAAAAGCACGCGCAGGACATTAAGACCTTAGCGGAACCTCAAGCCATGAACAAAAATCTGCGTTTCAGCCATAAAATCCTGCTTGCCGCCGCCCTCATTGTTATTGCCGCCTTCGCCTCATTCACGCTGTACAACGACTATTTGCAGCGCAACGCCATCCGCGAAGACCTGGAAAACTATCTGCAGGAAATGGGCGGAGTGACCGCCAACAATATCCAGACCTGGTTGAACGGGCGCAGCCTGCTGGTTGAAAACCTGGCACAAACTGTCGCGCTCAATCCCGATGCTGACAACGTTTCCAGGCTGCTTGTACAAAAAGCCGTGACCTCGACCTTCATGGGCGCCTACCTCGGTAGCAAGGATGGCTCTTTCATCATTCGCCCGGACAGCAAGATGCCCGATGGCTATGACCCGCGCGCACGCCCTTGGTACAAGAGCGCGCAAGGCAGCAGCGGTTCGGCTTTAACCGAGCCTTACATCGATCTGGCCTCCGGCCAACTGGTGATTTCCATTGTCGACAGCGTTATCAAGGACGGCCAGAACATCGGCGTGGTCGGCGGCGACCTGAGTTTGCAGGTGATCGCCGACAGCCTTGGCACGCTGGATTTCGATGGCAAGGGTTATGCCTTCCTGGTCAGCTCCGACGGCAAGATCCTGGTACATCCCGACAAAGCGCTGGCGATGAAGACGCTCAAGGATGTCTACCCGCAAGACACGCCGGCCATCAGCAGCGCACTGAGCGAAATCCAGGTCGACGGCAAAACCCGCATCGTGACCTTCACCCCGATCAAAGGTTTGTCGTCGGTCAACTGGTACATCGGTCTGTCGGTCGACAAAGAAAAAGCCTACTCAATGCTCAGCGAATTCCGCACCTCCGCGGTGATTGCGACGATCATTGCCGTGGCCATCATCATCGCCCTGCTCGGCATGTTGATTCGCCTCCTGATCCAGCCTTTGCACGTCATGACCCGCGCCATGGCTGACATCGCCGACGGCGAAGGCGATCTGACCAAGCGCCTGACCATCCAGAACAACGACGAATTCGGCACCCTGGGCACCGCGTTCAACCGCTTCGTCGAGCGCATTCACGGCTCGATCCGCGAAGTGTCCTCCGCGACCGGGCAAGTCAACGAAGTGGCGTTGCGCGTGGTGGCCGCCTCAAACTCGTCGATGTTCAACTCCGACCAGCAAGCCTCGCGCACCAGCAGCGTTGCGGCCGCGATCAATCAGCTCGGCGCCGCCGCCCAGGAAATCGCCCGCAATGCGGCACAGGCCTCGAACCAGGCCAGCGATGCCCGCAGCCTGGCCGAAGACGGCCAGCAAGTGGTGGATCGCAGTATCGTGGCGATGAATCAACTGTCGAGCATGCTGAGCGCATCGAGTTCCAATATCGAATCGCTGAACAGCAAAACCGTGAACATCGGGCAGATTCTCGAAGTGATCACCAGCATTTCCCAGCAAACCAACCTGCTGGCGCTCAACGCCGCGATTGAAGCCGCCCGCGCCGGTGAGGCCGGTCGCGGTTTTGCCGTGGTGGCGGACGAGGTGCGCAACCTGGCACACCGCACGCAGGAGTCGGCGCAACAGGTGCAAACCATGATTGAGGAGCTGCAAGTCGGCGCCCGGGAATCGGTCAGCACCATGAGCGACAGCCAGCGCCATAGCCAGGACAGCGTGGAAATCGCCAACCTTGCGGGCGAACGCCTGAACAGCGTGACACTACGAATCGGTGAAATCGACGGCATGAACCAGTCGGTGGCCACTGCGACCGAGGAACAGACTGCGGTGGTGGAGTCGATCAACGTCGACATCACCGAGATCAACACGCTGAACCAGGAAGGTGTGGAAAACCTGCAATCGACGTTGCGCGCGTGCTCGGACCTTGAGCAGCAGGCGGCGCGGTTGAAGCAGTTGGTGGGTAGCTTCAGGATCTGAGGCGCGCTCACCGACCCCTTCGCGAGCAAGCCCGCTCCCACATTTGATCTTCGTGTACGACCGAGATCCACTGTGGGAGTGGGCTTGCCCGCGAAGGCGGCCTGTCAAACGATACATATCCCCGCTGACACCCCCACCCGCACAACCCCAACCGAACATCTATCCTTCATATAGGTCAACCAAGGGAGTATCGGGACCGGAGGATTGTTCATCGTGCATATCGCTGACATCACCATGTTCTACGCCCCTGCCAGCGGTGGCGTGCGCACTTACCTGGATGCGAAGCACCGTCGTTTGGGAATCAAACCGGGCATTCGCCACAGTTTGTTGATTCCCGGATCCTCTTTCAGCGAGCAGGATGGCATCTACACGGTTCCGGCACCCGCCCTGCCCTTCGGCAAGGGCTATCGTTTCCCTCTGCGCCTCGCGCCCTGGCGCAATGTCCTGCAAGACTTGCAACCCGATCTGATCGAAGTCGGCGACCCCTATCTCACCGCATGGGCAGCGCTGGATGCGCGGCGCCAACTCGATGTACCGGTCATCGGCTTTTATCACTCGGACTTGCCGCTGCTGGTCCGCAACCGCATGGGCAATTGGGTGACCAACAACGTCGAGGCTTATGTCAGCAAGCTCTACGGCAACTTCGACCGGGTCCTGGCGCCCAGTCGGGTCATGGCCGACAAGCTCACCGGGCTTGGGGTCAGGAATGTGTTTGTGCAACCGCTCGGCGTCGACCTGCAAACCTTCAATCCCGATGCCAGAGATCCCGGGCTGCGAGCCGAGTTGGGCCTGGATGAAAACATCCACCTCTTGATCTTCGCCGGACGCGGCGCCAAGGAAAAAAACCTGCCGGTGCTGCTCGACTGCATGAAACGCCTGGGTCGCCGCTATCACCTGCTGCTGGTTGGCTCGTCGATGCCCACGTCCGTGCCGTCCAACGTGACGGTGATCGACCAGTTCTGCCCGGCCGCACAAGTTGCCCGCCTGATGGCCAGTGCCGATGCACTGCTGCACGCCGGCGATCAGGAAACCTTCGGCCTGGTGTTACTCGAAGCCATGGCCAGCGGCATTCCGGTGGTGGCTGTGGCGGCCGGGGCCTTCGAGGAAATCGTCAACGATGACTGCGGCGTGCTCTGCGCACCGAACAACCCCGCCGCGATGGCCAGCGCCGTTCGGGAACTGTTCGGGTCGGGCAGCGCAGGGCTGGGCAAACACGCTCGTTTGCATGTCGAACGGCATTACGCCTGGGACACGGTGGTCAACAGCTTGCTGCGCCACTACCACGCCGTGCTCGGCAGCCAATGGCCGCTGACCGCCAATGGTTGAGTCCATGAACAAGCCCGGTTTGATACTGGTACTGCACGACGTGGCACCGCCAACGTGGGGCGATTACCGCCCGTTTGTGCAAGCCGTCGACGCCTTGGGTGACGTGCCGATCACCTGGCTGGTGGTGCCGGACTTTCACCGACACAACGACCTGGACGCCCATCCGGAATTTCGCCGCCAGCTCTCTGCACGGGTCGCCCGGGGAGACGAACTGGCACTGCACGGTTACTTCCATTGCGACGACGGTCCGATGACCGGCAATCCACGAGACTGGTTCATGCGTCGGGTCTACACCCACGAAGGCGAGTTTTACCGTTTGTCGCAAGAAGCCGCACTCGCCCGCCTGCGTTCGGGCATCGAGATGTTCCACCGTCATGACTGGCCGCTGGAAGGGTTCGTCGCCCCGGCCTGGCTGATGAGCCCGGGCACTCGCCAGGCATTGCGCCAATTACCGTTGCGCTATACCAGCGACTCGCAGCACTTATACCGCTTGCCGGATTTCACCGCGATCGAAGCGCCGGGGCTGGTCTGGAGTGCACGCAGTGCCTTGCGCCGAGGTGTATCGAAGCTCGTCAGCGACCGCCGTGAACAACGCTGGCAGCACGCCCCGGTGATTCGCCTGGGCCTGCACCCGGTGGACATGCGCCATGAGTTTTCGCGCCGATACTGGCTACAAACCCTCGAACGTCTGCTCGACAACGGGCGAGTTCCGATGACCAAGGCCCACTGGCTGGCGCTGCAAGACGACCGCATGGGTCGTGCCGCGTGAGTCGCGGACTGCTGTTGCTCATTGGCCTGCTCGCGGCGGTGCTGATTCCGGCACTGCTGGGCGGCAGCGAGACCTGGTCACGACTGGACGGTTTTCCAATGCCGTGGCTGCTGGTCATGTTCAGCATGATCCTGCTGTGCTGGGTAGTGAATACCCTGCGTTTGCGCCTGTTGCTGGGGGATCAATGCGACCAGGTCAGCCGGCTCAGGAGCCTCGGTGTGGTGATGGCCGCCGAATTTGCCTACTGCGCCACCCCCGGCGGCAGTGGCGGGCCTCTGACGATCATGGCCTTGCTGGCGCGTCACGGCGTGCGTCCGGCCAGGGGCAGCGCAGTGTTTGCCATGGACCAACTGAGCGACCTGCTGTTTTTCCTCTGCGCCCTGAGCGGGATTCTGATTTACGCACTGTTCCAGCACCTCAGCCAGCGCATGGAATGGATGCTGATGGTCAGCACCGTCTCGCTGTTCGGCGGCCTGATCAGTTGCGTCATGGTGGCCCGGTATCACCGTTTACTGATTCGCCTGAGCGGCCGTTGGCTCGCCCGGCTCAATGTCAAAGCGGCCACGCGAATGCGCTGGGCGCGCAAGCTCCTGCATTTTCTGGCGGCGTTTACCGACACCTTGAAGTTGCCCGTTAGGACCTTGATCAAGGTATTCGCCCTGACCTGTGTGCATTGGGTCCTGCGCTACAGCGTGCTGTACCTGGCGTTGCGCGGGCTTGGCGCGGATTTGCAGTGGGCCTGGTGTTTTCTGATCCAGATGCTTGCACTGAGCGCCGGACAATTCAGTCTTTTGCCTGGCGGAGCCGGGGCGGCTGAACTGACGTCCGCTGCGTTGCTGGCGCCCATGGTCGGAAAATCCACGGCGGCAGCAGCGATTCTGATTTGGCGGGCGGTGACGTATTACTTCTATTTGCTGGTCGGCGGCCCGGTGTTCTTGCTGATGCTGGGCCGGCCGCTGCTGAAGAAATTGATCAAGAATGTCTATCCGTAGGAGCTGGCTTGCCAGCGATAGGGCCCTGGAAATCACTGCAAGCTTGGGACTCTATCGCCGGCAAGCCGGCTCCTACGTTCAATTCCTCCCACAATTGGGCGGCATCCGGAAACTCCGTACCCGTTTCCGGCCCCATGTCATCCGGGTCGTAGCGGCTCAGGCAGCCCTCGCCCAGCGTGGCGGGAGCCTTGGATGTGGCTTTGTCCAGTGGATCGGCCATGGTCATGTCCTCAGTGCAGAAACGGCGAAGGACCTGAAGCGATTGAACGCCCAGGCCCTAATGCCGATCAGTCAAGCCACAACGCAATCTGTAGCAGCTGGCGTAGCCTGCGTCCGGCTGCGCAGCAGTCGTAAAATCAGAACTCGCGGTACGTCAGAGAGATCCTGCAAGCCGGATTTACGACTGCTGCGCAGCCGGACGCAGGCTACGCCAGCTGCTACAGGAAGGCGTAGCGTCTGGGTTCGCCTAACTGATCGGCATTAGCCCAGGCCCTTCGAATTTCAACGGTGTCGCCGGTCTGTCAGAAGACGACGGTTTTGTTGCCGTGCACCAGCACCCGGTCTTCCAGGTGATAACGCAGGCCACGGGCCAGCACCATTTTCTCGACATCACGGCCGAAACGCACCATGTCTTCGATGCTGTCGCTGTGGCTGACACGTACCACGTCCTGCTCGATGATCGGGCCGGCATCCAGCTCTTCGGTCACATAGTGGCAGGTCGCGCCGATCAGCTTCACGCCACGCAGGGACGCCTGGTGATACGGCTTGGCACCGACGAACGACGGCAGGAAGCTGTGGTGAATGTTGATGACCTTGTGCGCGTATTCGCTGCACAACTCGGGCGGCAGGATTTGCATGTAGCGGGCAAGTACCACCACTTCGGCATCGTGCTGCTTGACCAGGCGCGAAACCTCGGCGAAGGCCGGCTGCTTGTCCTGCGGATTGACCGGGACGTGGTAGTACGGAATGCCATGCCACTCCACCATGCTGCGCAAGTCATCATGGTTGGAAATCACACAGGAAATTTCGCAGTCCAGCTCATCGCTGTGCCAGCGGTGCAGCAAGTCGGCCAGGCAGTGCGACTCGCGGCTGGCCATCAGGACGACGCGCTTCTTTTGTGCGGTATCGGTGATGCGCCAGTCCATCGAGAACTCTTCGGCAATCGGGGCAAAAGCTTCGCGAAACGCTTCGATACCAAATGGCAGGGAGTCGGCACGAATTTCGTGACGCATGAAGAACCAGCCACTGAGATTGTCCGAGTGATGGCTCGCTTCAGTGATCCAGCCGTTGTGTGATGCCAGAAAGTTACTGACTTTGGCAACGATGCCAACACGGTCCGGGCAAGAAATCACCAGACGAAAAGTGCGCATGAGGGGGAAACTCCAGAACTTCGCAAAGGCCGCCATTCTAGCGATTGCGCAGCAAAACTGCAGTATTGTTGACGTTTCGCCCTGCCGGAAGGTCGGTGCGGCAGGTCGGACAGCGCCAGTGCCTGTTCGCACAGATGCTCTAGCGCTGTCGGTAAATTGTTAATTTATGTATATCTGACAGACCCGGACCACACTAACAATTGCATTACCAATGTGCGCCAAAACCACAGAAACCAAATTAAATAAACTTGGCTTAAATGTTTACTTGATGAAACACCGTGACTATTATTGCCGCACTGTCACCTGCCATCCAGCGCACAACATAAGGTAGTCCACATGTCATTGATCAACGAATATCGCGCCACCGAAGAAGCTATCAAAGAGCTGCAAGCCCGTTTGAAGAACCTGTCCCAAGACGACAAACTGCAAACCGAGCTGGAATTCGAAGGCAAACTGCGCACCCTGATGGGCGAGTACTCCAAATCCCTGCGTGACATCATCGCGCTGTTGGATCCAGAATCCAAAACCAAAGCACCTCGCGGCGCCGCAGTAAAAACTGCCGGCACCAAGCGTGCTCGCAAAGTTAAACAATACAAAAACCCGCACAACGGTGAAGTCATCGAAACCAAAGGTGGCAACCACAAGACTCTGAAAGAGTGGAAAGCCAAGTGGGGCGGTGACGTGGTGGAAGGCTGGGCTACCCTGCTGGGCTAAGCCTCAGAGCTTGTCGCAGACGGATCCGTGACAAAAAATAACGCCAGCAAATGCTGGCGTTTTTTATGCTCGGTGTTTAAGCCCTGGCATGTTCGATTTCAAAGATTCATACGTTGGCGCAATCCCTGGACATAATCCTGCCACTCATTGAGCACCCCCTGCTGAAACGGAGTAGCACTAACGCTCAATTGGGCCGCGGCCTCTACAAAACTTTCAAGGGTATTTGGCGCGCCCCACTCGGGTTCTGACAAACGTTTCTGACAGAATATTTGCCAGCGATCTTGCTCTTCGGAATTCAACGTTTCGGGAAAGTTGCGTGCGCGATATCGAAACAGCAATTCAGGCAAACGTTCGTCATCGAAAGGCCACTGCTCTTGTGCCAATTGCATCGGATCAACGGTTCTGACTTGTTCACACAATCGCCGATCCCGATCACCGATAAAGCCATCGTATAACTGTTGCTCCGGATCCTGGCTCTGGGAAAAATCCTCGCGGGCATAAATCGCCAGAATTTTATCCTGCCAAACTTTCTGCGCGTCATTTAGCCGCAACACCCGCTGCTGATACAGCTCCATATCCAGATCCAGGCGTTGCTGATCTTCTTTGCGAAGTACCGACAATGGTGCCACCACCGGGCACTTGTTGATGTGAATCAGCTTCAACGGCACCGGCAACTCACCTTCGGCCAGTTCCTCGCGGCGGGTATACAAGCGCTGGCGCAAACTTTCGGCATCCAGGTCGAGCAGGCCCTGTGGATCGAGGTGCAGGTCACAGACAATCAGGGCGTTCTTGTTGCGTGGGTGCCAGGCCAGTGGCAACACCACACCCACATAGCTGCGCGCGGCCGAAAAACGCCCGGAAACATGCACCAGCGGTTGCAGCAGGCGTATCTGGTCCATGACTTTTTGTTTGCTGCGCAACTGAAACAGCCAGTCGTACAGTTTTGGCTGTTTTTCCCGTATCAGACGCGCCAGGGCGATCGTCGCGCGAACGTCCGACAGCGCTTCGTGAGCATTGCCATGATCGATACCATTGGCAGCGGTCAAGCGTTCGAGCTTGAGCGTAACCCGCCCCTCGTCGTCCGTCGGCCACGCGATGCCATCGGGGCGCAAGGCATAAGCGGCGCGCACCACATCGATCAGGTCCCAGCGGCTGTTGCCGCCCTGCCACTCCCGCGCATAAGGGTCGAAAAAGTTGCGATACAGGCTGTAGCGGGTCATCTCGTCGTCGAAACGCAAGGTGTTATACCCCGCGCCACAGGTGCCCGGCGCTGCGAGCTGGGCATGCACCCGGGTCATGAAATCGGCTTCGCTCAAGCCTTGTGCCTGCAGTTGCCCGGGGGTGATTCCCGTAATCGCGCAGGCGGCCGGATGCGGCAGGATGTCCTCACTGGGCTGGCAGTAAAGATTGACCGGTTCGTCGATTTCATTGAGATCGAAGTCAGTGCGCAGGCCGGCCATTTGCAACGGACGGTCGCAACGGGGATTGATGCCAGTGGTTTCGTAGTCGTACCAGAAGATGGAGGTCACGGGCGATTCCTGAACTGAAGATCGGCAAAGTCTAGGCGTTCAGCTCCCGTCCCGGCCAGTAGTCTTGTCATTCAAGCGCCTTGCGCGACTCACCATGCAATACATAGTTATGTCGTTTCCCCCCGCCCCCGCCCTTCGAATAGGCTGCTAGCATCGAATGGATACACAATCCCGAATAAGGCCACATCATCAGGTTGCCCATGCTCGAGACCACAGCACTGCCTGGGAATGCGCCGCTGTCACCGCCACTGGATACGCGGTATCACGTCGAAACGCCGGAGGGCATCGACCTGCCACTGCGCCCGGCCGGGTTGATGGTCCGTGCGCTGGCGTTCTCCATCGATCTTGGTTTGCGCGGCCTGGTCCTGGGCGTGCTGATCATTGCTCTGGCGATGCTCGGCAAACTGGGCGCCGGACTCGGGTCAATCCTGCTGTTCGTGGTGAGCTGGTGGTACATGGTGCTGTTCGAGGTCCTCAACCACGGCCGCTCGCCGGGCAAGCAATGGATGGGACTGCGGGTGGTACACGACGATGGCACCCCGGTCGGCTGGTCCGCGTCGCTGCTGCGCAACCTGCTGCGCGTTGTCGACCTGTTACCGTTCGGCTACTTCCTCGGGGCCATCAGTTGCCTGCAACACCCTCACCTCAAGCGCCTCGGCGATATCGCCGCCGGGACCCTGGTGATCTACCGCGAACAATCGCACACCCGCCCCGAACTCCCCGAGGCCCGGCCCCGCCGCCCGGCCTTTGCCCTGACACTCACCGAGCAACGGGCCATTCTCGGTTTTGCCGAGCGCCAGGGCGAACTCTCCCAGGCCCGGGTCGATGAACTCGCTGCGATCCTCGCCCAACCATTGCAAGTCCCGGCCCCGCAAGCGGTGGCCGAGCTCAACGGCATCGCCCGCGGCTTGTTGGGGCCGACATGAAACAAAGCCTTTTTGAAAACCGGCACAAGACCGAATGGGAACAGTTCGCTCGCCTGCTCGAGCAATTGGAGCACGACAGGAAAGCCAACGGGGCCGGCAATTTCCCGAGGGACTACCGACGTCTCTGCCAACACCTGGCACTGGCCAGGGAGCGTGGCTACAGCAGTTTTCTGATTGACTCCTTGCAGCAACAAGTGCTGCGCGGGCATCAACAGCTTTACCGTCATCGCAGCCGTTTGGGGGGCAATGTGCTGGCATTCATCCTGGCCGACTTCCCGCGGCTGGTGCGCGAACAGTGGCGTTTCGTACTCGCCGCCAGCCTGCTGTTTTTTGCCAGCCTGGCCGGTTTCGCGCTGCTGGTGTACCTGTACCCGGACCTGATTTACAACCTGATCCCCGCCGAGCAGGTCAGTGAAATGCAAAGCATGTACGACCCCGTTGCCGGTCACCTCGGGCGCACGGCGGAACGGGCAGCCAGTGAGGACTGGGCGATGTTCGGCTACTACATCATGCACAACATCGGCATTGCCTTTCAGACCTTCGCCAGCGGTTTGCTGTTTGGTTTGGGCAGTGTGTTTTTCCTGATCTTCAACGGCCTGATGATCGGTGCGGTGGCAGGGCACCTGACCTACGTTGGCTACGGGCAAACCTTTTGGTCTTTCGTGATCGGCCACGGCGCTTTCGAACTCAGCGCCATCGCCCTGGCCGGTGCCGCCGGCCTGAAGCTGGGCTGGGCGTTGATCGCCCCGGGGCGCCTGCCACGCGCCGAGGCCTTGCGATTGGCAGCGCGCAAGAGTGTGCTGCTGATTTGCGGAGTCATGCTGTTTCTGTTGATCGCGGCATTTATCGAAGCCTACTGGTCGTCAATGACTCACCCTTCGCACCAGACCAAGTACCTGGTCGGCGCGGCGCTCTGGTTGCTGGTGGTGGTTTATCTCGTGTTTGCCGGACGTCACCGCCATGCGCCTGAGTGACGCCACGGTGGTGATTCGCCCACGCCCGACCTGGGAAGCCATGGACCTCGGGGTACTCCTGAGCCAGCGCCACCGACTCCTGTTGATGACCAGTTGGGCCATTGTCACCTTGCCGGTTTTCGCGCTGCTCAGTTGGGGATTCCGGGATTCGCCCTCTCTCGCCGTGTTCATTTTCTGGTGGCTGAAGCCGGCGTTCGAGCGCCTGCCCTTGTACATCCTGTCCAAAGCCTTGTTCGGTGAAACACCCACACTGAAACAAGCGCTCTATCAATGGCTACGGTTGCTCAAACCGCAATTGCTGGCCAGCCTGACCTGGCGCCGCCTGAGCCTGCCCCGCAGTTTCCTGATGCCGGTGATGCAACTGGAAGGCCTCGACGGACACGCGCGACAACAGCGTTTGCACGTATTGCTGCAGCGAGACGGCGGCGCGGCGCGATGGCTGACGATCATCGGCGCGCATCTCGAAGGCGCGTTGTGGATCGGTTTGATGGTGCTGTTCTATCTGCTCCTGCCACAACAGGTCGCGCTCGACTGGAGCTGGCAGTCGCTGATCTCTGCGGCCAACCAGGACTGGCTCTGGCTGGAGCACCTGACCAACGCGTTTTATGCCTTGGTGCTGGTGCTCTGGGAACCGGTCTATGTCGCCTGCGGTTTCAGCCTTTACCTGAACCGGCGCACCGTTCTGGAGGCCTGGGATATCGAACTGGTGTTCCGCCGAATGCGCCAGCGTCTCGTCAGTGCCGGTGCTGTCCTGTTGATCGCCGTGATTGTGCTGATGCCGACCACACACAGCGCGTGGGCCACCGAACCCGCCATTTCACCCGACAGCCCGCGCCTGCTGGACCAGCCCCTGAGCAGCCAGGCCTCCAGGGACAACATCAAGGCAATCCTCGAACAGCCACCCTTCAAGAACCGGGAAACGGTGACACGCTACCGCTTGGGTGAAGACCAACCGGGTGCTGAGGCCCCGGACGACGGCAAGACACCGCAATGGTTGAAAGCCCTGTTGAAGCTGTTTGAAGGGCAGTACTTCGGGGCATTGGCAACACTGATTGAAATCGTGCTGTGGGGCATGGTCGTCGCAGCCCTCGGCCTGTTGATCTGGCGCTATCGCGACTGGTTGCAGGCGTTCGTCAGCCGACGACCGACACTCAACGTTAAAGCCGCGCGGCCGTTACCGCAGCAGGCGTTCGGCCTGGACCTCAAGCCCGGGTCCCTGCCCGCGGACATTGCCTCCAGCGCTGAAAGCCTCTGGCAGACTCACCCGCGCGAAGCGCTCGGCTTGCTCTATCGCGCCCTGCTCAGTCGCCTGGTGCACGATTTCAACATCGCGCTCAAAGCCGCCGACACCGAAGGGCAGGTACTTCGGCGGGTCGAGCTGTTACAGCAACCGGCCTTGCTGGCCTACAGCAAAAGCCTGACCGGGCACTGGCAAAACATGGCTTATGGTCATCGCCTGCCGCCCGATCAGGTGCAGCAGCAATTGTGTCACGGCTGGCGTGTGTTGTTCGGCCCCGGGACCGCCCGTTGAGCCGGCGCTGGGGAGCGATAGCCGCCGCGTTGATCACCGTGTCGGTGGTTGCGCTGAGCGTTTATCTGTACCTCAAGGCGACCCCTTACCAGACCGAAATCGACCACGGCCCCTCCCCCGAAGCCAGGGCCAACCCTTATCTGGCGGCGGAGCTGTTCCTGCGCAAGCAAGGCCTGAGCGTCGACCACGTCAACGGCCTCGACATCCTGCCCAGCCTCGACCCGCGTCAACGCAGCCTGCTGTTGCTCGGGGACCGCTACAACATGACCCCACGGCAGATCGACCAGGTGATGAACTGGACCCGGGCCGGCGGGCGGCTCCTGTTCGTCGCCGAGTCGCTGTGGGATGAAAAGCTCGGCCATAGCAATGACCTGCTGCTCGATCGAGTGCAACTGCACCAGTCCCTGAGCAAAGACCTCAAGGAACCGCCGCCCAATGTCGGCGATGATCCGTACCCGCAACTGACCAAGCTTTATCTGGAAAACGAAGACGCCCCGGCCTACGCCGGTTTCGATACGGCGTTCCATCTCGAAGACCCGAAAAACCTCGCCCAGGCCTGGGCCAACAGTGCCAGGGCCACGCACATGATGCAGCTCGACCACGGGCTCGGCTCGATCATCGTGGTCACCGATGCCGACTTGTGGAAAACCCCGTCCATCGACCAGTACGACAATGCCTGGCTGCTCTGGTACCTGACCGCCGACACCCGCGTGACGCTGATCTTCAATACCGATCACGACAGCCTGCCGACCTTGCTGTTGCGCTATTTTCCCCAGGCGCTGGTCGCGTTGTTCGCGTTGATCGGCCTGGGTTTCTGGCACGTTGGCATGCGGCAGGGGCCGCTGCTGGAACCGGCACCGAGAGCACGCCGGCAATTGCAGGAGCACCTGCGCGCCAGTGCCGACTTCCTGTTGCGCCGCAACGGTCAGGCCGGCCTGCTGCAAGCTTTGCAGCAAGACATCCAGCGCCGCGTGCGGCGTCGCCATCCCGGTTTTGAACAACTCGGCGTTGCCGAACAATGGCTGGTGCTCGCGCGCCTGACCGGCCAACCCACACGCGTTATCAGCCAGGCCATGAGCCCGCGACCGAAGCAACGGCTTTCCAGCGTTGAATTCAGCCGTCAGGTCGCCCACCTGCAATCCTTGAGGAACGCCCTATGACCTGACACCTTGCAAGCGTTAGATTCCCATTGTGTTAGAAGACAGCCCCTTACGAGCTCATAGCCTGAGATGTTGTTTATCGTCAACGCCATGCGAGAAGGCTCGCTCCTACTAGCTGTTCGAGGCTACCTCCGGCAGTTGCGGGTGCGAGCCACATTTGAGTCGACCTCTCATCGTCCGCATTGGGTTGAATCCACAGCCGAAAGCGGACGCTCCCAGGCTCCTGCGAAGTTATGGCGATTTAGTCTTGGTCCGTGGGAAATCAGTGCTCGCCATTAATCTTTCGTGAACATACTGCTCAAATTGTTCGGCTGGCAGTGGCGGGGAAAACAGGAAGCCCTGGTAGGTCTGGCAGCCATGCTTGACCAGAAAGGTGCGCTGAGCTTCTGTCTCCACACCTTCTGCAATCACCGAAAGCCCCAATATCTGGCTCAGGCTCACAATCGCGCAGGCAATGGCGGCGTCGTTGGGATCAACCAGCACATCTCTGATGAAGGACTGGTCGATCTTGAGTTGATCCAGCGGAAGGCTCTTCAGGTATGACAGTGACGAGTAGCCGGTTCCGAAATCATCCAGCGAAAGGCCTATGCCGATCTCTTTCAACTCGATCATTTTGGCGACAGTACCTTCCATATCCTCTATCAGCAGGCCTTCGGTCAGTTCCAGTTTCAATTTCTTCGGATCGGCCCCCGTGTATCTCAGTACTTGCAGTACCTCCTCGACGAAGTCCGGATGGTGAAACTGGCGGGCGCTGACATTCACAGCCATACCCAGTCGGGCGGTTTCCGAATGCTTTGCCCAGGCAACCAGCTGAGTGCAGGCTGCCTGCAGCGCCCAACGGCCTAACGGCAGAATCAACCCCGTTTCCTCTGCCAATGGAATGAACTCGCCTGGAAACACGACTCCGCGCTCAGGATTCTGCCATCTCATCAGTGCCTCTGCGCCAATGATACGGCCCTCACTATTCACCTGCGGCTGGTAATGAAGAAGGAATTCGTTGTCCTGCAAGCCTTGGCGCAAGTCTACTTCCAGTCTGGCGCGTGCCGTGGCAACCGCCTGCATTTCCGGATCGAAGAAGCGCATGGTATTGCGGCCCGCCGCCTTGGCGCGATACATCGCCAGGTCAGCGCGCTTCATAATATCGTCCACTGTGCTCAGCTGCCCCTGGAACAGCGCAATGCCGAGGCTGGGGGTGCTGTGGTGATCATATCCATCCAACTGGTAGGAAATGTTCAGAGCGTTGAGAATCTTTTCGCCAATAGCCTTGGCCTGGATAGCGGCTTCTGGAGGGTTCTCATTAAGGCCATCCATCAGGACGACGAATTCGTCTCCGCCCAGGCGAGCCACGGTGTCGCCCTCACGTATGCAGCCGCAAAGGCGCAGAGCAACTTGCTGCAACAACATGTCGCCTCTGTCATGCCCCAGCGTGTCGTTCAGTGCCTTGAAGTTATCCAGGTCAATGAGAATTATCGCGCTCGTATGCAGGCTACGGGAGCTGCCCGCCAGCAGATGCTGTAACCGGTCCAACATGAGCCGCCTGTTGGCCAGCCCGGTCAACTGATCGTAGAAGGCCAAACGCTGGACCTCTTGCTCAGCGGTCTTACGGTGGGTGATGTCAGTATTGATCGACAGAACGGATTGCGGCTGGCCATCATCGTCTCGCACCAGGGTTCGATGACTTTCGAGCGTGATGGTGCAGCCATCCCGGCGTCGAAGTGTAACTTCGTCCGCCCAGTCACCCGTTTCTATCAGGCTGTTAGTGGCCGCATTGAAAGCGGCGCTACCCTGGTAGATCAACTCCTGTGCCGATTTGCCGAGAGCCTCTTCCTTTGACAAACCGTAGAGACGCTCGGCACTTTTGTTCCAGTACAGGATGCGGTTATCCATCCCGTGAACGACAATGGCGTCCTGGGCCTTGTCCAGCAGCGATGCTTGCTGGCGGGCCTGCTTCTCGCTTTCGCGCAGCACTGCCAGATAACCTTCCCTTTCAGCTGCTTGCGACTCCATTTCGCGCCTGATCTTGCCCCCGTAGATAACGGCCGCACTGACCATCAGTAGCACGAACAGCATGATCGCGTATTCGACCCGGCGCAGTTCTTCGACCGACTCAAGCTCCTCCTCCAGGAGCTTGCTTTGAATCAGGCCAACGCGATCCCGCACGGTACTGAGTGAGGCGAGCAACAGGGCAAACTTCCTGTCCATCGTTGCCATGCGCTTGCCGGCATTATCCGACTGCCCCTCCCTGAAGTAGGAAAAGATCAGCAAGGCCTCGTTCACCATTTCGACCATCGCGACATCAATTGCACCCACCTCATCCTTCAATGCAAGGGTAAAGGCTTGTATATCTGCACTGTGTTCAGCCTCATTGGCGATCCGTACTTCCAACTGTTTTTTGGCCATTGCCAAATGCTCGTTGAAGGCGCGCAAGGCTTCATCCATGTTCCGCGATTCGGCTTCAACATTATGCGTATCGAACACATTATTGCCCGGCGCATTGACTGTGGAAGCCAGGCTGCCCAGCGTTGAATAGCTCGACAGCTGTTGGACCCACGACTGGTTTGCCTTGATGGAGCGGTGATAGGTATCGACGATCAGGTGATTCAATAGCACGCTCAGCACAACAACCAGCACGTCGAACCCCGCAAGAAAAAAGTACATGCGGTGCCATTTGGTCGAGCGCGGCTTATTTGAACTGGTGGGTATGGCTTGCTTTGCGGCGCTTTTATTCCTGAAAAAATCCATTTCACAATCTCCATCCCGAGACAAGCAATAGCTACCGAAGCTATACGTCTTAAGTGTCACGCCAACCGACTATTCGACACTAAGCAATGCGTTTGGCGATGCTAATTTCATGGTGAAATTTTTTACTCTCGGAAGCAGTCTCTTAACATTTCGGCGATAAAACGAAATCATTTTCATTTATTGCGTTTGATACGCATCGTTTCAGGTAACGATTCTCCTCGCTCTCCATTGTAGAACTGAACGTCGGCAATCACTTTTGCCAGATGTTCTGTTCCTTTCAATGTCCTCAGCCTCGTTCTGCGCCTCTGGCGAGCGTGCAGACCTTGGCCAGCATGTCTGGGGTGAGCATATCCCCGTTTTCGCAGTGCCCAGCCGCACCGTAGCGAAAGTCGATTCGATCCTGAGTGATCCCGACAGATCTAGTCCAAACCCTGCGCCTGCAGATGCAGGGTTTGCTCCATGTCTTCCCGAGTGTCGTTGCGGATTTGCGCCCCTGAACTGGATGCTTCACGCACAATAGTCGGGTGACATAGGGCACGTTGCGGGTCATTTCCGCGCAGCCTGCCGGACTGCCTGATCAGCTTCGACAGCAGACCAAGCATAGCTACTAATTTGCCATTATTCTCTTCGCCGACTGCTCCAGGTCGGTAGCAGCCCTTGATGGTCGGCAGCTTTCGGCTGTCGTTCGCTGGCACCAGCTTTTTTACAGCGGACTGGTCGCTCGGCCTCCAAAGGCAGGTAATGTCGGCAGTTGACCGTCATAGACTAACCTCCACCTCTGACGAACGCTCAAATGAAGGGTTGCCATGGGATTGCAATGAGGCAGATTGGCAGTCACTCACTCGTTCCACGCGTAAAAAAATACGTGAAAAAAGTTAGATTCGATAAGTGGCTGATTTATGGAAGATAAAACAAATGTAACTGTTAACAAGGCTCCGGAAACGCTGAGTGAACCCATCGAGCCCGACGTATCGGACCATGCCGCCCAACAACGTCAGCGTGCCAGCTATCTGGCCCAGGCCGTACGCCATGAGTTGCAAAAAGCGTTGATCGGCCAGGACAGCGTGATCGACGATGTCCTGACGGCGTTGATCGCCGGCGGTCATGTACTGCTCGAAGGCGTGCCGGGGCTGGGCAAGACCCTGCTGGTGCGCGCCCTCGCCCGTTGCTTCGGCGGTGAATTCGCGCGCATCCAGTTCACCCCGGACCTGATGCCCAGCGACGTTACCGGTCACGCGGTGTACGACTTGCAGACCGAGCAATTCAAGCTGCGCAAAGGCCCGCTGTTCACCAATCTGTTGCTGGCCGACGAGATCAACCGCGCCCCGGCGAAAACTCAGGCGGCGCTGCTCGAAGCCATGCAGGAACGGCAAGTCACCCTCGAAGGCCGGCCATTGCCGATTGCGCAACCGTTCATGGTGCTCGCCACGCAAAATCCCATCGAGCAGGAAGGCACTTATCCGTTGCCGGAAGCCGAGCTGGACCGCTTCATGCTCAAGGTGCGCATGGATTATCCCGACGCCGAACAAGAGCTGAACATGGTGCGCCAGGTCAGCCGCTCGACCCGGGCCGACATGCTTGATGTCCAACCCATGCGCACGTTATTGCAGGCCAGGGATGTGCTGGCCCTGCAACGCATTGCCAGTGACCTGGCGCTGGACGATCAGGTGCTCGATTACGCCGTGCGTCTGGCCCGCACTACACGCAGCTGGCCGGGCCTGATCCTCGGCGCCGGGCCGCGAGCGTCCATCGCACTGGTGCGCTGCGGTCGGGCTCGGGCGCTGCTGCGCGGTGGCGGGTTCGTGATCCCGGATGACATCAAGGGCTGCGCCCTGGCCGTGCTGCGCCATCGGGTGCGCATCGCACCGGAGCTGGACATCGAAGGGCTGGATGTCGATCAGGTACTCCAGCAAATGCTCGACCAAGTGCCAGCGCCACGTTTGTGAACATCCTTATGTCGAACGCAAACCCTGTGGCGAGGGAGCTTGCTCCCGCTGGGTTGCGAAGCAGCCCCAAAACCAGCCGACGCGTTACCCCAGGCAAACCGCGCCCAGCTGTTTTGCGACTGCTGCGCAGCCGAGCGGGAGCAAGCTCCCTCGCCACAAAGGGAATGCGCCGATGAAACCATCGCGCCTGTTGTTGATCTGGCTCGCAGTTCTGCTGGCCATCGGCATCGTGCTGGGCGCGTTGCGGGCGCTGGACATCACAGTTCCATCGAGCCTGCCGGCCATCAACTGGGGCTTGCTGCTGGCACTCCTGGCCTTGGCGCTACTCGACGCGATCCGTCTCAAACGCCAGCCCTCCCCTCGCATTCAACGCCAGGTGCCCGGCAGCCTGGCGCTGGGTCGATGGAGCGAAGTGCAACTGACTGTCGAACACGATTTTACTCAAGCGCTGAACATACAAGTCTTCGACCACTTACCGCCGGGCCTGAGCTTCGAAAACCTGCCGCTGACGGTCGAACTGCAACCCGGTCAGCACAGCCGGATCGACTATCGGCTGCGCCCGCTCCAACGCGGTCACTTGCGCTTCGAACACTGCGAAATCAGCCTGCCCAGCCCCATGGGATTGTGGTCCGGCAAGCGCTTGCTCGACCTTCCCGACACCACCCGCGTCTACCCCGACTTCGCCCGCCTCTATGAAGGACAATTACTGGCGGTGGATAACTGGCTCAGCCAGCTCGGCGTACGCCAGAAGCAACGACGGGGCCTGGGGCTGGAATTCCATCAATTGCGCGAATTCCGTGAAGGCGACAGCCTGCGCCAGATCGACTGGAAAGCCACCGCCCGCCAACGCACGCCGATTGCCCGGGAGTATCAGGACGAACGCGACCAGCAGATCATCTTCATGCTCGACTGCGGTCGGCACATGCGCAGCCAGGATGATGAGCTATCGCACTTCGATCATGCCCTCAATGCCTGTTTGCTGCTCAGTTACGTGGCACTACGTCAGGGCGACGCGGTGGGCCTGACTACCTTTGCCAGCGAACAGCCGCGCTACCTTGCGCCGGTAAAAGGCACCAGCCATCTCAACACCCTGCTCAACAGCGTTTATGACTTGAACAGCACCCAACGCAGTGCCGACTATCAAGCCGCCGCAACGCAACTGCTGACACGGCAAAAACGCCGGGCACTGGTGGTGCTGGTGACCAACCTGCGCGATGAAGACGACGATGAATTGCTTTCGGCCGTCAAGCGCCTGAGCCAGAAGCATCAGGTGTTGGTCGCGAGCCTGCACGAAGACGTGCTCGACACTTTACGTCAGTCACCTGTGCAGACCTTACCCGAGGCGCTGGCGTATTGCGGGACGGTGGATTTCTTGAATGCACGGGCCGAACTCCATGAGCGCTTGAATGCTCATGGAGTGTCAGTGATGGATGTGCGGCCCGGGGAGTTGGGGGCAGAATTGGTGACTCGGTACCTGGGCTGGAAGAGAACTGGAGTTTGAGCCTGAGCAATCACTCACAGCCGGTTTCCCAGTGATCTCAGGCTGACGCAGGTAACGGCAGAAAACTGAAATATTGCTTCAGCGCCTCCACCAACTGCTTATATTCCGGAGGAGCCCGTTGCAGGCTGAACCCGGCGTCGTAATGTTGTGGGGTCGCGTCTTCGTGGCACCACAGGCAACAGGCCTGCAGATCGATGATCCGCTGGCCACCTTCGCTGGCGGGAATTTTCAGGCGCAGGTTGAAGTCCGCGCCGATCATCATCGGCAGCAGGCTGATCAGCATCAGCCCGTCTTCGGAGACATTGCCCAGATAGCCGATGGGTTTGCCGGTGATGCCGTTGAACACTTTCAGGAAGTACGGCAGTTGATGCCGCTCGATTCGGCGGTCGGTGAACATGTGCAATTTCACTATGCAGGGCCCTTAAGCAGAGCCGCACTACTGCTTCGGAACGGGTACGCATTGTGTCGTTGCCCGCTCTCCCCGCTCCCGGTGCGCCAGTCCTTGTAGCGCAGAGTCTTGCTTGTGCCGGTCACAGGTGTTGCCCCGGTCCAGAGGCAAGGCTCTAAAACCGGTTCATTGGACTATAGCTCACCACCGCCGGTGAGCCAGCGATCAGAGGGTTACTGCCATCAGAACTGCGTCGGTTTTACGGCGGCTGCGCTGCGCATCGGGTAGTGGCCAAGGCTCTGCAAGGTTTCCAGGCGGGCGTGGGCGCGGTAGGCGTATTCGCTTTGCGGATACTCGGCGATGATGAACTGGTAGGTCTGGGCCGCGTCGATGAACATCTTCTGTCGCTCCAGGCACAGGCCGCGCATCATCGACACTTCCGGCCACACGTAAGGCCGCGCGCGACTGTCGCGTTCGACCTTGGACAGTTCAAGCATCACCTGCTCGCAATTGCCCCGGTCATAGGCGCTGTAGGCATTGTTCAAATGATGGTTCATCGACCAACGGGTGCAACCCGTGACGCTGAGGGCACTGAGGGCAAGGGCGGCAATGAGCACGAATCGCATGGGGGATCTCCTGTCTTGAACCCTGTATCGACCCGTGGTCGGAAATCTTCAGGCGCCAGATGCAAAGTCGCTACGTTCAATAAAGAAGGCAATAACAAAGTTCTTCGAAAAAAGTAGTGCATACGAACAATGACTACACCTCGAGAGCATAGTAGCCTCACTCAGCGCTTGAACTCAGGAGTCTTTGCATGTCCGTCCGTCGTACCAAAATCGTCGCCACCCTTGGCCCGGCCAGTAACTCGCCGGAAGTTCTCGAACAGCTGATTCTGGCTGGCCTGGACGTCGCCCGCCTGAACTTCTCCCACGGCACCCCCGACGAGCACAAGGCTCGCGCGAAGCTGGTGCGTGACCTCGCTGCCAAGCACGGCCGCTTCGTCGCCCTGCTGGGTGACCTGCAAGGCCCGAAAATCCGTATCGCCAAATTCGCCAACAAGAAGATCGAGCTGAAGATCGGTGATCAATTCACCTTCTCCACCAGCCATCCTCTGACCGAAGGCAACCAGCAAGTGGTCGGCATCGACTACCCGGACCTGGTCAAGGACTGCGGCGTGGGCGACGAGCTGCTGCTCGACGACGGTCGCGTAGTGATGCGCGTCGATACCGCCACGGCCACCGAACTGAACTGCACCGTGACCATCGGCGGCCCGCTGTCCGACCACAAAGGCATCAACCGTCGCGGTGGCGGCCTGACCGCTCCGGCCCTGACTGAAAAAGACAAGGCTGACATCAAGCTCGCTGCGGAAATGGAAGTCGACTACCTCGCGGTATCCTTCCCGCGTGACGCCGCCGACATGGAATACGCCCGTCAACTGCGCGACGAAGCCGGCGGCACTGCTTGGCTGGTGGCGAAGATCGAACGCGCCGAAGCCGTGGCCGATGACGAAACCCTCGACGGCCTGATCAAGGCGTCCGACGCGGTGATGGTTGCCCGTGGTGACCTGGGTGTGGAAATCGGCGACGCCGAACTGGTGGGCATCCAGAAGAAGATCATTCTGCATGCACGCCGCCACAACAAGGCGGTGATCGTCGCGACCCAGATGATGGAGTCGATGATCCAGAACCCGATGCCGACCCGCGCCGAAGTGTCCGACGTAGCCAACGCCGTGCTCGACTACACCGATGCCGTGATGCTCTCGGCTGAAAGTGCCGCTGGCCTGTACCCGCTGGAAGCCGTTCAGGCCATGGCGCGCATCTGCATCGGTGCCGAAAAGCACCCGACCAGCAAGACCTCCAGCCACCGCATCGGCAAAGAGTTCGAGCGCTGCGACGAAAGCATTGCACTGGCGACCATGTACACCGCCAACCACTTCCCGGGCGTGAAGGCGATCATCGCCTTGACCGAAAGTGGCTACACCCCGCTGATCATGTCGCGCATCCGTTCTTCGGTGCCGATCTACGCGTTCACCCCGCACCGCGAAGCCCAGGCTCGCGCGGCGATGTTCCGTGGCGTGTACACCATCCCGTTCGACCCGGCTTCGCTGGCGCCGAACGAAGTCAGCCAGAAAGCAATCGACGAGCTGGTCAAGCGCGGCGTGGTCGAGAAAGGCGACTGGGTCATCCTGACCAAGGGCGACAGCTACCACACCACCGGCGGCACCAACGGCATGAAGATCCTGCACGTTGGCGATCCGATGGTCTGAGTGACCGGTCGCTGAAAAACAAAAGCCCCGCCATGTGAATGGCGGGGCTTTTTGCTTTCTGATCCATTTTTTGTTTTGCCTGATCCGGCCCCTTCGCGAGCAAGCCCGCTCCTACAAGGACCGCGTTACTCCTGTAGGAGCTGGCTTGCCAGCGAAGAGGTCAGAAAGGCCACGACAAAACTCAATGCCGCTTGATAAACCCGGTCAACGCCGCCAACGCTTCCGGCGAACGCAGCCGCTGGGTGAACAACGCACCCTCTTCTTCAATCACCTTGCGCAACAGCTCCCGATCCGGCGCTTTCATCAGTTGCTTGCTGATCCGCACCGCTTCCGGCGGTAGCGACTCAAAGCGCAAGGCCATCTCCCGCCCCTTGGCCAGGGTCTCTTCGCCACTGCCCAAGGCTTCATTGGCAATGCCCCACGCAGCCGCCTGTTCACCGCTGAAACTTTCACCCAGCAGCAACAACTCCGCCGCCTTGGCTTGCCCGAGCAAACGCGGCAGGATCAGGCTGGAACCGAACTCAGGGCACAAACCAAGGTTGACGAACGGCATGCGCAAGCGTGCATCGCGACTGACATAGACCAGGTCGCAATGCAGCAACAGCGTCGTGCCAATGCCCACCGCCGCTCCGGCCACGGCGGCGACCACCGGTTTACGGCATTCGAGCAAGTTGAGCATGAAGTGGAACACCGGGCTGTCGAGACTGTTCGGCGGTTGCTGGATGAAATCGGCGATGTCGTTGCCGGCGGTGAAGCATTCGGCAGAGCCGGTGATCAGCACTGCATTGATCTCGGGGTCGCTGTCGGCCTGTTTCAACGCCTCGGCCAAGTGGCTGTACATGGCGCGAGTCAGGGCGTTTTTCTTGTCCGGGCGATTCAGGCGCAGGGTCAACAGGCCGCGTTCGCGTTCAACTTGGATGGCATCGGTCATGGCAGGGCTCAGCGGTGCGAGGTCAGAAGATTTCATTGTGGTGAGCGAGCTTGCTCGCGCCGGGCTGCGCAGCGGCCCAAAAAACCTGTGAGCGCTGCGCACTCAAGCGCGAGCAAGCTCGCTCGCCACAACAGCGAAGTCAGCGCTCAACCACGGGGCAGGAACACATCGGCCAGCAGTTGATTGCGCGGCAATCCCGCCAGGTACAGGCGCCTGGCGAAGGCGTCGACACTGTCGGGGGCTCCGCAGAGTAAGGCCAGGGTTTGCCGGGAAACAAGCCGCAGTTGCGCCAAAGCCGCTGGCAACTCGGCCGGGGTCCACAGCTCGACGGTCAGGTTCGGACGGCTGGCGGCCATGGCTTGCAGAGGTTTGGCCAGATAGTGTTCATCGGCATCATGGGCCAGGTGAATGATGCGAATGGCGCCCTGGTGATCCTGGCGCAGTGCTTCGCGCAGCACACCAAACAATGGCCCCAACCCGGTACCGGCCGCCATCAACCACAACGGCCGGGCGTGCCAGTCCGGATCGTAATGCAAGGCGCCGCCGCGCAATTCACCGAGACGGATCGGATCGCCGATCTGCATTTGCCTGGCCGCATCGCTGAATTCCCCGGGCTGGCGGCAATCGAGATGGAACTCCAGAAAACGGTCTTCCTGCGGCAGGCTGGCGAGGGAATACGGCCGCGCCACATTGCCCGCCCACAACACCAGGTGCTGGCCGGCGCCATAGCGCAATGAACGCTGCGGGGTGACCCGCAAGCGCAGCACCGTGGTACTCAGCCAATCGACCGCGGCGACCTCGGCCGGCTGGCCATCGAGTTGCGGATCGAAGGCGTGCACTTGCAAATCCTCGACCACCTGGCACTGGCACGCCAGGCGCCAGCCCTGTTCACGCTGCCGTGCACTCAGGGCATCGGGGCGGCTGTCGCTCGGCAGGCCGCGCACACATTGCACCAGGCACGCATGGCAACTGCCGGCGCGACAACTGTAAGGCACCGCCACGCCGTTCTGATTCAATGCGTCGAGCAGATTGCTGCCCGCTGCCACCGACCAGTGGCGCTCGCCAACCCGCAGCTCAGGCATCGACGTTCTCCCACGCTGCCGCACATCGGTTGCGGCCGTCACGCTTGGCGCGATAGAGCGCCTGATCGGCCTGTTGCAGGGCGTCATCGAGGTCGTCGCCCAGCTCCAGCAGGGTCATGCCGGCGGACAGGCTGAGGTTACGCACATTCAGACCGATCAACTCGACATCGGTGAACGCGATGCGCAGCCGCTCGCAGCACGAAGTCAAACTGTCGGCATTGCAATCGGGTAGCAGCACCACGAACTCTTCGCCGCCGTAGCGGGCCAGAACGTCACCGTCGCGCAGGCACGCGGTGGCAACGCCGGCAAAGGCTTGCAGGACCTGATCACCTGCGGCATGACCGTGCAGGTCGTTGATGCGTTTGAAATGGTCGAGGTCGATCAGTGCCAGGCCATGCACGACACCTGCCTCCATGGCCTTCAGCTCGCGGGACGCCAGACGCAGGAAATGCCGGCGATTGAACAGGCCTGTGAGCTCGTCGGTGGCCACCAGGCCTTCAAGCTGGCGCATCATTCCCCGCAGAGTGTCCTGGTGCGCCTGCAACGCAAAACGCCGCTGGCGCATACGCTTTCGCGAGGCCTGGACATGGCGGGCATACAGCACCAGCCACACCAGCACGATGAACAGCACGCAGACCTGCAACACCGCCATGGCCGGGTCGGGCAGCTGGAAGTGGTAGCCCTCCCACAGCGTGATCGCACTGAAACTGAAGAACACCAGCAACGCGCAACGCACAAAGGATCGGCGTGACAGATGGAACAGGCCAAACAGCAGGATCAGGACGTAAAACACCAGAAACGCACCCCGGGCTTCGTCCAGGTGGGCGATCAGCCAGGTTTGCCATCCCAGTCCCAGCAACACTTGTGCCTCGGTCAGGCTGGGATCGGCGAAACGCAGGTTGCAGCCGCTGTAAAACACCGCGAACAGGGTGGCCTGGCTGATCACCACCAGCGCGCTGCCGATGGCGACACTGGAAAGCGGCGCGTCGAAGTGACCGGTAAAAAACGCCAGCCAAAGCAAGAGCAAGGCCAGGGCATAGGTGCCGGCCGCGAGGGCGAAACGTTTGAGCAACAGGCGCTGGATGGCGTTTTGGGTCAATCGTTGACTCACCAAATGAAAGAAGACTGACAGAGCGTCCTACTCTACAGACCGTATGTCACTTTAGTGGCGTGTCTGATAAATGACCATTCAATTTTCGTCAGGTCTAAAACAGCTGCCACGCCATGTCCCCTGTAGGAGCTGGCTTGCCAGCGAAGGCGTACTCGCAGTCGATACGGGTGGCGGCTGGTCCACCGCTTTCGCTGGCAAGCCAGCTCCTACAGGGTTTTATGCATCTTATAAGACCAACGATTGACTACCGGCGCGTGTGCCCTTGGGCGAGGCGCGCTATACTGCCGCGCCTTTTTAGCGTCGCGCCAGCATGCCCGGCGTGCCTTGAAAGGTGCTTGCAACCGACCGATGCACCCAAGCTGCAAGCACCTTATTGAATGTTCCCGTCTTTTAGAGGAGCGCGACTCATGACCGTGATCAAGCAAGACGACCTGATTCAGAGCGTTGCCGACGCCCTGCAATTCATTTCCTACTACCACCCCGTGGATTTCATCCAGGCGATGCACGAGGCCTACCTGCGCGAAGAATCGCCAGCAGCCCGTGACTCCATGGCGCAAATCCTGATCAACTCGCGCATGTGCGCCACCGGCCACCGCCCGATCTGCCAGGACACCGGTATCGTCACCGTGTTCGTCCGCGTGGGTATGGACGTACGCTGGGATGGCGCCACCATGGGCCTGGACGACATGATCAACGAGGGCGTACGTCGCGCCTACAACCTGCCGGAAAACGTCCTGCGCGCTTCGATCCTCGCCGACCCGGCGGGTGCTCGCAAAAACACCAAGGACAACACCCCGGCAGTCATCCACTACTCCATCGTTCCGGGTAACACCGTGGAAGTGGACGTGGCAGCCAAGGGCGGCGGCTCCGAGAACAAGTCGAAGATGGCCATGCTCAACCCGTCCGACTCGATCGTCGACTGGGTGCTGAAAACCGTCCCGGAAATGGGCGCCGGCTGGTGCCCACCGGGCATGCTCGGCATCGGCATCGGCGGCACCGCCGAGAAAGCCGCTGTGATGGCCAAGGAAGTGTTGATGGAATCCATCGACATTCACGAGCTCAAAGCACGCGGCCCGCAGAACCGCATTGAAGAAATGCGTCTGGAGCTGTTCGAAAAGGTCAACCAGCTGGGCATCGGCGCCCAGGGCCTCGGTGGCCTGACCACCGTACTCGACGTGAAGATCATGGATTACCCGACCCACGCCGCGTCCCTGCCGGTGTGCATGATCCCGAACTGCGCCGCCACCCGTCACGCGCACTTCGTGCTCGACGGTTCCGGCCCGGCCTCGCTGGAAGCGCCACCGCTGGACGCCTACCCGGAAATCGTTTGGGAAGCCGGCCCGTCGGCCCGTCGCGTCAACCTCGACACCCTGACCCCGGAAGACGTGCAGAGCTGGAAGCCGGGCGAAACCGTCCTGCTCAACGGCAAAATGCTCACCGGTCGCGACGCGGCGCACAAGCGCATGGTCGAAATGCTGAACAAGGGCGAAACCCTGCCGGTGGACCTCAAGGGTCGCTTCATCTACTACGTCGGCCCGGTCGATCCGGTCGGTGACGAAGTGGTTGGCCCGGCTGGCCCGACCACCGCCACGCGAATGGACAAGTTCACCCGCCAGATCCTCGAGCAGACCGGTTTGCTGGGCATGATCGGCAAGTCCGAGCGTGGCCCGACCGCGATCGAAGCGATCAAGGACAGCAAGGCCGTGTACCTGATGGCCGTCGGCGGCGCCGCTTACCTGGTCGCCCAGGCGATCAAGAAGTCCAAGGTGCTGGCGTTTGCCGAACTGGGCATGGAAGCGATCTACGAGTTCGAGGTCAAGGACATGCCGGTGACCGTTGCGGTCGACAGCAAGGGCGAGTCCGTACACATCACCGGTCCTGCCATCTGGCAGAAAAAGATCAGTGAAAGCCTGGCGGTAGAAGTGCAATAAACGGCACACAGGTCCGCTGAAAAAACCGGTTTGTCGGCAACGACAGACCGGTTTTTTTTCGGCTGGATAACGGTACTCCGGCGAGAGAAGACTGCCCTTCGCATGCTATGGTGCCTTCCCCCATTTTGGCCTGTTGTTCACTGCATGTTGCCGACCTCCCGAACCCTGCGCCTGGCGCTCTACAGCTTATTGATCATCGCCGGTGCCGCCATCGCCGCCACCCTGGCCATGCGCCACACCGTGCGCCAGTCAATGGTCGAAGACGCCGCCCGCGCCAATCAGCAATTGGCGCTGTATGCCACGTCCCTGCATACCCTGATCGAACGTTACCGTGCCCTGCCCGCCGTGCTCGCGCTGGACCCGGAACTGCGCTCGGCGCTCAAGGGGCCGGTGAGCCCCGAGCAGCAGGATGCGCTGAACCGCAAACTGGAAAGGATCAACGGCGCCGCCGACTCCTCGACCCTGGAATTGCTCGACCGCAATGGCCTGGCCATCGCGGCCAGCAACTGGCGCCTGCCCAGCAGTTACGTCGGCCACAACTACGCTTTTCGCCCCTACTTCAGCCAGACCCGCACCCAGGGCACCGGGCGCTTTTACGCCGTGGGCGTGACCAGCGGGATTCCCGGCTACTTCCTTTCCAGTGCAGTCAGCGATGACGACAACCAGTTCCTCGGCGCCATGGTGGTGAAACTGGAGTTTCCCGAACTGGAACGCGAGTGGCGTCAGGGCAGCGACACGCTGTTGGTCAGCGATGCGCGCGGGATCATCTTCATCGCCAACCAGCCGGGCTGGCGCTATCGCCTGCTCAAGCCGCTGAGTGACAGCGATCATGCCGAACTCAAGGCCACCCGCCAGTACGACAAACAGCCCCTGACCCCGCTGGTGTTTCAGTCGTTGCGGCGTTTCGACGACAACAGCGACCTGGCTCGGGTCGATGGCCCGGACGGCAAGGCGGATTACCTGTGGGAATCCCTGCCGCTGAGCGCCGAAGGCTGGACCCTGCACCTGCTGCGGCGCCCGCAGGTCGCCTTCGAAGACAGCCGCAATGCCGCACTCGCCGCGGCCGGGCTGTGGCTGACCCTGGTATTCCTGCTGCTGTTTCTCAACCAGCGCTGGCGCCTGGCCAAACTGCGCCAGCGCAGTCGCGAAGAACTCGAACAGCTTGTACAAGAGCGTACGCGCGATCTGCGCACCGCCCAGGAAGGCCTGGTGCAATCGGCCAAACTCGCGGCGCTGGGGCAGATGTCCGCCGCCCTGGCCCATGAGATCAACCAGCCGCTCACCGCCCAGCGCATGCAGTTGGCGACCTTGCGCCTGCTGCTCGACCACGGCCGGGTCGATGACGCCTACAAGGCGCTCAAACCGGTGGATGAAATGCTCACGCGCATGGCCGCCCTCACCGGCCACCTGAAAACCTTCGCCCGCAAAAGCCCCAGCGGTTTGCGCGAACGCCTGGACCTGGCGGCGGTGGTCGACCAGTCGCTGCAACTGCTCGACACTCGGCTACGCGACGAACAGGTCAGCACAGTGCTGCACCTGACGCGCCCGGCCTGGGTGCGTGGCGATGCGATTCGTCTGGAACAGGTGCTGATCAACCTGCTGCGCAACGCCCTGGATGCGATGCAGGATAAACCCTGCAAACGCCTGGAAATCCGCCTCGAAGCCGACGAACAATTGTGGCGCTTGAGTGTCATCGACAACGGTGGTGGCATTGCCGAGGAAAATCTGTCGAAAGTCTTCGATCCGTTCTTCACCACCAAACCGGTGGGCGAAGGACTGGGCATCGGGCTGGCCGTATCCTTTGCCATCGTTCACGAATCCGGCGGGCGCCTGAGTGCCGGCAATCATGACAAAGGTGCCGTGTTTACCCTGACCTTGCCCATCGACCAGGAGGTGCATGAACCATGCTGAACTCAGTGATGGTGGTCGACGACGAAAGCAGCATCCGCAGTGCCGTCGAGCAATGGTTGAGCCTGTCGGGTTTCGAGGTGCAGCTGTTCAGCCGCGCCGACGAGTGCCTGGTGCAGTTGCCGAAGCATTTTGCCGGGGTGATTCTCAGCGATGTGCGCATGCCCGGCATGACTGGCCTGGAACTGTTGGCGGAAGTACAACGCCGGGATGCCGATTTGCCGGTGATCCTGCTGACCGGGCACGGCGATGTACCGATGGCCGTCGAGGCCATGCGCGACGGTGCCTACGATTTCCTCGAAAAGCCCTTCAGCCCGGAAACCCTGCTCGGCAGCCTGCGCCGCGCCCTCGACAAGCGCCGGCTGGTCCTGGAAAACCGCGCGCTGCACGAGCAGGCGGACAACCGCGCCAAACTGGATGCCACACTGCTCGGCGTGTCCCGTGGCCTGCAAACCCTGCGCCGGCAGGTGCTGGACTTGGCAGCCCTGCCGGTCAACGTATTGATTCGCGGGGAAACCGGTAGCGGCAAGGAGCTGGTTGCGCGTTGCTTGCATGACTTCGGGCCGCGGGCCGACAAGCCCTTTGTCGCACTCAACTGCGCGGCCATCCCCGAGCAACTCTTTGAGGCCGAGCTGTTCGGCCACGAGAGCGGCGCGTTCACCGGAGCGTCCGGCAAGCGCATTGGCAAACTGGAGTACGCCGACGGTGGCACGCTGTTTCTCGATGAAATCGAAAGCATGCCCCTGGCCCAGCAAGTGAAATTGCTGCGGGTATTGCAAGAGCAAAAGCTTGAGCGACTGGGTTCGAACCAGAGCATCCGCGTGGATTTGCGCATCATCGCCGCGACCAAACCGGACCTGCTCGATGAGGCTCGGGCCGGGCGTTTTCGTGAAGACCTGGCCTATCGTCTGAACGTCGCCGAGTTGCGTTTGCCGCCGTTGCGTGACCGGCGCGAGGACATCCCGTTGCTCTACGAGTCGTTTGCCCGCAATGCTGCCGAACGTCTGGGCCGGACCTTGGCGCCGTTGAGCGGTCCGCAGTTGAGCCATCTATTGAGCCACGACTGGCCGGGCAATGTGCGCGAACTGGCGAACGTTGCCGAGCGTCAGGTATTGGGGCTCGGTGAGCCGGAACCCTTGGGCATCGAGCCCGGCCAGTCGCTGGCGGCGCAGCAGGAAGCGTTCGAGGCGCAATGCCTGCGTGCCGCGTTGACCCGGCATAAGGGCGATGTGAAAGCGGTGCTTGAAGAACTGCAACTGCCGCGCCGGACCTTCAATGAAAAGATGCAGCGGCATGGGTTGAGCCGGGAGATGTTCGTGTAGCGCCTGGACTGGCCTCTTCGCGGGCAAGCCCGCTCCTACAATGTGCGCAGTACACAGATCCACTGTAGGAGCTGGCTTGCCAGCGAAGAGGCCGGCACAGCCAACACTCCCCGCAAGCAAATAGGCAATTTTTCGCTCACCACTTACTTCCAATAAGCGGATTTCCGCTTACCAAAACACCCTCACCCCTCTAAACCGGCCCTCTCCCCTTTGGCACAGCTCCTGCTATATCCCCCGCAGGCTGCGTTTAAACGCGCTCCACAAAAACAATTAAACGAAGGATCCTTCAATGGATAACTCCAACTCCCTGCCGCTTGGGTCGGCTGCCGTGCCGGCCAAAGAAAGAACCACGTCCAGCCGCATCAAATCGATCTTCAGCGGCTCCGTTGGCAACATGGTCGAGTGGTATGACTGGTACGTCTACGCCGCTTTCTCCCTGTACTTCGCCAAGACCTTCTTCCCCAAAGGCGACACCACCGCCCAACTGCTCAACACCGCCGCTATCTTCGCCGTGGGCTTCCTGATGCGCCCGATCGGTGGCTGGCTGATGGGGCTGTATGCCGACAAAGTCGGACGCAAAAAGGCCCTGATGGCCTCGGTGTACCTGATGTGCTTCGGCTCGCTGCTGATCGCCCTGAGCCCGAGTTATGAAGTCATCGGCATCGGCGCGCCGATCCTGCTGGTGTTCGCGCGTTTGCTGCAAGGCCTGTCGGTGGGTGGCGAATACGGCACCTCCGCCACGTACCTCAGCGAGATGGCGACCAAGGAACGTCGCGGCTTCTACTCCAGCTTCCAGTACGTGACCCTGATCTCCGGCCAGCTCATCGCCCTGGCGGTACTGATCGTGCTGCAACAATTGCTGACCACCGAAGAGCTCTACGCCTGGGGCTGGCGCATCCCGTTCGCCATCGGCGCGCTGTGTGCAGTGGTTGCGTTGTACCTGCGTCGCGGCATGGAAGAGACCGAGTCGTTCACCAAGAAAGAAAAAGCCAAGGAAAGCGCGATGCGCACCTTGATGCGTCATCCGAAGGAACTGATGACTGTGGTCGGCCTGACCATGGGCGGTACCCTGGCGTTCTACACCTACACCACCTACATGCAGAAATACCTGGTGAACACCGTCGGCATGAGCATTTCCGACTCCACCACTATTTCCGCCGCCACGCTGTTCCTGTTCATGTGCCTGCAACCGGTCATCGGCGGGCTGTCGGATAAAATCGGTCGCCGACCGATCCTGATTGCCTTCGGCATTCTGGGTACGCTGTTCACCGTGCCGATCCTGACTACCTTGCACACCATCCAGACCTGGTGGGGCGCGTTCTTCCTGATCATGGCGGCGCTGATCATCGTCAGCGGCTACACCTCGATCAACGCCGTGGTGAAAGCCGAACTGTTCCCGACCGAAATCCGTGCACTGGGTGTTGGCCTGCCGTACGCACTGACCGTATCGATCTTCGGCGGCACCGCTGAATACATCGCGCTGTGGTTCAAGAGCATCGGCATGGAGACGGGTTACTACTGGTACGTCACGGCGTGTATTGCCGTGTCGTTGCTGGTGTACGTCACCATGAAAGACACCCGCAAGCATTCGCGGATTGTGACGGACTGACCGTCAGCCGGCACTCACTGCAACGGTGAGTGCCATGGCCCTTCGCGAACGACCTCGCGAAGGGCACCATTCATCTCCCCCGCCAGCAAGATAATCATCGGTTAATTCACCGGCCGCACCCTGCAGCCGAGTGCATCCATTTCAACAGGACGCACGTATATCCGTTACAGGCCTCGAAAGAGCGTCTGAACGCCCCCATTGCGAACGTACCTGGAGTACCCGTCATGAAAACCCGACTGATCCTTGCCCTGGCCCTTTCCGTGCTGGCTGCCAATGCCTTTGCAGCCGACGGTTACGACAAAACCGGCTCGGCCTCCTACGGCGCCGGTACCAGCGCTGCCATCGAACAAGCCCATTCGGGCACCTATGCCGCCGACGGCTTCGATAAAACCGGCAGCGCAGAAGCTATCGGCTGAATGTGGAGGGAAGTTCACAGCCCGGCTTCGGCCGGGCTTAATCATTTTTGGGGGGAACACAAAGTCTGGCAATCACATAAAACCTGTGGGAGCGGGCTTGCTCGCGAAGACGGCGGCACATCCAACATCAATGTGACTGGCACACCGCTTTCGCGAGCAAGCTCGCTCCTACAGTGATCGTCATCCGACTGGAAATCCGCGGCGCGTGCTTGCACCATGAGCGTCTCCCGCAAGTTACGGATCTCACTCCATGCCCGACGACATCCATTTCTACGAACCCGCCAACGGCCACGGCCTGCCCCACGATCCGTTCAACGCCATCGTCGGCCCACGCCCCATTGGCTGGATCTCTTCACAGGATGCCAAGGGCCGCTTGAACCTGGCGCCCTACAGTTTCTTCAACGCCTTCAACTACATTCCGCCGATCATTGGTTTTTCCAGCATCGGTCGCAAAGACAGCCTGAACAACATCGAACAAACGGGCGAGTTCGCCTGGAACCTGGCCACTCGGCCGTTGGCTGAACAGATGAACCAGAGCTGCGCCAATGTCGGACCGGAAATCAATGAATTCGAATTGAGCGGACTGACCACCGCTGCTTCAAAAATAATCCAGGTGCCACGCGTTGCCGAAAGCCCGGTGTCCTTCGAGTGCAAGGTCACGCAGATCATTCAGTTGCAACGGGCGGACGGCAATGTGGTGCCAACCTGGCTGATCCTCGGCGAAGTGGTCGCCGTGCATATCGCCAAATGGCTATTAAAGGATGGGGTATACGACACCGCCGCGGCAGAACCGATTCTGCGCGGCGGCGGGCCAGCGGATTATTTCCAGCTGGGGCCTGAGGCCTTGTTCAAGATGTACCGCCCGGGGCGGTGAAGTCATTACCAGAGCAGATCGGTGTTTTCTTTGACGTCCTTGAGATGGTGCAGCTCTTTGGCGGCGGCCAGATCGGCATCATGGGCGGTTTTAAAGACCTGGCCTTCCAGCACTTTGTGAAAACGCGGGGCGCCGGAACCATCCAGCGCTTTGACGGCGATAGCGGCGTGGTAACCACCCTCGCCCGGTACTACAGCGGAAACAGCTTCGAAGTGATCAAAGGCTTTACGTGCCATGTCGCGAATCCTGGCTGGTTGAGAATGCTGTCATTAAACCCTCAACCGGCCAGTTTGTGTACCTCTGCCCCGGACTGACCGAGGGCCTGCGCCGCAGAGACATCCTTGAAGGTGTGGAAATCCAGGCTGTTGACCACCAGTTCCTGCACCAGCTCGGCAAAAATCTCCATCGCCGGCGTGCTGAAGTACGCGGTCATGGCCTGTTGATTGCTCCAGAAACCGGATACCAGCCACAACTCGGGATCGCACTGCGAATGCTGCAAGGCAAAGCTCAGGCAGCCCGGTGCTGCGCGGGACGGTTCGATCAGGGCGCTGAGGCGCACACCGAGTTCCGCCGAACGCCCGGCACGCGCTCGAACGAAGGCCATATGACTGACGGGGATCTGCTTGGACATGTTCAACCCTCCCGGGGAGTCGTGTGGCAGCCGGGGGACGGGCTGCGACAGGATCCAAGGTTAAGGGCCGCGACGCCTGTCTCGTTAGTCGATTTCTGCCGGCGTGTTGCACAATCCTGCGAAACTGCTTGGACAGCCTGTAACAGGCGGTAAAACCCTGTCACGGTTCTGTCATACGAGTTTCAAGCAAGTTTTTCAGGCTCAAGGCTCTAGTGGCAACACCACCGGTCGACCCCAGGCAGAATCAGGCAAGCATCTGGCAGGATGTGTCTACCACTGCCACTTGCACAAACTTATGCTCTGCCCATTCCCTCCATGCCTTGCCGAGGATGCCGCGCATGCCGTCGCTCGATCACTTTCAAGCCCCGCTGGACACCGACATGGAAAAGCAGCGCGCGGAACTGGCGGCGATCATCCGCCGTAACACCGCCGAAGATGGCAGTTATGCCACGGCCATCGGCTCGCTGTTCATGTCACGCCACAGCCAGTCCCATGAGTTCGCCCCCGGGCTGGCGCAACCGGCGCTGTGCATCATGGCCCAGGGGCGCAAGGAAGTTCGGCTGGCCGATGAATACTTCAATTACGACCCGTTGAACTACCTGGTGGTCTCGGTTTCGATGCCGCTGAGTGGACGGGTGGTGGATGTCTCGGCCGAGGAACCGATCCTGGCCTTGCGCCTGGACATCGACCCGGCGGAAATCACCGCACTGATCGCCGACGCCGGTCCCCTCGGCGTGCCCACCCGGCCGACCGGGCGCGGTCTGTATGTCGAGCGGCTCGACACCGCCATGCTCGACGCCGTGCTGCGCCTGGCGCGCTTGCTGGACACGCCGAAAGACATCGCCATGCTCGCGCCGCTGATTCGCCGGGAGATCCTTTATCGACTGCTGCGCAGCAAGCAAGGGCATCGTCTGTACGAAATCGCCATCACCAACAGTCAGAGCCATCGCATCAGCCAGGCGATCAAATGGCTCAACGGCAATTTTGAACAGCCGTTGCGCATCGATGATTTGGCCAAAGAAGTGAACCTGAGCGTGTCGACGCTGCATCACCGCTTCAAGGCGATGACGGCGATGAGTCCGTTGCAGTATCAGAAGCAATTGCGCCTGCAGGAAGCGCGGCGGTTGATGCTGGCCGAAGGGTTGGAAGCTTCGGCGGCGGGGTATCGCGTCGGGTATGAAAGCCCCTCACAGTTCAGCCGCGAATACAGCCGGTTGTTCGGGGCGCCGCCGTTGCGGGATCTGGCGCGGTTGCGCTTGAGCGTCTGATCCGGAGTCGCGGGTGACGCCTTCGCTGGCAAGCCAGCTCCTACAGGGGAATATTGGTGTTCACCCAATTGTGTGATCATGTAGGAGCTGGCTTGCCAGCGAAGAGGCCAGGAAGGCCAACATCAATTTCCGATCAGGCGCCCAGTACCCGGCAAGCCTCCACCGGCAAGGTCACCGACACCGGATGCCCAACGCTCAGGCCAAAGCCCTGACACGGCGTGCTCAGCGCGGTAAACGACACCCCGGAACACTCCACCGTAGTCTCGATGGTCGCGCCGATATCGCGCACGAACGTCACCTTGCCCAGCAAGCGGTTGCCCGCGGTCGCCTGCGGCGCCGACAGTTGCAGGTCTTCCGGACGAATCAGCATCTTCACCTTTTCCCCTGCCGCAATGCTCGTGCAGATTGGCACTTGCAGCGCATCGCCGCCCGGCAGGCTGACCTTGCCGTTGCCCAGCGCCGTGGCCGGGAAGATGTTGCCCGAGCCGATGAAGTCCGCAACGAACTCGTTGGCCGGGTGCCGGTAGATTTCAATCGGCGTGCCCACCTGCTGCACCTTGTGCTCACCCAGCACAACCACGATATCGGCCATGGTCATGGCCTCGCGCTGGTCATGGGTCACCATGATGGTGGTGATGTTCAGGCGTTGTTGCAGTTGACGAATTTCCACCTGCATCGACTCACGCAGCTTGGCGTCCAGCGCCGACAACGGTTCATCCAGCAGGAGGATTTTCGGGTGATTGGCAATTGCCCGGGCAATCGCCACACGCTGGCGTTGCCCGCCGGACAGCTTGGCCACCGGACGATCGATCATTTGCTGCAACTGGATCAGTTCCAGCAACTCCACCACCCGCGCCTGCTGATCAGCCTTGCTGACCCCGCGCAGCTTCAACGGATAGGCGATGTTCTCTCCCACGGTCATGTGCGGGAACAGTGCCAGGGACTGGAACACCATGCCAAAGTTGCGCAGGTGCGCCGGGGTGTTGCCGATGTCTTCGCCGTCCAGGCGGATCTCGCCGCCGCTCAAGGTTTCAAGGCCGGCAATCATACGCAGCAAGGTGGTTTTGCCGCAGCCCGAAGGGCCGAGGAAACACACCAGTTTGCCCTCGGGCAAATGCAGGTTCACATCCGTTACCGCACAGGCCGAGCCGTAAAGTTTCTCGACGTTTTCCAGAATCAGACCAGTCATGTGAATCACCTCAAGAAATCAGAACGAAACGCCACCTTCACCAACCAGCTTCTCCAGCGCCCAGATCAGGACGAAGTCGATCAGCACGATCAGCACGGCAAACGAAAATACGGTTGGGTCGAGCGAAGACACGGTGCGGCTGTACATCCAGATCGGCACGGTCATGACGTCGATGGTGTAGAGGAAATAGGTCACGGTGAATTCGTTGAACGAGACGATGAACGCCAGCAGCATGCCCGCCAGGATCCCCGACTTCATCAACGGCACCACCACATCGACAATCGCCCGCAGCGGTGAGGCACCGAGCATTTGCGCGGCCTCTTCGACTTCGCTACCGATGGAGAGCATTGCCGCTGTGCAGTTCTTCACCACGAACGGCAACGCGAGGATCACGTGGGCAATCACCAGGCGCGAGGTGGTCATCTGGAACGGCAGGCTGTCGAACACCAGCAGCAACGCCAGCCCTAATACCACCATCGGGAACACCAGGGGCAGCGACATCAGTTGCAGGGCCACGGCCTTGCCGCGGAACTCGCAACGGGTCAGGGCATACGCCGCCGGCACTGCGATGATGGTCGCGAAGACCATGGTCAGGCAGGACACCATCAGGCTGGTGGTCATGGCTTTGCCCAGGCTCAGCACATCGCTGGCGTCCGGCGACACAAAGGTGTGCCAGGCGGCTTTGTACCATTGCAGGCTGTAACTGCTCGGCGGGAAGTCGAGGTTTGACGCGCCGCTGAAGGACATGACGATCATGGTCAGGATCGGCAGTACCGCCAGCAGCAGGATGAAGCCCGAAAGGATGCCGGCAAACTTGCCGGTCTCGCCGGGCAACAGCCCATAACGCTTCTTGGTCAGGGTGTTCATTGGGAAGCCTCCAGCATGCGCCGACGACGGCCAGTGATGTATTCGGACAAGGTCATGATCGCGAGCGTGGTGACGATCAACACCACACCGGCGGCGGACGCGGCGGGCCAGTTCATCAGCGGGGCGATCTGGTCATGCACCATCACCGCCAGCATCGGTACGCGCCGGCCACCGAGCAGCAACGGCACCACGAAACTGCTGGCGTTGTAGGCGAACACCAGGGTCGCACCGGTAATGATCCCCGGCAGACTCATCGGCAATACCACTTGGCGGAACACCTGGAAACGACTCGCGCCCAAGGTGGCGGCAGCTTCTTCGTAACTGCGGGCGACGCCGCGCATGGCGCTGGCAATCGGCAACACGGCCAGTGGGAAGGCGGTTTGCACCAGGCCCATCAACACGCCGTTCTGGTTGTACAACAGCATGATCGGACGCTTGATCAGGCCCAGGCCCATCAGGGTCTGGTTGAGCATGCCACCGGGGCCGAGGATCACCAGCCAGCCGTAGCTTTGCAGCAGCAGGTTGACCAGCAATGGCAGCAACACCGCCGCGAGGAAGATCCGTCGCACGAACGGCGAGGTCAGGCGCGACATGGTGTAGGCCACCGGGATCGCCAGAATCACTGCGATCACTGCGCTGATCAGCGCCAGGCGCAGGGTCAGCATCAGGGATTTGAGGTAATAGGGTTCCAGCAACTGGGCGTAACTGGCCAGGCTGAACCCGGACCATTCCGCGCCTTTGGTGCCCACGCTCATGCGCAGTACCAGCAGGCTGGCGGCAATCAGCACGCCCAGAAACAGCATCGACGGCGAGAGGAAAAGCCAGGCGCGCGTCGTCGGCGAAACACCCCGATCGGCGCGCACGGGGGCGGCACTCAACGGATGAGTCAGAGGTTGGTGTTCCATAGCAAGGGTCTCGTCAATGGAAAGCAGCTGACAAACACAAGACCTGAAAGCACAGCGTTTCTAATGTGGGAGCGGGCTTGCTCGCGAAGGGGCCGTGTCAATCGACATCAATGTTGAATGTCACACCGCATTCGCGAGCAAGCCCGCTCCCACATTTGATTTGTGGTGCTTCAAGGGCTTGCGAGCGTCACTCGATCAGGAAGAAAAGATTTCCGTGTAACGACGAATCCATTGGTCATGCACGGTCGCCAGGAAGGCGTTGTCGTGCATGATCGCCTTCTCGGCAATCTGCTCCGGCGTAAGGATGTACGGGCTCTTGCGTGCTTCGGCGGAGATGATCGCCTTGGCGTTGACCGGGCCGTTGTAGATGTCTTCAGCCATCTTGCCCTGCACCAGCGGGTCCAGAGAGTGGTTGATGAAGGCGTAGGCCATGTCGGTATCGCCCGGACGATTCTTCGGCATCACCGACAGCATCAGGTCGGTGTAGAAACCTTCCTTCATGCCGAAGGTCGCGCCCAGACCGTAGTTCGGATCGCGGATCTGTTTCGGGAAGAAGGCCGGCGCGTACAGGCCGCCCATGTCCAGGGAACCGGTGCGGAACAGCTCGGCGATCTGGTTCGGGTTTTCGCCCAGGGTCACCACACGATCTTTCAGCTCGGCGAGTTTCTTGAAGCCAGGCTCGATGTTGTGCTCGTCACCACCGGCCAGTTTGGCGGCGATGATGATCAGGTCCATGGCCTCGGTCCAGTTTGGCGGCGGCAGGAAGATGTTCGGGGCCAGCTCCGGGTCCCACAGGGCCGCATAGCTGTCCGGCGCTTGTTTCTGGGTGCGGGTGCTGTAGACCAGGCTGTTGCACCACAGCAGATAACCGATGCCGTGGCCGTTGGCGCCGGTGCGGTATTTCTCCGGTACGTCGACGAGGTTGGGAATGCGGTTGAGGTCGGGTTTTTCCAGCAGGTTGGCGGCGGCCAGACCTTCGGCGCCGACGCCGGCCAGGGTGATGATGTCGTATTGCGGACGATCACCGCCGGCCTTGAGTTTGGCGACCATTTCCGAGGTACTGCCGGTGCGGTCAGCGATGACCTTGCAGCCGTACTTGTCTTCGAAAGTCGCGGCGATGTTGCGCAGTGCAGCCAGGCCGGTGTCGTCGGACCAGGTCAGCAAACGCAGGGTCTTGCCGGCAAAACGTGTGTCGCTGGCATTGGCCTTGATGAACGGCATGCTCATGGCCGCTGCTGCAACCGAGGCTACGCCCACGGTCTTGATAAATTGACGTCTGTTCAGATCATGCTCGCCCATTACGGACTCCCTTTGTTTTTGTAGGTATGAGGCAGGTCGAAACTGTTGCATCCGCGCGACTGGAGCAGCGTTATCCCTCGTATTTTCGGGGGCTTGGCTGAACCAGCAAGTTCATCCTGAGGTCGTGTAAAACACCTGACTATCGATAAAAACTCATTGAAGCCATGACGCCAGCGCATGCCTACTTTCGGGGCATGCGGATGGATTTTCTGTAGGAGCGAGCTTGCTCGCGATGGGTGCACGGGCGCCGCGTACATTCAGGCGCCCCACGTCATCGTTGACGTCCATCGCGAGCAAGCTCGCTCCTACAGTGATCGGCGTCAGACAGCCCGAATCACGTGTTTGATTTCCTGGAAAGCCTGCAAGCCCCACGGCCCCAATTCGCGGCCGATGCTGCTCTGCTTGTAGCCGCCCCAGGCGGTCTGCGGGAAGATCACCTGCGGTGCGTTGATCCACACAAGCCCCGCCTGCAAAGCGTTGGCGACGCGGTCAGCGGTCTCTGCATTGCGTGTCACCACACTGGCGACCAGGCCGAACTGGCTGTCGTTGGCCAGGGCAATCGCCTCGGCTTCAGAGGCAAAACTGCGTACGCAGATCACCGGGCCGAAAATCTCTTCACACCACAACGCACTGTCGAGGGGCACTTCAGTGAAAACCGTCGGCTGCAAAAAATATCCGCGCGGCAGGTCAGCCGGGCGATTGCCACCGCAAACCAGTTTGGCGCCGGCACTCAAACCGCGATCGATGTGACCGAGCACGCGCTGGTATTGCGCCTGATTGACCAGCGCACCCATCTCCACGTTCGGGTCGAACGGGTCGGCCACACGAATGGCTTCGGCACGAGCCTTCACACGGGTCAGGAATTCGTCAGCCAGCTCATCGGCCACCAGCACGCGACTGGTGGCGGAACACATCTGCCCGGCGTTGAAGAAACCACCGCCGCAGGCCACTTCCACCGCCAGGTCGAGATCGGCATCGGCCAGCACCAGCAGCGATGATTTGCCGCCCAGTTCCAGGCTCACGCCTTTGACGGTTTCCGCCGCCCGCTGCATGACCTGCACACCAACGGCGTTGCTGCCGGTGAAGGAAATTTTTGCGATACGCGGATCCGCCGACAATGGCGCGCCAACAGCCAGGCCGGTGCCACACACCAGGTTGAACACGCCCGCAGGCAAACCGGCTTGAGCAATGATCGTTGCCAGTTCCAGCTCTGGCAGCGGCGTGACTTCCGAAGGCTTGAGCACCACGCAGCACCCGGCAGCCAGGGCCGGTGCGAGCTTCCACGCGGTGGTAACCATCGGGAAGTTCCACGGCACGATCAGGCCGACTACACCGCAAGGTTCGCGGCGCAGGCGAGCGCTGAAATCATCGCTCGGCAGTTCGATGGAGCTGTCCTGCTTCGCGTCCAGCCCTTCGGCCAGACCGGCGTAATACTCGAACGTGGCGATCACGTCATCGACGTCGATCGCCGCTTCGAATTGCGGCTTGCCATTGTTGCTCGATTGCAAGTGCATCAATTTTTCACGATTGGCCTGCACGCCCACGGCGATTTTGCGCAGGATGGCACCGCGTTCGGCGCCCGTGGTTTTCGACCAGTCGGCGAACGCCTGGGTCGCCGCGCTCACGGCTTGAGCAACCGCGCGCTCATCGCCGCCATTCACCGTGGTCAACAGGGCTTCGGTCGCCGGGTTGATCACGCGCAGGTGTTCGTTACCGGCCGACCATTGGCCGTTGATGTACAGGCCATCCAGAGTCGTAGGAAGCGTCATTTCGACACCGCCTGCATCCACTTGGCCTGGTCGATTTCAATCAGGGTCGGGCCCTGGCGATCGGTGGCCATACGCAATGCACCACGCAGTTGCTCGACACTGCTGACCGCTTCGGCCGCACAACCCAAGGCCTTGGCCACACCGATGAAGTCCGGGGTGTAGATGTCAACGCCAACCGGCTCGATGGCGCGGTTGACCATGTATTTCTTGATCTCTTCGTAGCCCTGGTTATTCCACAGCAGCACGATCACCGGGGTACGCGCTTCGACGGCGCTGGCCAGTTCCGGCAGGGTGAATTGCAGGCCACCGTCGCCGATCAGGCACACCACCGGCGGGCGGGTACCGTTTGCAGCGCTGCCGCCGAGCCAGGCGCCAATCGCGGCCGGCAAGGCGTAACCGAGGGTGCCGTAACCGGTGGACGAGTTGAACCAGCGACGCGGGCGCTCAGGGTTGAACGTCAGGTTGCCGGTGTACACCGGCTGGGTCGAATCGCCGACGAACACGGCGTCCGGCAGTTCGTGCAGCACGGTTTCGAGGAAACGGGTCTGGGCCAGGGTCGGTGCGTCCCAGGTCGCGGCCAGGTCTTCACGCAGGCGAGCGGCACGCACCTGGCCCCAATCGTTGCGGCGTTCGGCCAGGGATTTGTGCGACAAGGCGCTGAGCAAAGCCTGGGCGGCGTTGCGCGAGTCGGCCACCAGCGCCACGTGCGGCGGGTAGTTGCGCACGGTCTGGTCCGGGTCGATGTCCACGCGCAGCAATTGGCCAGGAATCTCGAAGCCACCGGCGAAAGTTACGTCGTAGTCGGTCTCGGCCAGTTCGGTGCCGATGGCCAACACCACGTCGGCCTCGGCGACCAGCGCACGGGTGGCGACCAGGCTCTGGGTCGAACCGATCAGCAGCGGGTGGCCGGAGGCGAGCATGCCCTTGGCATTGATGGTCAGGGCGACCGGTGCGTCCAGCATCTCGGCCAGTTCAGTCAGCTCGGCTGCCGCGTCGATGGCACCGCCACCGGCGAGAATCAGCGGACGCTTGGCGCCGGCCAGCAGGTCGGTCATGCGCGACACGGCGCTCGGCGAGGCACCGGCGCGGTCGATGTTGACCGGCAGGCTGCTGAGCAGCTCGTCAGCTTCTTCGACCAACACGTCCAATGGAATTTCAATGTGCACCGGACGCGGACGGCCCGCCTGGAACAATGCAAAGGCGCGAGCCAGCACACCCGGCAATTCCGACGCCGACATCAGGGTGTGGGAGAACGCCGCCACACCGGCACACAGTGCGCCCTGGTTCGGCAGCTCATGCAGCTTGCCGCGACCGCCGCCCAACTGGCTGCGCGATTGCACGCTGGAGATCACCAGCATCGGGATCGAATCGGCGTAGGCCTGGCCCATGGCGGTGGTGATGTTGGTCATGCCAGGACCGGTGATGATGAAGCACACACCCGGTTTGCCGCTGGTGCGAGCGTAGCCGTCGGCCATGAAGCCGGCGCCCTGTTCATGGCGCGGCGTGACGTGGTTGATGCTCGAACGGGCCAGCCCGCGATACAGCTCCACGGTATGAACCCCTGGAATGCCGAACACCTGCTCGACTCCGTAGTTTTCGAGTAACTTGACCAATACTTCGCCGCACGTCGCCATGTCTTTGCCCTTTTTGTTCGTTTGAGACGCCGGGCATGCGCTGTGTTTATGATGGATTCGCAGGCCCGGGAATGGCCTCATTGGAACGGGCGACAGGTAGTCGCAACAATGGATAAAAAGTCATACTAGCCATGTCCTCACGTCATACCTTGGATCCCAATGAAACGACTGCCTCCCCTGCCGGCGCTGCACACTTTTCTGATTACCGCGCAGTGCTGCAATTTCACCCGGGCCGCCGAACAGCTGCACATCACCCAGGGCGCGGTGAGTCGGCAGATCGCCGGGCTGGAAGACCATCTGGGTTATGAGTTGTTCATCCGCCAGGCCCGAGGCCTGGATCTCACCGCCGAGGGACGGGAATGGCTGCCACGGGTCCAGCAGATTTTCGGCCTGATCGACGAAGCGGTTGAGCAGATCGGCGAGAAGCGCGAAACCCTGCAACTCAAGGCACCGACCTGCGTCATGCGCTGGTTGCTGCCGCGTCTGTTGCAATGGCAAAAGGAACGCCCGGACGTGCCGGTGGAACTGACCACCACGGTCAAGCACGGCGTGGATTTTCATCTCGAGCAGTTCGATGCGGCGGTGATGTACGGCGCACCGCCGGACAATTCATTGATGTCGCAAAAACTCTTCGACGAACAACTCACGCCGGTGTGTTCCAGGCCGATGCTCGAAGGCCCCATGCCCCTGCAGATACCGGCCGATCTGCAACAACACCTGCTGCTGCACCCGACCCGCGACGAGCGCGACTGGAAAGCCTGGTTGAAGGCCGCGGATGTGCATTTGACCAATGTCGGCAAGGGCCAGCATTTCGAAACCCTGGACCTGGCGATGTCGATGGCGTCCCAGGGAACGGGGGTCGCGATTGGTGATTGGTCGCTGATCGGCGATGACCTGAATGCCGGGCGGCTGGTCATGCCATTCGAATTGAAGGTGACAACGGGACTGGCGTATTACCTGGTGTTCCCCGAAAAACCAGGACCTTCGCCGAAGTTGCGCGAATTGATGGGCTGGTTGGTGGAGCAGGCGCAGAGCCGCTGAAAAGCCCCTGTAGGAGCCGGCTTGCCGGCGAATCAGGCGATGCGGTCTGTCAGGCAGGCCGCCTTCGCTGGCAAGCCAGCTCCTACAGGGGGGTGATCAGTAACCGACGGTAAAGCGCAGTTTTGAATGCTTCGGCGCTTCCACTTCATCGAGCATCGCAATCGCATAATCGGCAAACGTGATCCAGCTGCGCCCTTCACTGCTCACCAGCAAATCATCCTGGCCGATACGGAATGTCCCGGTGCGCTCGCCTTCGACAAATTCGGCCGATGGCGACAGGAAGGTCCAGTCCAGTTCCTTTTCCTGACGCAGGCTCCCCAGGAACTCGGCACCGGCACTGGCTTCGGCCTTGTACGCCTCCGGAAATCCTTTGCTGTCGATCACCCGCGTTCCGTCAGGCAACAACAGCGAACCGGCACCACCCACTACCAGCAGGCGTTTTACCCCGGCCCCTTTCACCGGCCCGACGACCGCGCTGGCAGGTAGCGTGGAGAAATGCGCCGCGCTGATCACCACGTCATGCCCCTTGACGGCTGCTTGCAGCGCAGCGGCATCGAGGGCGTCGACGTTCTTGCTGACCACACCGGCACGCTGGCCGATTTTCGCCGTATTGCGGGCGATCGCAGTAACGCTGTGACCGCGACGCAGGGCTTCTTCCAGCAGTTGGCTACCGGCGCGACCGGTGGCACCGATGATTGCGATTTTGCTCATGACGTTCTCCAGTGGATGACAAATTTGAAAAGCAGCGCAGCCTTTTGTGGCGAGGGAGCTTGCTCCCGCTCGGCTGCGAAGCAGTCGTAAATCCGGTTCATGCGATATAGCTGAAAAATGCAGGGGAGCGCTTCGCACTCCAGCGGGAGCAAGCTCCCTCGCCACAGGAATCCCCATTACCCCTTAAATTCATTCACCCCACTTCATCTCGCCCTTGGCGACTTTGGCGCTCAGCTCCAGGGAGCTTTCGTCACCCAGGGTCGGGAAGCGTTTTTTCATTGCCGTAATCAGTTCAGCAGAGTCCTTGGCCTTGGCGGTTTCCTCGTCGAAAGCCTTGATGTAATCGGCTGTGAACTGCACCGCGGCGAGGGAATGGCTGCCGTCGCCGAGGTAATGACCCGGCACCACGGTCTGCGGCTTCAGGGTTTCAATGGAATGCAGCGTAGTCAGCCAATCGGCATGGGACTGCGGCGTTTGCGTGTCGGCCATCCAGACGTGGATGTTTTTTGCCACCACGACACCGCCGACCACCGCCTTGATCGACGGAATCCACACAAAGCTGCGATCCGGCTGCGGCCCCTCAAGACCGACCACCTGCAACTTCTGCCCTTCGAGGATCAGGCTGTCGCCCTTGAGCACGTCCGGCACGATGGTTTTGGCCGGTACATCGGCACCCATTTTCGGGCCCCAGAACGCCAGTTTGCCGTCGACGGTTTGCTTGATGTGGTTAACCGTCGGCTGCGAAGCGAGGACCCTGGCCTTGGGGAAGGCGGCCGTCAGGGTGTCGAGGCCGAAGTAGTAATCCGGGTCACCGTGGCTGATGTAGATGGTGGTCAGTTGCTTGCCGCTGGCGCGGATTTTTTCCACCACCTGTTCGGCCTGGGACTTGCCGAATTGCGCATCCACCAGGATCGCTTCTTTTTCGCCGCTGACCAGCACCGAGGTCACCGGGAAGATGGCTTTTTCGCCGGGATTGTAGACATCCAGCGTCAAGGTCGAGGCGGCTGCATGGGCGGCGAAACCGAGGGCGGCGCTTGCCAGTAATACGCGCTTGAGGGTGGTGAAACCGATCATCTGTTGCTCCGTTGTCCGAATGCCGTGCTTGGCCGTTGACTGCGTAGGAGCTGGCTTGCCAGCGAAGGACTCCAGAGCGCTGCGTTCATTCAGTCAGCACGCGTCATCGTTAACGACCATCGCGAGCAAGCTCGCTCCTACATGGGAACAGAGCTTAGTTGCCTGACTCGGTACAAAAAATGCGATGCTTGAACATAGTTTGTTTCTGAAAGCGGGCAAATCATGGATCGTCTTCAAGCAATGCGCGTGTTCGTCACGGTCGTCGACCTAGGCAGCCAGTCGGCCGCTGCCGATCATCTGGAGCTGTCACGGCCGGTGGTGTCGCGGTATCTGGCGGAACTGGAAGACTGGGTTGGCGCACGCCTGATGCATCGCACCACACGCAAATTGAGCCTGACCGCCGCCGGTAACGAGATCCTGCCGCGCTGCCGGCAAATGCTCGACTTGTCCAGCGACATGCAAGCTGCCGTCAGCGAACCGGACGAAGCACCGCGTGGCCTGCTGCGGATCAGCGTCAGCACCTCGTTCGGCCAGGCGCAACTGGCCGATGCCATGGCCGCTTACGTCAAACGTTACCCCGGCGTCAGCATCGACATGCAGATGCTCGACCGCACCGTGAACCTGGTGGATGAGCGCATCGACCTGGCGATCCGCACCAGCAACGACCTGGACCCGAACCTGATCGCCCGCCGCCTGACGGTTTGTCGCTCGGTGATCTGCGCTTCCCCCGCTTACTTGCGCGAGCACCCGGCGCCGCAACGGGTCGAGGACCTGAGCCTGCACAATTGCCTGACCCATTCCTACTTCGGCAAAAGCCTCTGGCATTTCGAGCAGGATGGCGAACAGGTTTCAGTACCGGTGCAGGGCAACATCAGCGCCAACGAGGCCAGCACGCTGTTGCGCGCAACGATTGCCGGTGCCGGCGTGGCGATGCTGCCCACCTACCAGGCCGGCGTGCACATTCACAGCGGCGAGTTGATTCGCCTGCTGCCGGCAGCCGAACCCCGGCAAATGAACGTGTATGCGGTGTATGCCTCGCGCAAGCACATGCCGGCCGCGTTGCGTAGCCTGCTGGATTTTCTGGTGGTGAGATTTCCGCAAGAACCGGAATGGGATATCGGCCTGTAACCCGATCAAACTGTGGGAGCGGGTTTGCTCGCGAAGAGGTCGGTACATCCGATGCAAATCTTGCGCATGAAATGCCGCTTTCGCGAGCAAGCCCGCTCCCACAAGGGGCAGTCATCAGTGGACTGAATACCGTGTGATGGCTGGCAACACACCAGCGCTGACCTATGCTCAAAGTAATACCGAAAGGTATTCGTTCAGAGGTCAACGCCATGAACATCAAAACAAGAAGATACCTCGCGATCTTCATCACCTGCGCGGTCACGCTCGGGTTGTATGGCGCTGCCGCCTGGCGCGTCGAGCAACTGCGCAACCTGCCCCGTGAATACGCGAGCTGCAACTTCGAGCGCTGCATTCCCCACAACGCAACCCTCAACGCCCTCCGGTAACGAAGGGGGTCAGGCTTCGTTGTCCTGATCGGCCTTCAAGCGGTCGCGAAACGCCTTGGGCGAAATCCCCACACGACGTCGAAACAGGCGCGTGAAGTTGGTCGGATCGGAAAACCCCAACACGTCGGACATTTCATAAATGGTCATGCTGGTGTAGGTCAGCAAACGCTTGGCCTCCAGCAATTGCCGTTCGTGCATGATCTGCAACGCCGGTTGCCCCGCCAGCTCGCGGCAGGTGCCGTTGAGGTGGGACACGGAAATCCCCAGCCGGTGCGCCAGGTCCTCGACCTTGACGTGCTGGCGATAGGTCTCTTCCACCAGTTGAATAAAGCCGTTGAGGTATTCCCGGGCTCGCTGCGGTCGCGCCATGGCGGTGCGACGCTGGATCACCTGGCGGCTGACCCACACCACGATCACACTGACCAGCGAATGCATGAGCATTTCCCGCGCCGGTTCATGGCTGTTGTATTCGTTCTGCAAGGCACTGAACAGGCTGTTGAGGTACTCGGCATCCTTGGCTGCCGGGTAACTTTCGGCCTGGGCCAGGGCATTGACCGATTGCCCCAACTGCATCTGCAAGTGGGCGATCAGTGGCGCGGCCAGGGTCACGACAAACCCTTCCACATCCTCGGAAAAACGAAAGCCGTGCACCGACAGCGGTGGCAGGATCTGGATCGCCGGTTCAACCAGTTGCGTACGTTTGCCTTCGATTTCAAGCTCTGCCTGACCTTTGTATACGAAGAGCAACTGGCACAAATCCGCGTGGCGGTGGGGTTTGATTTCCCAATGATGTTCGCGACTGCGTTTGGAAATGGTTTCACAGTGCAGCAAGTCCGGGGTCGGCCAATCCAGGCTTTCACCGTAGAGCTTGAACACCGGAATCGAAGGCAGGTCAGGCTTGTTCATCACTTCAATCCAGGCCTCGGAATAGATGACGGGCGATAATCGCACCGATTGGCAGAATGTACAGCTATCCGCTCAGTTTTCACCTTCAATTGACAGACCCGCAAGTGAAAAATGCAAGCACTCGATCCATAAAAATCATTCACCGGCCCTGGTCGCGTGAAGCTTGCGAGTCATAAAAACAATGAAAACGCTGAAAACCCAGGTCGCCATCATTGGTGCCGGCCCTTCAGGCTTGTTGCTCGGCCAATTGCTGCACAACGCCGGCATCGACACCCTCATTCTAGAACGTCAGACCCCGGACTATGTACTCGGCCGAATCCGCGCCGGTGTGCTTGAACAAGGCATGGTAGAGCTGTTGCGCCAGGCCGGCGTGAGTCAGCGCATGGACGCCGAGGGACTGGTCCATGGCGGCTTCGAACTGGCTCTCGACGGGCGCCGGGTACACATCGATCTACATGCCCTGACGGGTGGCAAAACGGTGATGATCTACGGCCAGACCGAGGTCACCCGCGACCTGATGGCCGCTCGTCGGGAGGCCGGCGCGCAGACGATTTATCAAGCCGACAACGTCGTCCCCCACGGCCTGAAAACCGATGAAGCGTTTGTCACTTTTGAGAAGGATGGCGAGACCTGGCGCCTCGATTGCGACTACATCGCCGGTTGCGACGGCTTCCATGGGGTGGCGCGGCAATCAATTCCCGCCGAAAGCCTGAAAATCTTCGAACGGATCTATCCATTCGGCTGGCTCGGGATTCTGGCCGATACCCCGCCGGTTCACGATGAACTGGTCTACGCCCGCCACGAGCGTGGTTTTGCGTTGTGCAGCATGCGCTCGCCGACGCGTACCCGTTATTACCTGCAAGTGCCCACCAGCGATCATGTCGACAACTGGTCGGATCAACGCTTCTGGGACGAACTCAAGTCGCGATTGCCGCAAGCGCTGGCGGACAAACTGGTCACCGGCCCGTCCATCGAAAAAAGCATCGCGCCGCTGCGCAGTTTCGTGGTCGAACCGATGCAATACGGCCGCCTGTTCCTGGTCGGCGACGCCGCGCACATCGTCCCGCCCACCGGCGCCAAGGGCCTGAACCTGGCGGCTAGCGATGTGAGTACGCTGTTCAACATTTTGCTCAAGGTCTACCGTGAAGATCGCCTTGATTTGCTGGAGAAATACTCGGAAATCTGCCTGCGCCGGGTGTGGAAGGCCGAGCGGTTTTCCTGGTGGATGACCTCGATGCTGCACCGTTTCGAGGAGCACGATGCGTTCAGCCAGCGCATTGCCGAGTCGGAGCTGGAGTATTTCATCGACTCCGAGGCGGGTCGAAAAACCATTGCAGAAAACTACGTCGGCCTTCCTTATGAGGCTATCGAATAGCCTGCTATCGACTTACACTGGCGAGCATTCCTGCTCGCCTTGCTGCTTGCGGGTCAATCATTGCCCACAGGTTTTCCCGTGACCAATCTCCACCAGCCTGAAACAACCAAACCGGCCATTCGCAGCGTGCTGATCGCACTGATGCTGGCGATCTTTCTCGGGGCACTGGACCAGACCATCGTCGCCGTCTCGATGCCGGCCATTTCCGCGCAGTTCAAGGACGTCAGCCTGCTGGCCTGGGTGATTTCCGGCTATATGGTGGCCATGACCGTGGCGGTGCCGATCTACGGCAAACTGGGCGACTTGTACGGACGGCGCAAACTGATGCTGTTCGGCATGGGCCTGTTCACCCTGGCGTCGGTGTTCTGCGGCATGGCCCAAAGCATGGAGCAACTGGTACTGGCGCGGATCCTCCAGGGCATTGGGGCCGGCGGGATGATCTCGGTGAGCCAGGCGATCATCGGTGACATCGTGCCGCCACGGGAACGCGGTCGTTATCAGGGCTATTTCAGCAGCATGTATGCCGTGGCCAGCGTGGCCGGCCCGGTGCTCGGCGGCTACATGACCGAGTATCTGTCGTGGCGCTGGGTATTTTTGATCAACCTGCCGCTGGGCCTCGGTGCCTGGCTGGTGGCCTATCGCACGCTGGTGGGGCTGCCAATTCCGCAACGCAAACCGATCATCGATTACCTGGGCACCGTGCTGATGATCATCGGGTTGACGGCGTTGTTGCTGGGTATCACGCAGATCGGTCAGGGCCATTCGTGGCGTAGTGCCGAAGTGCTGGCGCTGCTGGCTTGTGCGGTACTCGTGTTGGGGCTGTTCGTCGCCCACGAGCGGCGGGCACGGGAGCCATTGCTGCCCATGCATTTGTTCGCCAACCGTAATGCGATCCTGTGCTGGTGCACGATTTTCTTCACCAGTTTCCAGGCCATCTCGCTGATTGTGTTGATGCCATTGCGCTTCCAGAGCGTGACCGGTGCCGGTGCCGACAGCGCCGCCCTGCACCTGCTGCCGCTGGCCATGGGTTTGCCGATTGGCGCGTATTTCGCTGGCCGCCGCACCTCCGTGACCGGACGCTACAAACCGATGATCCTCACCGGTGCCGCGCTGATGCCCATTGCGATTCTTGGCATGGCGTTCAGCCCTCCGCAGGCCTTCATCGTGAGCAGCCTGTTCATGTTGCTCTGCGGGATTTCCTCGGGCATGCAGTTCCCGACATCGTTGGTGGGCACGCAGAACTCGGTGGAGCAGCGGGACATCGGCGTGGCCACCAGCACCACCAATCTGTTCCGTTCGCTGGGAGGTGCGGTCGGCGTCGCATTGATGTCGGCGCTGCTGCTGGCGCTGTTGCAGGATTCAAGCTTCGCGCACCTGGCCGGCTCGTCGCTGATCGCCGAGGGCAGTTCAGGGAATGTGTTGCTGGACGGCTTGAACGCCGCACCGGGTGACGCTCAGAACGCCTTGCGCGCTGAGCTGTTGCTGACGTTCCGGAACTTGTTGATGGTCAGTGCGGTGGTGTCGTTGCTGGGGCTGGCGGCGGCGATTGCCATGCCGAACATGTTGTTGCGCGGGCGTGAGGACAAGGTTCGATAGGTAGACCGCGTTGCCTGTATTCGCGAGCAAGCCCGCTCCCACAGTTGACCGCGTGCTGATGAAGAACTCGGTCTAATGTGGGAGCGGGCTTGCTCGCGAAGGCGATCTGACAGTCACTACCATTCAAGGGCTGTAATACCCCACAGCCACCAGAAAATGCCCGACCTTTTTCAGGTAGGCATGTTTGTTCTCGACCTTACCGGTCACCGGGTTTTTCCAGCGGTATTCGTATTCGCCATCATCCTGCTGGGCCATCAACGCCAGAATCGGCTCGCCCACCGGCTTGCCTTCCGGGCCTTCGATCTTGCTGAAGTCGGTATTGATCAGCCGCAAATTGGTGCCGTGGGCCACGTAACGCTGGGTGTCCAGATCGACGACAAACACATACAGGTCATCCTGCAGGTAGCCGCCCTTGAGGGAATTGATTGCCGTCAGGGTGCCCTTTTCGTCCTTGGCCAGATCGGTTGCCGCTTTATTCAGCAAGGCCATGGCCTGTTTAGCGGAGGCTCGCGGCAGGTAATAACCGACCGCCAGAATTCGCTGGCCAATACGCTGGTAATAGACATGCTTGCGCTCGACCTTGCCGTCGTTCCAGTTCTGCCAGCGATATTCCGCCTGCTGAATGCCATTGCCTTCCGGCACTTTCAGGGCGTCCTTGAAGTTTTTCTGCAAGTCCGGCCCAAGCACTTCCGAGACGTCCCGACCAATCAGCGCCGACGACGGCCCGCCGCTGGCAAGCATTACGCCCTTGGTGTCGAGCACGAAGACATAACGGTCCTTGTCGACAAACTCACCCTGGCGGCTGAACGCCGCAAAGGCCTTGTCGCCGTTCTGGTGGTAGTAGGCCAAGGCTTTTTCCAGCAGGGCGATGGCCGCCTTGCTGTCGTCCTTTTCCGTCCCGGCGGCCTGCACCTGGCCCAGGCACAACAAAAAAATGCCGCACAGCAAGGCGAACCTATGCAGAACCCCCATTGCGCATCCCTCGTTCCTGATGGTGTTTCAAGAGCGTAGACGGCAATGGGGGGATGATGGGTATTCAGGAAAACGCTGAGTGCTGTGGTGCGATGGGCTTGTGTGGCGAGGGAGCTTGCTCCCGCTGGGTGGCGCAGCCGCCCCCAATCCATTCGCCGCGGTTGCACAGGTAAACCGCGGTGCCCGATTTACGACTGCTGCGCAGCCGAGCGGGAGCAAGCTCCCTCGCCACAAGTGCTCGTTTTACTGCCGGGCGCGCAGTTGCTGCTGCAGGTTCTGGATCTGCGCCTGAAGGGTATTGATGTTGCGGGTGACCTGGCTGCGGAATGCATCGAACTCGGCGGTGTTGGTCGAGCCCTGTGCGGCGGCCGGACGGTTGTCCTGCTGGCTCTTGAGCACGATCATGTCTTGCTCGAGACGCTCGATGGCCGCGCTCGGATTGCCTTGCTTCTTCAGCGCGACGATATCGGCGCCCAGGCTTTTCAGCTGTGCATCGAGTTTTTCGGCGTCGGACGGAGCACTTTTCAGGGCGGCCAATTCACCGCTCAAGGTTTTGACCTGAGCCTGCAACTGCGTATTGGCTGCCTGATGTTCAGTGTCCTGGGCGGCCAGTTGCGACAGGCGTTTGTCCAGTTCGGTGGTTTGCGCGGTCATTTGTGCCAGGCGCTTGTCCAGGTCCGAGGTCTGGCCGGCAACACCTTGCTGCTGGGCGCTCTGATCCTGGAGTTTACTTTCCAGCTGGCGGATTTGCAGCTTCAAGGCCTCGCTGTCAGTGGTGACGTTGGTCTGACTGGCAACAACCTTTCCGGAAATATCCTGCAAGCGCCCCGCCGCTTCCTCACTGATTCGCGCGAAACTTTCCTGGGTCGCCACCAATTGCTGCTCCATCAGGGAAATCTGCTGAAAGCTCCACCAGGCAAGGACCGCGAACGCAATGATCAGCGCCCCGACCAACGCCCACAGGGGGCCGGTACTCGCCGCCTTGACCTTCACCACCGGCGCCGTGCGCGAATGCACGACCGTGCGGGCGGTGGGCGGAAAATCGTCGTCGAGAACGTCTGCACGCAAGCTCGGTACATCGTCGAAGTCGTCGTTGGCATCGTTTCGCATGGACATTGAATCAACCTTAGTGAATCACATAATGGCTTTATGCCGCGCAGTATAAACCCCACAGCCGCAACCATTGACCCCGAAGCCCCGTTTCCGGTTCAGTCAGGGGTCGTTGTTCGAGCGTCAGCGATTAGCCTGGGCCTTCCACCAGCCACAGAATTCATCGAGCGCCGTCCAGAGGCTGACCTTGGGATCGTAATCCAGATAATGCCGGGCGCGGCTGATGTCCAGGGTGAAATTTTTGTTCATGACCTGCATGCCCAGACGCGACAGCGTCGGTTCGGGTCGCCCCGGCCACAACTTGCACACACCCTCGTTGAGCGCCGCCACGCTGTAGGCCAGGCCGTAGGAACGGTAACGGGTTACCTGTGGGACTTCCATGTTGCGCATGACGTAATTGACCACGTCCCACAAGGGAACCGGCGTGCCGTTGCTGATGTTGTAAACCTTGCCCAGCGCAGAACCGCTGGCCAGCAAACTGCTGAGCAATGCCTCGTTAAGGTTTTGCACGCTGGTGAAGTCAACTTTATTCAGACCGTTGCCGATGATTGCCAGGCGCCCCTTGCGCTGCATGTTCAACAGGCGCGGGAAGATACTCATGTCGCCCGCCCCGGTGACAAAACGCGGGCGCAGGGCCAGGGTTTCGAGGCCGAACTCCTGGGCACCGAAGACCTTTTGCTCGGCCAGGTACTTGGTGGCGGCGTAAGGGTGTTTGAAGCGCTTGGGCACCTGCTCTTCGGTCAGGTCCAGGTGATCGCGACCATCGAAGTAGATCGACGGCGACGACAAATGCACCAGCCGCCGAACCCGTTGCTTCAGGCAGGCTTCGACCACGTTCTCGGTGACCTGGACGTTGCCCTGATGGAAGTCCTGATAACGTCCCCATAGACCGACGGCACCGGCGCAATGCACCACGGCCTCGACGTCCGAACACAGTTCGCGCGCCAGTTCCGGGTCGCTCAAGTCACCCTGGATGAACTCGGCTCCGCGGCGTACCAGATGCTCCACACTCTCGGCCCGGCGACCGTTGACCCGCACGTCCAGGCCCTGCTCCAGGGCAAAGCGCGCAAAGCGCCCGCCGATGAAGCCGCTTGCGCCGGTAACCAGAATCTTCATGAATTGCTCCAACAAATGCAGCCGCGAGCTTCAAGCTGCAAGCTGCAAGTTAAAAACGGTCCGCAAGCGCTTCACTTGCAGCTTGCAGCTTGACGCTTAAGGCTGCTCCCAGGGCACCAGCCATTGCTTCGATGCGCGTACCAATTGATCGGTGAGCAGACCCAGCAACTGGCCGCCATTGCGCCAATGATGCCAGTACAGCGGCACGTCGATGGGTTTATCTGGCAAAAGCTCCAGCAAAACACCGCGTTCCAGCTGTTCACGAACCTGCAATTCCGGAACCAGGCCCCAGCCCAAACCGGCTTCGGTCAATCGAATAAAGCCTTCCGACGACGGGCATAAATGGTGTTCGAAACCACCCTCGACGCCGAGGGACGCAAGATATCGATGCTGCAGGAAATCGTCCGGGCCAAACACCAGCGCCGGGGTACGGGCCAACTGATCGGCGCGTACACCTTGCGGAAAATGCCTGGCAATAAAGGCCGGGCTGGCCAGTGCACGGTAACGCATGGCCCCCAGCAACACGCTGCGCGCCCCTGCCACCGGACGCTCGCTGGCACAGACGCAAGCCGCCACCTCGCCGGCGCGCATGCGCTTGAGGCCGACGGTCTGGTCTTCGACCACCAGATCCATCAACAGATGTTGTTCCGCGCAAAACGCCCCCACGGCCTGCGCCCACCACGTGGCCAGGCTGTCGGCGTTCAGCGCGATCCGCAGGCGTTCGGGCAGGCCCTCTTCATCCAGCGCAGGCACCAGGCTTTGCAAATCCCGTTCAAGCAAGCGCACCTGTTGCACATGGTTGAGCAGCCGCCGACCGATTTCCGTCGGCGTTGGCGGCGTGGCCCGCACCAGCACCGGCTGGCCAACCCGCGCTTCCAGCAGCTTGATGCGCTGGGAAATCGCCGATTGCGACAAGCCCAGCACCTGGGCCGCCCGTTCAAAACCGGCCTGTTCGACCACGGCCGCCAGGGCAGAAAGCAATTTATAGTCGAACATCAGTTTTCCTAATGAGCGATCAGCAAGATTGGTTTTTCTTATACAGCCTTCACAAGGACAATGACCAGCAAGAACTCTTGAACAAGGATCCCCCACATGGCTGGCGAAACTTCATTGGCAACGCTGCTGCGCAGCATGAGCCCGCAACTCAACGCCGGCGAATACGTGTTCTGCACCCTGCGCGACGGCAGGTTGCCCTCGGATCTGGAGATTGTCGGCAGCTTCCGCGAACAGGAAGGCCTGACCGTGATTCTCGAACGCTCCCACGCCGAAAAGGCCGGATTCAGCTTCGACTACATCGCCGCCTGGATCACTTTGAATGTGCATTCAGCCCTCGAAGCGGTCGGCCTGACCGCCGCGTTCGCCACGGCACTTGGTCAGGCAGGCATCAGCTGCAACGTGATTGCCGGCTACTACCACGACCATTTGTTTGTCGGCCAGACCGACGCCGACCGAGCCCTGCAAGTGCTGCGGGATCTGGCAGCCAACGCGGAGTAAAAAATCATGTGGCAAAGTTATGTCAACGGCCTGTTGGTGGCCTTCGGCCTGATCATGGCGATCGGGACCCAGAATGCGTTTGTCCTGGCGCAAAGCCTGCGGCGTGAGCATCACCTGCCGGTGGCGGCGCTGTGCGTGGCATGCGATGCCCTGTTGGTGGCCGCCGGGGTGTTCGGCCTGGCGACCGTACTGGCTCAAAATCCGACGCTGTTGGCGATTGCCCGCTGGGGCGGCGCAGCGTTTCTGTTGTGGTACGGCAGCCAGGCGCTGCGTCGGGCCTTTTCGACACAGAGCCTGCAAGAGGGCGAAAACCAGACCGTGCGCTCACTGAGGGCGGTCATGCTCAGCGCATTGGCGGTGACGCTGCTCAACCCGCACGTCTATCTGGACACCGTTTTACTGATCGGCTCCCTCGGCGCACAACAAACCGAGCCCGGCGCTTATGTAGTAGGCGCGGCCAGTGCCTCGCTGCTGTGGTTCTTCACCCTGGCGCTCGGTGCGGCATGGCTGGCACCGTGGCTCGCCCGCCCCAGTACCTGGCGAATTCTCGATCTTTTGGTGGCAGTGATGATGTTTGCCGTAGCGTTCCAGTTGATCGCAGCCATCTGATTCGCGGAACCTCTATTCCACACAGTTGTTGCGTGGTTATGCCGCCCCCCCGGTGCTATGATCCGTCTCCCTGCGCCGCAAAGAGTACAAACTCCCCGGCGCTTGTCTGGCCGCCCGTGATCGGCCTTGCGCTCACCGCAACTGACCTGATTAGGAGAATCATCATGGCTTTCGAATTGCCGCCGCTGCCGTACGCACACGATGCCCTGCAGCCGCACATTTCCAAGGAAACCCTGGAATACCACCACGACAAGCACCACAACACCTACGTCGTGAACCTGAACAACCTGGTGCCAGGCACCGAGTTCGCAGGCAAGACCCTGGAAGAAATCGTCAAGACTTCCTCGGGCGGTATCTTCAACAACGCCGCTCAGGTCTGGAACCACACTTTCTACTGGAACTGCCTGGCGCCAAACGCTGGCGGTCAACCAACCGGCGCACTGGCTGAAGCCATCAACGCAGCGTTCGGTTCGTTCGACAAGTTCAAGGAAGAGTTCAGCAAGACTTCCATCGGCACCTTCGGTTCCGGTTGGGGCTGGCTGGTGAAGAAGGCTGACGGTTCCCTGGCCCTGGCCAGCACCATCGGCGCCGGCAACCCGCTGACCAACGGCGACACCCCGCTGCTGACCTGCGATGTCTGGGAACACGCTTACTACATCGACTATCGCAACCTGCGTCCGAAGTACGTCGAAGCGTTCTGGAACCTGGTCAACTGGAAATTCGTGGCTGAGCAGTTCGAAGGCAAAACCTTCACCGCTTAAGCTCGACGCCAGTCAAAAAAACCCGGCTTATGCCGGGTTTTTTTTTGAGTTCGGGAAAGTCCGAAAAGTGGCCACATCAATGAAAAACGTGTCGATTATCCGGCCGTCTTCGCGAGCAAGCCCGCTCCCACACTGGATCGTGTCGTATACAGATCAAATGTGGGAGCGGGCTTGCTCGCGAAGAACGATGACGCGGTCAACCTGACTGAATACCTATCCCTGCGGATCGACGTTATCCAACGCACGATTCACCGCCAGTTCCGCCAGCATGATGATCTGCGCAATGGCCAACGCCGTGTTGCGCTGAGGGCCGGTCAGGAAGGTGGCGAAATCACTCGCCATGACGTTGGCTGAAGCCAGTGATTCACAGGCGTGGGCAAGAAGGCTTTCAGTGTCCATGTCGGGAACGATCATGAACATGGTGCAGGGGCTGTAGGGTTTGGTGGTGCTGCTGGGGGGATCGGGGATTAACTTATCCACTGAAATATTCCTATGCGGTGGGTGCCACCCATTGCCGTTCTCACACGGCAAAGAGGTGGCAGCTATGTGCGAGGTGAGAAAACCGGTCATAGGCACCCGGCCAGACAAAAGTCTGCCCGCACACAGCCGCCATAACGCATTTACAGACAGCGGATTAGCTGGCGGCAATTATGCGGATACTGGCACTGGATGACTATGACTTGCCGGGTTCTCACACCCGATCGCTGAGTTTTCAGCGACAGTCAAAGGCTATTGAGTCCGCTTCTGACGGGCAACCTGAAAACTGCGTGGGAAACTTCTGGTGTTTCCGCATGTGTTTAAACATGTAAAAGCGGAACGCGGAGCGTCCTTGGCGGCATTCCCACGCGGGAGCGTGGGAACGATCAGCTTAGAGGCGTGGGAGATTGGTCGGTTGTCAGGCCGCCTTCGCAGGCAAGCCAGCTCCCACAGGGATCGGGGCCATCTGCAAGAAATTGGTCGGCTGGCAGGTCGCCTTCGCTGGCAAGCCAGCTCCTACGAAGAGCAGGAGCAGATCGGCGTACACCTCCGCTCTTCACCATTCATCAGGCCGAGCGTTAGCTCGCCTGCAGCTCTTGATCTTGATCCACCCGCCCCCTCGGGAGGCTGAGTGGAGGCGTTCATCCGGGGGGGGGGGGCGCGCAGCGCCGTTCGGCGAAGCCGAACACATCGAGAGGAGGTCGAAGCGAAGCCGACCGGAGGCGATGCCCCCGGATGAATGCCGGAGCGAAGGAACCCCGAGCCTCAGCGAGGGGCCGGACGCAAGGGGCGAGACCTTTGGTTCCTTTGGGGCGTTTGCCAAAGGGACTCGCCGTAAGGGCGAAACCATAAGCCGCCGTTACCGCAGCAACGGATATGTACTCAGTCAACAAAAGTCAGGTCGGCTATCAGGCCGCCTGAGCGAGCACCCCAGAACAATTTCTCACGATGAAACAAGTCTTGCCCCCCTTGCCCCAACGCCCCGGACGACTAACATCAAACAAAAGGAAAATATCTCCACCCCCGCCCCTCAAGTTGAAGGACTCGACAACCGACACAGTGCTAATAGGCTAACTCGTCAAGACAACTGCAAATCGGCCAAGCTAAAGGCAAAATCCCTCAAGGATGATTGTCCCTTTGACTGCCATCACGGGATTGCCAATACTCATGGCAACTTGATGCTACCCGCACGGAACAAGGAATAACCCTTTGAAGCTGGAACTCAAGAACAGCTTGTCGGTGAAGTTGCTCCGGGTCGTACTCCTGTCGGCATTGATCGTCGGCGTGGTCTTGAGCTGCGCGCAGATTGTTTTCGATGCCTATAAAACACGCCAGGCCGTCGCCAGCGATGCCGAGCGCATCCTCGACATGTTTCGCGACCCCTCGACCCAGGCTGTCTATAGCCTGGACCGGGAAATGGGCATGCAAGTGATCGAAGGCCTGTTTCAGGACGACGCCGTGCGCCAGGCTTCCATCGGCCATCCCAACGAAGCCATGCTCGCGCAAAAATCCCGCGAGTTACAGCACTCCCACAGTCGCTGGCTGACCGACCTGATTCTTGGCAAGGAACGCACCTTCACCACCCAACTGGTCGGTCGCGGGCCGTACAGCGAGTATTACGGCGACCTGAGCATCACCCTCGATACCGCCACTTACGGCCAGGGGTTCATTGTCAGCTCGGTGATCATCTTCATTTCCGGCGTACTGCGCGCGCTCGCCATGGGGCTGGTGTTGTATCTGGTCTATCACTGGCTGCTGACCAAGCCGCTGTCGCGGATCATCGAGCACCTCACGGAGATCAATCCGGATCGTCCCAGCGAGCACAAGATTCCGCTGCTCAAGGGGCACGAAAAAAACGAACTGGGCATCTGGATCAACACCGCCAACCAGTTGCTCGAATCCATCGAACGCAATACCCATCTGCGCCACGAAGCGGAAAACAGCCTGTTGCGCATGTCCCAGTACGATTTCCTGACGGGGCTGCCGAACCGCCAGCAATTGCAGCACCAACTGGACAAGATCCTCATCGACGCCGGCAAGTTGCAGCGCCGGGTCGCGGTGTTGTGTGTCGGCCTCGATGACTTCAAGGGCATCAACGAGCAGTTCAGCTACCAGACCGGCGACCAGTTGCTGCTGGCGCTGGCCGATCGCCTGCGCGGCCATAGCGGTCGCCTCGGCGCCCTCGCCCGTCTCGGTGGCGACCAGTTCGCCCTGGTCCAGGCCGATATCGAGCAGCCCTACGAAGCCGCCGAGCTGGCGCAAAGCATTCTCGATGATCTGGAAGCGGCGTTTGCCCTCGACCATCAGGAGATCCGCCTGCGCGCCACCATCGGCATCACCCTGTTTCCCGAGGACGGTGACAGCACGGAGAAATTGCTGCAAAAGGCCGAACAGACCATGACGCTGGCCAAGACCCGCTCGCGCAACCGCTATCAGTTCTATATCGCCAGCGTCGACACCGAAATGCGCCGCCGCCGCGAACTGGAAAAAGACCTGCGCGATGCGCTGGTCCGCAATCAGTTCTACCTCGTCTACCAGCCGCAGATCAGCTATCGCGACAACCGCGTGGTGGGCGTCGAAGCCCTGATTCGCTGGCAACACCCCGAGCACGGCATGGTGCCACCGGACCTGTTCATCCCGCTGGCCGAACAGAACGGCACCATCATCGCCATCGGCGAGTGGGTGCTGGACCAGGCCTGCAAACAATTACGCGAGTGGCATGACCAGGGCTTCAGTGACCTGCGCATGGCGGTGAACCTGTCCACGGTTCAATTGCACCACGCCGAACTGCCACGGGTGGTCAACAACCTGCTGCAAATGTACCGCCTGCCGCCGCGCAGCCTGGAGCTGGAAGTCACCGAAACCGGCCTGATGGAAGACATCAGCACCGCGGCCCAGCACTTGCTCAGCCTGCGCCGCTCCGGCGCGCTGATCGCCATCGACGACTTCGGAACCGGCTATTCGTCCTTGAGCTATCTGAAGAGCCTGCCGCTGGACAAGATCAAGATCGACAAGAGTTTCGTCCAGGACCTGCTCGATGACGACGACGATGCGACCATCGTTCGCGCCATCATCCAGCTGGGCAAGAGCCTGGGCATGCAGGTGATTGCCGAAGGTGTGGAAACCGCCGAGCAGGAGGCCTACATCATTTCCGAAGGCTGCCACGAAGGTCAGGGTTATCACTACAGCAAGCCATTGCCGGCGCGGGAACTGGGCCTATACCTGAAGCAGGCCCAACGCAGTAACGCGGCTATTTTGTAACCCCCCCTGTAGGAGCGAGCTCGCTCGCGATGATCCTGAGAGCAACACGCTCATTCAGAATAAACGCGTCATCGTTCACGTCCATCGCGAGCAAGCTCGCTCCTACAGTGAATAAGAAATATTTCCAGGTACAACCCTTTACACATAATGCGAAAGATTTGCATTATGTCGCAGTTTTGCGTGTGCATTGCACGACTCCACCCCTTATCGAAGCAGGATGTTCGCCATGATTCGTATGCCTCTGGCTACCGCCAGTCTGTTGGCCATCGCTATTTCCCTCGCCGGTTGCGGCGAAGGTAAAGACCAAGAAAAAGCTGCCGCGCCTGCGCCAGCTGCCAGCACTGCGGCGGCTCCAGCCGCTGCGCCTGCCGCTGCCGGTAAAGTCGACGAAGCCGCCGCCAAAGCCGTTGTCGCCCATTACGCCGACATGGTTTTCGCCGTTTACAGCGATGCCGAATCCACCGCGAAGACCCTGCAAACCGCCGTAGACGCCTTCCTCGCCAAGCCGAACGCCGACACCCTGAAAGCCGCCAAGGCTGCCTGGGTCGCCGCTCGCGTGCCTTACCTGCAGAGCGAAGTGTTCCGCTTCGGCAACACCATCATTGACGACTGGGAAGGTCAGCTGAACTCCTGGCCGCTGGACGAAGGCCTGATCGACTACGTCGACAAATCCTACGAGCACGCCCTGGGCAACCCGGGTGCCACTGCCAACATCATCGCCAACACTGAAGTGCAGATCGGCGAAGACAAGGTCGATGTCAAAGACATCACCCCGGAAAAACTCGCCAGCCTGAACGAGCTGGGCGGTTCCGAGGCCAACGTCGCCACCGGCTACCACGCCATCGAATTCCTGCTCTGGGGCCAGGACCTGAACGGTACCGGCCCTGGCGCCGGCAACCGTCCGGCTTCGGACTACCTGGAAGGCAAAGGCGCTACCGGCGGTCACAACGATCGTCGTCGTACTTACCTGAAGTCCGTGACTCAGCTGCTGGTCAGCGATCTGGAAGAAATGGTCGGCAACTGGAAGCCGAACGTGGCCGACAACTACCGCGCCACCCTGGAAGCGGAACCGGCTGAGTCCGGCCTGCGCAAAATGCTGTTCGGCATGGGCAGCCTGTCCCTGGGCGAACTGGCGGGCGAGCGCATGAAGGTTTCCCTGGAAGCCAACTCCCCGGAAGACGAACAGGATTGCTTCAGCGACAACACCCACAACTCGCACTTCTACGATGCCAAGGGCATTCGTAACGTTTACCTGGGCGAATACACCCGCGTTGATGGCAGCAAAATGACCGGCGCCAGCCTGTCGTCCCTGGTGGCCAAGGCCGACCCGGCTGCCGACACCGCGCTGAAAAACGACCTGGCCGCTACCGAAGCCAAGCTTCAAGTCATGGTCGACCACGCCAACAAGGGTGAGCACTACGACCAGTTGATCGCCGCCGGCAACACCGCAGGCAACCAGATCGTCCGTGACGCCATCGCTTCCCTGGTCAAGCAGACCGGTTCGATCGAAGCCGCCGCTGGCAAACTGGGTATCAACGACCTGAACCCGGACAACGCTGATCACGAATTCTGATCAACGCTGGCTGAGTGAAAAAGGCGACCTTCGGGTCGCCTTTTTTGTCGAGCCGAGCACCATCAATGTGGGAGCGGGCTTGCTCGCGAAAGCGCCGTGTCAGGCAACATCCATGGGGACTGATCCACCGCCTTCGCGAGCAAGCCCGCTCCCACAGGGTTCAGTGTGATCCGAATAACCTGCCCGACATCAAGCAAACGATAATTCCTCTTATTCAAATTCCCATCCCCTGTTAGACTTTGCGCCCTTGTTTTGCTCGTCTTGCAGGATGTCTGATGCCCCCGCTGCCTCTTCGCTTGTCCGCACTGTTTCTGGCCCTGGGCCTGAGTGCCTGCGATGACGCCCCGAAATTCACCCGGGCCGAACCCGGTGAAGCCCGCTCCGGCGGCAGTGCGACGGTGCGCAAGACTGATCAGAACGCGTTTTCCATGCCCTCGGCGAATCTGCCGCCGTCACGACGCGTGGATTTCAGCGTCGGCAACAGTTTCTTCCGCAGCCCTTGGGTGATTGCCCCATCGACGACGACCGCTCGCGATGGCCTCGGCCCGCTGTTCAACACCAATGCCTGCCAGGGCTGCCACATCAAGGACGGTCGCGGCCACCCGCCAGCGCCCAACGACGTAAATGCCGTGTCGATGTTGGTGCGCCTGTCGATTCCCGACGCCCCGGCGTATGCCAAGGTCATCGAGCAGCTCGGCGTGGTGCCGGAGCCCGTCTACGGCGGTCAGTTCCAGGACATGGCCGTACCCGGTGTGGCCCCCGAAGGCAAAGTGCGGGTCGATTACACCCCCGTGCCGATTCGCTTCAAGGACGGTACTGAAATCGAGCTGCGCAAACCGAGCCTGAACATCACCCAACTGGGCTACGGCCCGATGCACCCCGACACCCGTTTCTCGGCGCGTGTAGCGCCGCCAATGATTGGCCTGGGCCTGCTCGAAGCGATCCCCGACGAGGCGATCCTGGCCAACGCCGAGGCACAGGCCAAGGCGAACAACGGCATCGCCGGACGCCCGAACCAGGTGTGGGACGACGCCCAACAAAAGACAGTGCTGGGAAGATTTGGCTGGAAAGCCGGACAACCGAACCTCAATCAGCAAAATGTTCACGCGTTTTCGGGTGATATGGGCCTCACGACCAGCCTGAAACCCTTTGATGACTGCACGGACGCGCAAACGGCCTGCAAACAGGCACCGAGTGGCAACGGCCCGAATGGCGAGCCGGAAGTCAGCGACAACATTCTGCGCCTGGTGCTGTTCTACAGCCGCAACCTTGCCGTACCGGCCCGTCGTGACGTTAACGCCCCTGAAGTGCTCGCAGGCAAAAACCTGTTTTATCAGGCCGGCTGCCAGTCCTGTCACACACCGAAATACACCACCGCCGCCAACGCTGCCGAACCTGAACTGGCCAATCAAGTGATTCGCCCGTACAGCGATCTGCTGTTGCATGACATGGGCGACGGCCTGGCCGACAACCGTACCGAGTTCCAGGCCAGTGGTCGCGAATGGCGAACCCCGCCGTTGTGGGGCATCGGCCTGACACAGGCGGTCAGCGGCCACACCCAGTTCCTGCACGACGGCCGCGCCCGCAACCTGCTCGAAGCCGTGCTCTGGCATGGCGGCGAGGCGACAGCGGCGCAGCAACAGGTTTTGTCTTTCAATGCCGAGCAACGCGCTGCGTTGCTGGCGTTCCTGAATTCTCTTTAATACGCATTCCACTCGCGGGAGCCCGACATGTTCCGTCCCAAATTGTTGTTCACCAGCCTTGCCGCCCTCGCCCTGGGCGCCTGCTCGCCCCAGGACCCGCAAGCGGTCACGTCGGCGGCCATTGCCAAGTCGGTGATCCTGCCGACCTACACCCGCTGGGTTGAAGCCGACCGTCAATTGGCGGTCAGCGCCCTCGCCTACTGCGAAGGCAAGGAAACCCTGGAAACCGCCCGTGCCGATTTCCTCCACGCGCAAAAAGCCTGGGCCGAACTGCAACCCTTGCTGATCGGGCCGTTGGCTGAAGGCAACCGTTCGTGGCAAGTGCAGTTCTGGCCGGACAAGAAAAACCTGGTGGGCCGTCAGGTCGAGCAACTGGTCACCGCCCAGCCGCAAATCGATGCCGCCGCACTGGCCAAGTCCAGCGTCGTGGTGCAGGGCCTCTCGGCCTACGAATACATTCTGTTCGACAGCAAGCCTGACGTGGCCAACGCTGAACAGAAGGCCAAGTACTGCCCACTGTTGGTCGCCATCGGTGAACGCCAGAAGCAATTGGCCGAAGACATTCTGCAAACCTGGAACAACACCGACGGCATGCTCGCGCAAATGAGCAAATTCCCGAACCAGCGCTACGCCGACTCCCACGAAGCGATCGCCGATCTGCTGCGCGTGCAAGTCACGGCCATCGACACCCTGAAGAAAAAACTCGGCACGCCGATGGGCCGCCAGAGCAAGGGCGTGCCGCAACCGTTCCAGGCCGATGCATGGCGTAGCCAGTCGTCCCTGACCAGCCTCGAAGCCAGCCTCGCGGCCGCCAAAACGGTCTGGGAAGGTGTAGATAACAAAGGCCTGCGCAGCCTGTTGCCGAGCGATCAGAAACCGTTGGCCGACAAGATCGATACCGCCTACGCCGCCTCGCTGAAACTGTTCGCCGGCAACCAGCGCTCGCTGACCGAAATGCTCGGTGACGACGCCGGCCGCCAGCAGCTCAACGACCTGTACGAAAGCCTCAACGTTGTACATCGTCTGCACGAGGCTGACCTGGCCAAGGCGCTGGGCATCCAACTGGGCTTCAACGCCAACGACGGTGACTGATGAGGGCGAGCTCCATGCTGCGACGCCAGGCTCTGACATTAGGTGGTTTGTTGCTGGGTGCAGTGACGCTGGGCGGCTGGAAGCTGTTCAAGCAAAAGGACAGGAGTCCATTGTTGCTTTCGGCACGGGACGATACCGATGGCCAGCATTACGCCGTCGGATATCGGCTGGATGGCACCCAGGTGTTCGCCACCCGGGTCGGCCAGCGCTGCCACGACATCATCAACCACCCGACACTGCCGATTGCGCTGTTTGTCGCCCGCCGCCCCGGGACCGAGAGCTACCTGATCGACCTACGCGACGGCGCGCTCCTGCAAACCGTGGTGTCACAGCCGAACCGACACTTCTACGGTCACGCGGTCATTCACCACAGCGGCGACTGGCTGTATGCCACCGAAAACGACACTACCGATCCGGGTCGCGGCCTGCTCGGCGTGTATAAATTCGAAGGCGGACGGCTGGTGCACAGCGGTGAGATTTCCACCCACGGCCTCGGTCCGCACCAGGTGTCGTGGATGCCCGATGGCGAAACCCTGGTGGTGGCCAACGGCGGGATTCGCACCGAGGCCGAAAGCCGGGTCGAAATGAACCTCAACGCCATGGAGCCGAGCCTGGTCCTGATGCAACGTGACGGCACCCTGCTGAGCAAGGAAACCCTCGCCCAGCAGATGAACAGCGTGCGCCACCTCGCCATCGCCAGCGACGGCACCATTGTCGCCAGCCAGCAATTCATGGGCGCGGCCCACGAGTCGTCGGAGCTTTTGGCGATCAAGCGTCCCGGTCAGCCTTTCGTCGCGTTCCCGGTGCCCGAGCACCAGTTGCAGGCGATGGGGCATTACACCGCCAGCGTCGCGGTACACAGCGATTTGCGTCTGGTGGCGTTGACTGCACCGCGGGGCAACCGCTTTTTCATCTGGGACCTGGACAGCGGTGAAGTACGCCTGGATGCCCCCTTGCCCGATTGCGCCGGGGTCGGCGCCGTGGCCGATGGTTTTGTCGTGACCTCGGGTCAGGGGCGCTGTCGCTACTACGACTGCCGCCAGACAAACCTCGTTGCAAAACCGCTGGAGCTACCCGCTGGGCTCTGGGACAACCATCTGCATCTGATGGCGTAAATCATTGAAAAGATCGCCGCCTTGGGCCGCGCCTGCATCGGGATGACATACACCCCGCAGGCACGGCCCAAGGCGGCGAATCTTTTCCGGCTTTCACCTCTCTAATACCTCACAACCTGTAAAAACGGCAGTTGGATTACCCTCTACACTCCCGGTAATGTGCCCCACTGTCTCACCTGATTTTCTCCAAGGAACTGGAATATGCTGCGTCGCCGCATGCTGATCATGTTGGGTGTTGTTCTACTGATTGTGCTGGTCCTGGCCGCGTACAAAGCCTTCTCTATCTATACGATGGTTCAAGGTTACTCGGCACCCAGACCGGCCATCAGCGTTGCCGTGGCCACTGCCACCGAGCGCCCATGGCAAGCCCGCCTGCCTACCGTTGGCACGCTCAAGGCATTGCAAGGCGTGGACCTGAGCCTGGAGACAGATGGCACCGTCATCGATTTGCAGTTCGAGTCAGGGCAAAAGGTCAAGGCCGGTCAACCACTCCTGCGCCTCGACAGCGCCGTAGAAAGTGCCCTGCTGGAAACTGCTCTGGCCGACCTCGGCCTGGCACAGCTCGATTACGGTCGCGGTAGCCAACTGGTCGGCAGCCAGGCCATTTCCAAAGGCGAGTTCGACCGACTTTCGGCGGTGCTGAAAAAGAGCAAGGCCACGGTCAATCAACTCAAGGCTGCGCTCGGCAAAAAAAGCATCGTCGCGCCCTTCAGCGGGACCATCGGCATTCGTCAGGTCGACGTTGGCGACTATCTTGCCAGCGGCACCATGATCGCCACCCTGCAAGACCTCAGCAGCCTGTATGTCGACTTTTTTGTGCCCGAGCAGTCGGTGCCGAAGATTGCTCTCGGCCAGCCAGTGCAGGTCATTGTCGCGGCGTATCCGGCCCAGGAGTACCCCGGCACCATCAGTGCAATCAACCCTAAAGTCGAGAACAGCACCCGTAACGTGCAGGTCCGCGCCACCCTGGCCAACCCCGATGGCAAGTTGATGCCCGGCATGTTCGCCAGCCTCCAGGTGCTCCTGCCCGACCCGCAGCCGCGCATCGTGGTGCCGGAAAGCGCGATTACCTACACGCTCTACGGCAACTCGGTGTATGTGGCCGTACCAAAGAAGGCCGAAGACGGCAGCCCGGAAAAGGATGACAAGGGCCTGCCGGTGCTGATCGCCGAACGGCGTTTTGTCGAAACCGGCGAACGCCGCGACGGGCAAGTGATGATCACCAAAGGCGTGCAGAGCGGCGAGAAAGTGGTGACCGCCGGCCAGCTCAAACTGGATAACGGCGCACACATTGCCATCAGTAACGACAAGACCCTGGCCGAGCAGAACAGCCTGCCAAGCGCGGACTGATCAAGGAATCCCCATGGCTTTTACCGACCCGTTCATCCGCCGCCCGGTTCTCGCAAGCGTGGTCAGCCTGCTGATTGTGCTGCTGGGCTTCCAGGCCTGGGGCAAGCTCCCGCTGCGCCAGTACCCGCAAATGGAAAACGCCCTGATCACGGTGACCACCGCCTACCCCGGGGCCAACGCCGAGACCATCCAGGGCTATATCACCCAACCGATGCAGCAAAGCCTGGCCAGCGCCGAGGGCATCGATTACATGACGTCGGTCAGTCGCCAGAATTTCTCGGTGATCTCGATCTACGCGCGCGTCGGCTCCAATAGCGACCGTCTGTTTACCGAACTGCTGGCCAAGGCCAACGAAGTCAAGAACCAACTGCCCCAGGACGCTGAAGATCCGGTATTGAGCAAAGAGTCTGCCAATGCGTCAGTGCTGATGTACATCAGTTACTTCAGCAAGGAAATGAACAACCCGCAGATTACCGATTACCTGTCACGGGTGATCCAGCCGAAACTGGCGACCTTGCCCGGCATGGCCGAAGCCGAGATCCTCGGTAACCAGGTCTTTGCCATGCGCCTGTGGCTGGACCCGGTGAAGCTCGCGGGTTTCGGCCTGAGTGCCAGCGATGTGACCAACGCGGTGCGCCAGTACAACTTCCTCTCTGCCGCCGGCGAGGTGAAAGGCGAATACGTGGTCACCAGCATCAACGCCAATACCGAACTCAAGTCCGCAGAAGCCTTCGGGGAGATTCCGCTCAAGGTCGATGGCGACAGCCGTGTATTGCTGCGCGATGTGGCGCGTGTGGAAATGGGTGCGGAGAACTACGACACCATCAGTTCGTTCGGTGGCACCCCTTCGGTGTACATCGGCATCAAGGCGACGCCCGGTGCCAACCCGCTGGAAGTGATCAAGGAAGTACGCAAGATCATGCCGGAGCTGGAGGCCCAGCTGCCGCCGAACCTAAAAGGTGAAATCGCCTATGACGCCACCCTGTTCATCCAGGCTTCGATCGACGAAGTGGTGAAAACCCTGTTCGAAGCGGTGCTGATCGTGATCGTGGTGGTGTTCCTGTTCCTCGGCGCCCTGCGTTCGGTGGTGATCCCGGTGGTGACCATCCCGCTGTCGATGATCGGCGTCATGTTCTTCATGCAGATGATGGGGTACTCGATCAACCTGCTCACCCTGCTGGCGATGGTATTGGCCATCGGCCTGGTGGTGGACGACGCCATCGTGGTGGTGGAAAACATTCATCGCCACATCGAGGAAGGCAAGACGCCGCTCGACGCTGCCATTGAAGGCGCCCGGGAAATCGCCATGCCGGTGGTTTCGATGACCATCACCCTGGCGGCGGTGTACGCACCGATCGGTTTCCTGACCGGCCTGACCGGGGCGCTGTTCAAGGAGTTCGCCCTGACCCTGGCCGGCGCGGTGGTGATTTCCGGCATCGTCGCCCTGACCCTGTCGCCGATGATGTGTGCGTTTCTGCTGCGCCACGACGAGAACCCCAGTGGCCTGGCCCATCGCCTGGACGTGATTTTCGAAAGCCTCAAACGCCGCTACCAGAGCATGCTTCACGGCACCCTCAACACCCGGCCGGTGGTGCTGGTGTTCGCCGTGATCGTTCTGTGCCTGATTCCGGTCCTTCTCAAATTCACCAAATCGGAACTGGCGCCGGATGAGGACCAGGGCATCATTTTCATGATAGCCAACGCCCCGCAACCGACCAACCTCGACTACCTGAACACCTACACCGACGAGTTCGTCTCGATCTTCAAGGCGTTTCCCGAGTACTACTCGTCGTTCCAGATCAACGGTTTCAACGGCGTGCAATCGGGTATCGGCGGTTTCCTGCTCAAGCCATGGAACGAACGCAGCCGTACGCAAATGGCGATCCTGCCCGAGGTGCAGGCCAAACTGGGAAGCATCCCGGGGTTGCAGATTTTCGGCTTCAACCTGCCGTCCCTGCCGGGCACCGGCGAAGGCGTGCCGTTCCAGTTCGTCATCAACTCCGCCAACGATTACGAATTGCTGCTGCAGGTGGTCGAACGGGTAAAAAAACGTGCGCATGAATCCGGCAAGTTTGCGTTTGTCCACGTTGACCTGGCCTTCGACAAGCCGGAAGTGGTGGTGGATATCGACCGCGCCAAGGCTGCGCAGATGGGGGTTTCCATGCAGGATCTGGGGGGAACCCTGGCGACCCTGCTGGGTGAAGCCGAGATCAACCGTTTCACCATTGAAGGTCGCAGCTATAAGGTCATTGCCCAGGTCGAGCGGCCGTTCCGCGACAATCCGGACTGGCTGAACAATTACTACGTGAAAAACACCAAGGGCGAACTGTTGGCGTTGTCGACCCTGATCACCGTCACCGACCGTGCTCGACCGCGACAGCTGAACCAGTTCCAGCAACTGAACTCGGCCATCCTGTCCGGAGTACCGATGGTGAGCATGGGGGAAGCCATCGACCTCGTGCGCCAGATCGCCCGGGAAGAAGCGCCCGCCGGTTTTGCCTTCGACTACGCCGGCGCATCGAGGCAGTACGTTCAGGAAGGCAGTGCCCTGTGGGTCACCTTTGCCCTGGCACTGGCGGTCATTTTCCTCGTGCTGGCGGCCCAGTTCGAAAGCTTCCGCGACCCGCTGGTGATTCTGGTCACCGTGCCGCTGTCTATCTGCGGCGCATTGATTCCGCTGTTCCTGGGTTGGTCGAGCATGAACATCTACACCCAGGTCGGCCTGGTGACGTTAATCGGGCTGATCAGCAAGCACGGCATTCTGATCGTCGAGTTCGCCAACCAGCTACGCAAGGACAAGGGCCTGACGGCACGCGAAGCCGTAGAGGAAGCTGCGGCCATCCGGCTGCGCCCGGTCTTGATGACCACCGCGGCGATGGTCTTCGGCATGGTGCCATTGATCATCGCCTCCGGTGCTGGCGCGGTCAGCCGGTTCGACATCGGCACGGTCATCGCGACGGGCATGTCGATCGGCACGTTGTTCACCCTGTTTGTGTTGCCGTGCGTCTACACGGTGCTGGCCAAACCCGATAAACCCTGACGCAGAAAAACCTGTGGGAGCGGGCTTGCTCGCGAAAGCGGCGCATCATTCAACAAGGATGTTGCCTGACCCACCGCTTTCGCGAGCAAGCCCGCTCCCACATTGAATCGTGCATGTTTGAAAGTCAGGAGCAAAAAAAAAGGCCTCGCATCAGCGAGGCCTTTCATTTGGGCTTCAATCGGTTCAATTTTGCGGCCTCAATCCCTGAGAAAGTCCGAACATGAACAACAACAAATCATGATCGGGTTGAGTGGCCACGGATGCCTTCACAACCCGTGGCAACGGACAATGTTCTTCTGCGCTTATCGAGCTGAGAACCTGGGGACGTGGTTGCTCCCAGGCTGCCATCGCGATTGATGCAACTGCCAAGGCTCCTACCAGAAATAAACCTCGTGCAATTTCGAGTTTCATCGCTATAAACCCTTGATAGCGCTGCCAAACGCCGTCTCATAAAAGTAGACGAGTTTTTTCCAGTCTGCCTCGCTGAACGACGAGTGGCGACGCAATTGCTTCATGTCATGGGCAGCTGCGCGATTGGCGCTCAAGCGCTGTCGGCATTTCTCCAGATCGATCAGGGCAACTTCGACCTTGGCCGACTCGCCCTCACCGGTCACGCGAACAAATACGTGTTTGATGTACATGCAGCTGTGCTGCCAACGGCCCTTGTGCATGCGAGCCAGGTTTTCAGCCAGGTCCTTGAGCACTCGGTCGTATACGGCTTCACCATGACGCTCGCGACCGCCACCGGCGTACCAGTGCTCGATTTCCTCAAAGCCATCCAGCGACTTGGTGGCCAGCAAGGCACGCCATTTATGCACAGGATCACGCTGTGCGCCGCAGAAAACGATTTGCGGGACCCGTACGCCAAGCTCGCTCACACCGATGAGCGCATCACGCTCGCGCAGTACCGTAGGTCGACCGAACGGATGCTGCCAGCTACGATGGATATGCCCGGTCTGGCGCTTGACGTAGAGCAGTTGACCATCACTGCCCATCACTCGTTGAACGCCGCTTTCCCCTCCGCGACGGACGTTGGGTTCTTCTACCCATTCACCGCGCTGATTCCAAAAGTAATCGAAGCGGTCCTGGGAAGCGACTTCCGTTTCTGCTGCACACTGCACTGCCATCCTGTTACCTCTTGCGTAATACGTAAACTCGCCACATGGCATAGAACGGCAAAAAGTCCAGTTGTTCCTGGATTCGGAAACCCGCCTGCTCAAATTCTTTTTCTACGGTAGCGGCCGGTAACACAAACCGGTTTTGGTAACCTTCCTGCCCACGGGTTTTCTCCGAACGCTTGCGTTTCCAGGCCTTGAAATTGCCATCGACCCATAGCGACAGGATCACACTGTCACGGGAAACACGCTCGAACTCGCGCAAAATAGCCATGCGATGCTCGGCTTCACCGATGTGGTGGAGCAAGCGCATGCAAAAAATGCTGTCGACGGAGTTGTCCGGCAAGGCAATGTCGAATGCAGACGTGTGCAAGGGTTGTACCCGTTTCACCACGTCGGCAGGCTGCGCCTGGGTTGCGATTTTCAGCATGGACTCCGAGTTATCGGCGCCGATGATCACACGATTGGATTTTTCCGCCAGCAAGGGCCAGAAACGCCCTGCGCCGCACGGCAAGTCGAGGACCAAGCCAGGTTCGCCAACCAGGGACAAAGCCTTGCGCGCCAGTTGTTCGTCACGCCGATGGGACAATCGACGGCCGAGACCATCCTGATGCTTGCGCAAATAGCGTTGCGCGTGTTGATCATCGTACTTTTCGGAAAAATCGAGTTTGATCGGGCCGTCCATCATCAGGTCTCCTGAACTTCGGATAGCAACTACCTTAGGTTTCGTGGTGTAGGTGACAGGTGATCCACTTGTGAAAATTTCGTTGTAGGAAACCATGAAGTATTACAGGCTTTTACAGAGTTGACAGGGTCTACTGGACACCTGACTCAACTGATCAAGTTTGAGACAACTCCACCTGAAAACGGCATCCATTAGGCTCCATGGTTGTCAGGCTGACGCTCCAGCCCTGGTTTTCACAGATCCGCTGCACCAGTGAAAGCCCCAGGCCCAACCCATCCCCGCGTTTTTCGCTGCCCCGAACGAACGGTTCGAACATCGCCTCGCGTTTTTCCTCGGGAATGCCCACACCACTGTCTTCGACCAGAAAGCCCGTGCCCGTCAGGGTCAGGCGGATGAAGCCCTGTTCGGTGTAGTGCAAGGCATTGCGCAGCAAGTTACCCATCACCGCGTGCAGCAGCGTTGCATTGTAGCCCTTGGCCTCAGGCTTGCCCGGCTCGAAGATCAGCTCCAGCCCTTTGCTTTCAATGGGCTCGCGCCACAGACCGAGCAGGCCCTCGGCCACCTGGCCCAGGGACTGCTGCGGCGACATGCTGGCGTCTTCGCGCTGGGCACGGGCCAGCATCAGGAAGGTTTGCACCAGCTCACGCATTTCTTCACATGCCCGGGCGATGCGCTCGACCTGGGCGCGACCGCGCTGATCGATACCGGGATTTTCCAGCAACAACTCGCAGGAACTGGCCAATATCATCAGCGGGGTACGCAATTCGTGGCTGACGTCGCTGGTGAACAACCGCTCGCGGGTCAAGGCCTGACGCAAGCGCCCGAGGGTGGCGTCGAAGGCCACGGCCAATTCGCCCACTTCGTCGGCGGCATAGTCCGGGGCCAAAGGGGGGGCCAGGCCGAGCAGTTGATCGCGATGGCGCACCTGGCGGGCCAGCCGCACCACCGGCGCCATGACCTTGCGTGCCAGGACCCGGCCGAGAAACACCGCCAGCGCCAGGCTCAGTACGAAACCCGACAGTACCACGGCAAACAGCACCCGCTCACGCTCTTCGAAATCGCTCTGGTCCTGCAACAACACGTAACGCCGGCCGTCGACGATTTCGACCATGGCGTGGTACGACAGGTTTTCACGGAACACTTCGTGGAAACCCGGCTCCAGGTGGCGCAAATCCTTGGGCAACCTGAAATCACCTGGCCCGCTGCTGAAGTAGAACAATTGGTCCGGTTCGGGGCGATGGCTCCAGTTCGCGACATTGTCCATCAGCAACAGGCGCTGTAAATCGCCGCCCAGGCCCGCCGAAATCAGTTTTTCTTCCACCAGGTGCACGGTCGCCACGATGCCCATGGCAAAGGTACCCGCCACCAGTGCGCTCATCAGCGCAAAGGCAATGATGATTCGTTGAGCAAGGCTCTGCTTAAACTCCATCACGGCCCTCGGCCAAGCGATACCCCACACCGTGTACGGTTTGCAGCAATGGCTTGGCGAACGGCTTGTCGATCACCTGGCGCAGTTGGTGGACATGGCTGCGCAGGCTGTCGCTGTCCGGACAGTCATCGCCCCACAGGGCCTCTTCGAGAATTTCACGGCGCAGCACATGAGGGCTTTTCTGCATCAATACGGCCAGCAACTTCAGGCCGACCGGGTTGAGTTTCAGCAACCGGCCTTCGCGAGTGACTTCCAGGGTGTCGAGGTCATAGCTCAGGTCACCGACCTGCAAGGTCCGCCGCCCACCGCCCTGGGTTCGGCGCATGACCGCTTCGATACGCGCCGCCAGTTCAGACAGGGCGAACGGTTTGATCAGGTAGTCGTCGGCACCGGACTTGAAGCCTTGCAGACGGTCATCCAGTTGATCGCGGGCCGTGAGCATGATCACCGGCGTTTCGCGGCGGGCATCCTCGCGCAGGCGTTTGCACAGGGTGTAGCCATCGATGCCGGGCAGCATGATGTCGAGTACGATCAAATCGTAGTGCTCGGTGGCCGCCAGATGCAGGCCAGACAGACCATCCTGCGCGCAATCCACGGTATAGCCTTTGAGCCCCAGGTAATCGGCCAGGTTGGCCAGGATATCGCGGTTGTCTTCAACCAATAGAATTCGCATGGGTATCTCTCCGTCCACAGTAACGGCCATCATGGCCCGCGCAGCTTAAGGCCAAGTGTGGCTCACGGCTAGGGGAAGGCAGTACATGGATCAATTCGCTCAACCAAAAGGTATGATTGACAAGTTTTTCACTATCGATTCACACGCTACCTACAGTGGGCAGTGAAGACTGTCGCGCGATTGATAATAAGGAATATAGAAAATGGACCATTTGAAGACGGGCCCCATGCGCTATTTGCTGCTGGTCACCGGCACCTGGCTGGCGATATTTTTTCTGACTCGAACAGTCCTGCTCCTCACGCATCTGGATGAGGCAGGAAGCGGCTTCCTGTCGGTTTTCGGTATCGGCCTGCTTTACGACCTGGGTTTTATCGCTTACGCAGCGCTGCCCATGGGTCTCTACCTGTTGTTGTGCCCGCCGGCCTTGTGGCGCAGTCGTGGGCACCGCTGGTTTCTTCAAGGTCTGCTGACCGTCAGTCTGTTCGCGATGCTGTTCACCTCGGTGGCCGAATGGCTGTTCTGGGATGAATTCGGCGTTCGCTTCAACTTCATCGCCGTCGACTACCTGGTGTATTCCGACGAAGTACTGAACAACCTGCTGGAGTCATACCCGATCGGCACGCTGCTGAGCATCCTCGCCGTGCTGGCCGTAATCCTGAGTCTGGTATTGCGCAAACCCTTCAACGCTGCACTTGATGCGCCGTTGCCGCCGCTGCGTGGCCGCCTGCTCAATGCACTCGGTTTGTTGATCGTCGCCGGCCTGAGCATGCAGTTGCTCAGCCAGGATGCCCCGCGCGCCCAGGGCGGCAACGCCTATCAGAACGAACTGGCGAGCAATGGTCCCTACCAGTTCTTCGCCGCGTTCCGTAACAACGAACTGGACTACCCGCAGTTCTACAAAACGCTGCCGGCGAAAGTCGTTGCCCAGCAGATTCGCACCGAACTGGCCGAACCCAATGCCCGCTTCGTTGGCCAGGACCCGCAGGACATCCGTCGGCAAATCGATAACCCGGGCACGCTGCGCAAGCCCAACATCGTGCTGGTCACCATTGAAAGTTTCAGCGCCAAGTACATGGGCAGCAACGGCGACACCCGCAACTTGACGCCCAACCTTGATGCCTTGCGCAAGCAGAGCCTGTATTTCAATAACTTCTACGCCACCGGCACCCGCACCGATCGCGGCCTGGAAGCCATCGCCCTGGCGATTCCGCCGACGCCCGGTCGCTCGATCGTCAAGCGTGTGGGTCGCGAAAGCGGCTTTGCCAGCCTTGGCCAGCAACTTAACGCCGTGGGCTACGACAGCGTATTTGTTTACGGCGGTCGCGGTTACTTCGACAACATGAACGCGTTCTTCAGCGGCAACGGTTACCGCGTCGTGGACCAGAGCAGCGTTGATGAGTCGGAGATTCACTTCAAGAATGCCTGGGGCATGGCTGACGAGGATCTCTACAATCAGACACTGAAACTGGCGGATACCGACTATGCCAAGCAGCAACCATTCCTGCTGCAGCTGATGACGACGTCCAACCACCGCCCCTACACCTATCCGGACAACCGGATCGACATCAAGTCCGGCAACGGCCGTGACGGCGCGGTGAAATACACCGACTACGCCATCGGTCATTTTCTCGATCTGGCGCGCCAAAAACCCTGGTTTGACAATACAATCTTCATTTTTGTCGCCGACCACACCGCAGGCAGCGCCGGTAAGGAAGACTTGCCCATCGCCAACTATCAGATTCCGCTGTTCATCTATGCACCGAAGCTGATCGAAGCACGGGAAACGGCGCAGCTGGCCAGTCAGATCGACCTCGCGCCCACTTTGCTCGGGTTGCTCAATCTCGATTATGAATCGACGTTCTTTGGCCGTAACCTGTTGCAGGACAACCCGCTGCCGCCACGCGTAGTGGTCGGCAACTACCAGCACCTGGGGTTGTTCGACGGCAAGGACCTGGCGATTTTGAGCCCACGCCAGGGATTGCGTCGTCACGATGAAGCGCTGACCGAAAGTCGCGAGTCCCGGTCGACCGCCGACGACCCGCTGATCACCCGCGCCATCACCTATTACCAAACCGCCAGTTATGGCTTCAAGCAACAGCTGCTTGGCTGGAAGGCGCCCAAGGAGGGTGCCGGTCAAGTCGGCGAACGTTAACCGAATCGCCCCGGGCTGATGCCCCGGGGCTTTTTCCTTTGTTCAGGATCCACCATGTCATCAACTGCTGTCCGCCCTGCCCCTCGCCCGCTCAACTTCTGGGTGTGCCTGGGGGTTCCCGCCGTTGCGGCGATCATTCTGGTGTTGCTCGAACTGACCTCACTGGACATGGACCTTGCCAAGCTGTTCTACGACCCGGTCGCGGGTGATTTCATCGGACGGCACAGTTACTTCCTGGAAAACATCCTGCATACCCGCGCCAAGCAGGTCGTCATTGCATTTTCGGTGTTCGCCATCTTCGGCTACATCGCTTCGTTCTTCATGGCCAGGCTCAAACCGCTCAAGCGCGAACTGGGCTGCCTGGTGCTGTCCCTCGGCCTGGCGACTTCCTTTGTCACGCCGATGAAAGCGGTGACTGCGGTGCAATGCCCATGGAGCCTTGAACAATTTGGCGGTCATGAGACGTACAGCGAACTGTTGAGCCCTCGCCCGCATACTGATAAACCGGGACGTTGCTGGCCCGGCGGTCATGCGGCCACAGGCTTCACCCTGTTTGCCCTGTTTTTCGTATTGCGCGACCGTCGCCCGCGTATGGCTCGTGCAGCGTTTGTCTTCGCCTTCGCCCTCGGCTCGGTGTTCTCCATCGGGCGGATGATGCAAGGCGCGCACTTCTTTTCGCACAACGTGTGGACCGCGGTGTTCTGCTGGCTGATTTGTTTGGGGTCGTATTACTACGTTCTGTATCGACCGGCGTTGAAGGCTGATCGCAAGGTAAATGCAGAACCAGTCAGCGCCTGACCTGACGCCATCGCGAGCAGGATTTACGCAACTCCCTGTGGGAGCGGGCTTGCTCGCGAAGGCGGTGGTTCAGACAACTTAATGGGTGACTGACACCCCGTTTTCACGAGCAAGCCCGCTCCCACAATGGATCGATGTAAACATTGAATTCCGGGCAATAAAAAACCCCGCCTGCTTTCGCAGGCGGGGTTTTTTCGTACAGGGGTAAGGCTGGCTTACATCATGCCGCCCATGCCGCCCATACCGCCCATGTCTGGCATACCGCCGCCAGCACCGCCGTCTTTCTTCGGTGCATCAGCAACAGCGGCTTCGGTGGTCAGGATCAGACCGCCGATCGACGATGCAGCTTGCAGCGCGGAACGGGTGACCTTGGTCGGATCCAGGATACCCATTTCGATCATGTCGCCGTATTCGCCAGTCGCAGCGTTGTAACCGAAGTTACCTTTACCGTTCTTGACTTCGTTGACCACAACGCTTGGCTCGTCACCGCTGTTGGCAGCGATCTGACGCAGCGGTGCTTCAACAGCACGGCGCAGAACAGCGATACCTACGTCCTGATCAGCGTTGTCGCCTTTCAGATCGTTCAGGGTTTGCAGAGCGCGGATCAGCGCAACGCCACCGCCAGGTACCACGCCTTCTTCAACGGCAGCACGGGTAGCGTGCAGGGCGTCTTCAACGCGGGCTTTCTTCTCTTTCATTTCTACTTCGGAACCAGCGCCAACCTTGATCACTGCAACGCCGCCGGACAGCTTGGCCAGACGCTCTTGCAGTTTTTCACGGTCGTAGTCCGAGGAAGTTTCGGCAACCTGAGCACGGATCTGAGTGATGCGTGCTTCGATGTCGCCGTGTACGCCAGCACCGTCAACGATGATGGTGTTTTCCTTGGACAGGGTCACGCGCTTGGCGCTGCCCAGGTTTTCCAGGGTTGCGCTTTCCAGGCTCAGGCCGATCTCTTCGGAGATAACGGTACCGCCGGTCAGAACGGCGATGTCCTGCAGCATGGCCTTGCGACGATCGCCGAAGCCTGGAGCCTTGACGGCTGCGACTTTAACGATGCCACGCATGTTGTTCACAACCAGAGTCGCCAGGGCTTCGCCTTCAACGTCTTCGGCCACGATCAGCAGCGGACGGCCGGCTTTGGCAACGGCTTCCAGCACTGGCAGCATTTCGCGGATGTTCGAGATTTTTTTGTCGACCAGCAGGATCAGCGGGCCGTCCAGCTCAGCGACCATGGTCTCTGGCTTGTTGACGAAGTACGGGGACAGGTAGCCACGGTCGAACTGCATGCCTTCAACAACCGACAGTTCGTTTTCCAGGCCCGAGCCTTCTTCAACGGTGATCACGCCTTCTTTACCGACTTTTTCCATGGCTTCGGCAATGATGTCGCCGATGGAGTTGTCGGAGTTGGCCGAGATGGTGCCAACCTGAGCGATAGCCTTGGTGTCAGCGCATGGCTTGGACAGGTTTTTCAGCTCTTTGACGATGGCGATGGTCGCCTTGTCGATGCCGCGCTTGAGGTCCATCGGGTTCATGCCGGCAGCGACGGCTTTCAGGCCTTCGTTGACGATCGACTGAGCCAGAACGGTAGCGGTGGTAGTACCGTCACCAGCGTCATCGTTGGCACGGGAGGCAACGTCTTTGACCAGCTGCGCGCCCATGTTTTCGAAACGGTCTTCCAGTTCGATTTCTTTGGCTACGGAAACGCCGTCCTTGGTGATGGTCGGAGCGCCGAAGCTCTTCTCGATGATCACGTTACGGCCTTTCGGGCCCAGGGTCGCTTTTACCGCGTCAGCCAGGACGTTGACGCCTTTGAGCATTTTCTTGCGGGCGGAATCGCCAAACAGAACTTCTTTAGCAGCCATGATCGATATTCCTTAAATACTTTGTAGTAGCGGAAAATGAACGGGGGTATCAGCCTTCGATAACAGCGAGGATTTCGTTCTCGCTCATTACCAGCAGGTCTTCGCCGTCGACTTTCACAGTGTTGCTGCCGGAGTAAGGACCGAACACAACCTTGTCGCCCACTTTCACGGACAGTGCACGCACTTCACCGTTTTCCAGTACGCGGCCGGTGCCTACAGCGAGGATTTCGCCGCTGTTGGCTTTTTCAGCAGCCGAACCTGGCAGGACGATACCGCCAGCGGTTTTCTTTTCTTCTTCGCTGCGACGGATGACGACGCGGTCATGCAGAGGACGAAGCTTCATTGTCGATCTCTCCTAATTGTGGTTTTCATCGGCCGGTGTAGTCCCGGCGGGTTTAACAAAGTCCGGCGGCGCCGGTTGCGGCTCGTCAAGCGAACCGCGGAAGTCTGTCTGGCGTGTTCGCCAGAAACCTTGCGGTGACCGTTACATAAGGGCGCATAAGCTTATTACAAGGGCGGCGATGAAAAATTTTTCAGGTCGATGCCCCACAAACGAACACGGCACCCGAAGGTGCCGTGTGGATGTACGTTTTACTTGGTATCGCGATGTTCGAACTCGCCTTCGATCACGGTCGGTTCACGACCCAGCGGCTCGCGGGGGGCAGGACCGCCACGTGCTTGCAGGTCGTCGGCGAACGCTCGCTGACGCATGGCCTGCTCTTCGGCGCGCTGGCGCATTTTACCCGCCAGCAGGCGGCGACTGAACGGCAGCAGCATGAACAGGCCGATCACATCGCTGATGAAACCCGGAAGAATCAGCAGGCCACCGGCCAATGCCAGCATCAGGCCTTCGAGCATGGTCTGGGCCGGCAGTTCACCGCGGCTCAGGCTTTCACGGGCACGCAGGGCCGTGGCCAGGCCGGCGATGCGCAGCACGAACACGCCGAACATCGAGCCGAGAATGATCAGCAGCAGGGCCGGGAAAAACCCGATAGACCCTGCCACCTTGACGAATACGAACAGCTCCAACACCGGGAACAGCAGAAAGAGCAACAAAAAAGGGCGCATCAAATGGTTCCTCAACGCAAGAATGCCTTGCCAGTTCACCTTAGATGACGTCGCCGTTTCGTGAATTCAAGCATCGGCCACTTCATTTTTCGGCCAATGATCGGCGTGGGCCAGAGAAACCAAGGCTTCCCGGACTTGTGTCGGCGTATTACAAGGCGCTTGAAACGGCAACCAGTACAGGCTCTGACCGATCCGCAGGTGCATGCCTTCGGCATCGATACCGGCCATTTGCGCCGGCACGTTTTTCGGCAGCCCGGCCAGATCGACGTAATGGGCGATGGCCTTGGCGTGATCGGCGTTCATGTGCTCGACCATGCTCACTTCAGCCTTGCCGGCGAACGGGTTGGCCAGGGTCAGGTCGTTGACCCAGTGAATCGCACCAAAACCGCCGATGTAACGGTGGCGTACTGGCTTGAGCACCCAGAAATCGAAATCGTGGGCCTTGTGATAACCCTGTGACTCCGGGAAGTAGCGGTAGTAACGCTCGGAGGCGGCTTCGATGGCCGCCTCGTCTTCGAGCTGCTGCGCTTGCGCCAGGTAAGTCAGCCGACCAACGGCTTGAACGTCTTCGGCGCCACGCTCGCCGACAAAGAGCGAGCACTTCGGATCTTTTTGCAGATTATGCGTGTGCTGGGCGATGCGGCTGATCAGGATCAGCGGCCGGCCCAGCTCGTCCAGGCAGTAAGGAACCACGGAGCCGAACGGAAAACCGGGCATCGATTTGGAGTGCGTCGAGAGCACCCCACGGTATTCCTTGAGAAGCAATTCTCGTGCATGCTTAGCCGCTTCAACGCTCAATTTATGACTCCTTAAATAGAATCCGTCATAAAAACGGACGAGCTGCTGGTAAAAGTTCCAGCACGCCATCGGGGCAGTTCTCATGTGCAGCCGGACCACGTCAGGCGCAGATCGAGAGGCCCTCTACAAGGAAACCACTCTGACCTGCTGCCGGGGGCATGCGAATGCAACTCACTGACAAAGTAATCATTATCACTGGCGGTTGCCAGGGTTTAGGCCGTTCCATGGCCGAGTATCTCGCCAGCAAGGGCGCGAATCTCGCGCTGGTCGACCTGAACCAGGAGAAACTCGACGACGCCGTAGCAGCATGCAAGGCCAACGGCGTAGAGGCCCGCGCCTACCTGTGCAACGTGGCCAACGAAGAGCAAGTGACCCACATGGTTGCCCAGGTCGCTGAAGACTTCGGCGCGATCCATGGCCTTATCAACAATGCCGGGATCCTGCGTGACGGCCTGCTGCTCAAGGTCAAGGATGGCGAAATGACCAAGATGAGCCTGGCCCAGTGGCAGGCGGTCATCGACGTCAACCTGACCGGCGTGTTCCTGTGCACCCGTGAAGTCGCGGCGAAAATGGTCGAGCTGAAAAACACCGGCGCGATCATCAATATCTCGTCGATTTCCCGCGCCGGCAACGTCGGTCAGACCAACTACTCCGCCGCCAAGGCCGGTGTCGCGGCGGCAACCGTGACCTGGGCCAAGGAACTGGCGCGCTACGGCATTCGTGTCGCCGGCATTGCACCGGGTTTCATCGAAACCGAAATGACCCTGGGCATGAAGCCTGAAGCGCTGGAGAAGATGACCTCCGGGATCCCGCTCAAGCGCATGGGCAAGCCGGAAGAGATCGCCCATTCGGCGGCTTACATCTTCGAGAACGACTACTACACCGGTCGGATTCTGGAAATGGATGGCGGATTGCGCCTCTAAGGTCACCACCAAGTGAATGTGGGAGCGGGCTTGCTCGCGAAAACGGTGTGTCATTCAACCAATTAGTTGACTGATCCATCGCTTTCGCGAGCAAGCCCGCTCCCACATTTGGCCTGCGTTTATCTGACGAGTATCAATCGTCGCTGATGCTGATGTTCGGCATCGCCGGCGTCAAAGCTTCCTGCAACACAATCCGCGCACCGACATGGCGGGCCAGTTCCTGGTAGACCATGGCGATCTGGCTGTCAGGCTCGGCGATCACCGTTGGCTTGCCGCCATCGGCCTGTTCGCGGATGACCATCGACAGTGGCAATGAGGCCAGCAGTTCGACGCCATACTGGTTGGCCAGTTTCACGCCACCGCCCTCACCGAACAGATGCTCGGCATGTCCGCAGTTGGAGCAGATGTGCACGGCCATGTTTTCCACCACGCCCAGCACCGGAATGTTGACCTTGCGGAACATTTCCACGCCCTTGCGCGCGTCCAGCAATGCCAGGTCCTGCGGGGTGGTCACGATGACCGCACCGGCCACCGGCACTTTCTGCGCCAGGGTCAGCTGGATGTCACCGGTGCCTGGCGGCATGTCGATGACCAGGTAGTCCAGGTCGCCCCACGCGGTTTGGGTCACCAGTTGCAGCAAGGCGCCGGAGACCATCGGACCACGCCAGACCATCGGCGTGTTGTCATCGGTGAGGAACGCCATGGACATCACTTCGACACCATGGGACTTGAGCGGAACGAACCATTTCTGATCCTTGACCTCGGGACGGGTGCGCTCCGGGATGCCGAACATGATGCCCTGGCTCGGGCCATAGATATCCGCATCAAGAATCCCGACCTTGGCGCCTTCGCGGGCCAGGGCCAGGGCCAGGTTGGCCGCCGTGGTGGATTTGCCCACGCCGCCCTTGCCGGACGCCACGGCCACCACGTTCTTGACATTGGCCAGCCCCGGAATCTGTGCCTGGGCCTTGTGTGCGGCGATCACACTGGTGATCTCGACACGGGCACTTGCCACACCATCCAACCCCTGAATGGCCATTTCCAGCATCTGCGCCCAGCCACTCTTGAACAGACCGGCGGCATAACCCAGTTCAAGCTGAACGCTGACGCGGTCACCCTGGATGTCGATGTTGCGCACGCACCCGGCGCTGACCGGGTCCTGGTTCAGGTAAGGGTCGGTGTATTGGCGAAGGACGGCTTCCACCGCTGCGCGATTGACGGCGCTCATGGGCAACTCCGAAAACAGGACTGGAAAAGATAGCGGGTATCGTACCTGTTCTAAAGCCTGGGCGGCATGCTTTCAGAATGTCACAAATGTCCTGTGGCGAGACGCCCCGTAGCAGCTGGCGAAGCCTGCGTTCGGCTGCGCAGCAGTCGCCAACCCGGACAACCCGGATTACCTGAAACACCGTGGCGCCTGGTTTTACGACTGCTGCGCAGCCGAACGCAGGCTTCGCCAGCTGCTACGGGGACCGTGGGTACGGGTCGCGGGGGTGAAAAATATGCGCCGGCGCTTTATAGTGGCCGACCTCCGTTTCATCAAGTAGCCGAGCCCCATGTCCGAGCCACGCAAGATCCTCGTCACCAGCGCCCTGCCCTATGCCAATGGTTCGATTCACCTCGGCCATATGCTGGAATATATCCAGACCGATATGTGGGTGCGCTTCCAGAAGCACCGCGGCAATCAATGCATCTATGTCTGCGCCGACGACGCCCACGGTTCGGCGATCATGCTGCGCGCGGAAAAAGAAGGCATCACCCCGGAACAACTGATCGCCAACGTCCAGGCTGAACACAGCGCCGACTTTGCCGAGTTCCTGGTGGACTTCGACAACTTCCACTCCACTCACGCCGAAGAAAACCGTGAGCTGTCGAGCCAGATCTACCTGAAGCTGCGTGACGCCGGGCACATTGCCACGCGCTCGATCACCCAATATTTCGACCCGGAAAAGAAAATGTTCCTGGCCGACCGCTTCATCAAGGGCACCTGCCCGAAATGCGGCACCGAAGACCAGTACGGCGATAACTGCGAAAAATGCGGCGCGACCTACGCGCCAACTGACCTGAAAGATCCGAAGTCGGCGATCTCCGGTGCCACCCCGGTGCTCAAGGATTCCCAGCACTTCTTCTTCAAACTGCCGGACTTCCAGGCAATGCTGCAAACCTGGACCCGCAGCGGCACCCTGCAGGATGCCGTCGCCAACAAGATCGCCGAATGGCTGGACGCCGGCCTGCAACAGTGGGACATCTCCCGCGATGCGCCGTATTTCGGCTTCGAGATTCCCGACGAGCCGGGCAAGTACTTCTACGTGTGGCTGGATGCGCCGATCGGCTACATGGCGAGCTTCAAGAACCTGTGCAACCGCACGCCGGAGCTGGACTTCGACGCGTTCTGGGGCAAGGATTCCACGGCCGAGCTGTACCACTTCATCGGCAAGGACATCGTCAATTTCCACGCCCTGTTCTGGCCAGCCATGCTCGAAGGCGCTGGCTACCGCAAGCCGACCGGAATCAACGTGCACGGCTACCTGACCGTCAACGGCCAGAAAATGTCCAAGTCCCGCGGCACGTTCATCAAGGCCCGCACTTACCTGGATCACCTGTCTCCGGAATACCTGCGCTACTACTACGCCTCCAAGTTGGGCCGTGGCGTCGATGACCTCGACCTGAACCTCGAAGACTTCGTGCAGAAGGTCAACTCCGACCTGGTGGGCAAGGTCGTCAACATCGCCAGCCGTTGCGCCGGGTTCATTCACAAGGGCAATGCCGGCGTGATGGTCGACACCAACGCCGCGCCTGAGCTGACCGAAGCCTTCCTGGCCGCCGCGCCAGGCATTGCCGACGCCTATGAAGCCCGCGACTTCGCCCGCGCCATGCGCGAGATCATGGGCCTGGCCGACCGCGCCAACGCCTGGATCGCCGACAAGGCCCCGTGGTCGTTGAACAAACAGGAAGGCAAACAGGATGAAGTCCAGGCCATCTGCGCCACCGGCGTCAACCTGTTCCGCCAGTTGGTGATCTTCCTCAAGCCTGTGCTGCCGCTGCTGGCCGCCGACGCCGAGGCGTTCCTCAACGTCGCACCGCTGACCTGGAACGACCACGCGACCTTGCTCGCCAACCATCAGTTGAACGAGTTCAAGCCGCTGATGACCCGAATCGACCCGGTCAAGGTACAAGCCATGACCGACGCCTCGAAAGAAGACCTGACCGCCAGCCAGACCGACACCGGCGAAGCCGTACCTGCCGGCAATGGCGAACTGGCCAAGGATCCGCTGTCGCCGGAAATCGAGTTCGACACCTTCGCCGCGGTCGATTTGCGCGTCGCGCTGATCGTCAAGGCCGAACACGTGGAAGGCGCCGACAAGCTGTTGCGCCTGACCCTCGATATCGGTGACGAGCAACGCAACGTGTTCTCCGGGATCAAGAGCGCTTACCCGGACCCGTCCAAGCTCGATGGCCGCCTGACCATGATGATCGCCAACCTCAAGCCACGGAAAATGAAGTTCGGCATCTCCGAAGGCATGGTGATGGCAGCCGGTCCTGGCGGGGAAGAAATCTACCTGCTCAGCCCTGACAGCGGCGCCAAGCCGGGTCAGCGCATCAAGTAAGGCCTGCGGCAAATCGATCCCACAGTCGTGCCTGGCGCGGCTGTGGGATTTTCATGTCTGGCCCCCCCTCCCGCCTTGCCGGATAATGCCTACTCTTCCTGTAGGAGCGAGCTCGCTCGCAATGGTCGTTAACGATTATGCGTGTCCATAGATTGAACGCAGCGCTCTTGAGTCCATCGCGAGCAAGCTCGCTCCTACAAAACTGCCGGCACGATCAATGACCGAAATCCTGCTTACGCTTATCAGCGCCGCCCTGATCAACAACCTCGTGTTGCACTGGCCGTTGGCCGTCGATCCGCTGTTGGCTGGCCAGCGCCGACAGGTCCATGCCTTGGGTATTGCGACGACATGCCTGATGCTGCTCGTGGGCATGTTCGGCTACGCGCTCTACCACTGGCTGCTGGTGCCGCTGCAATTGACGGCGCTGCGCCTGTTTGTGTTTCTGCCATTGAGCGTGCTGCTGATCGACCCGTTGCTGAAGCTACTGGCGCGGGTGTTTTCGACACTGTCGTTCGAAGGCCTCTGGCCATTGTTGCTGGGGAATGCCGGCGTGCTCGGCGTGGCCTTGCTCAACGCTCAGGATGACAAGGGCTTCTTTCACGCCACAGCCTTGAGCCTCGGCGCAGGACTGGGCTTCTGGCTGGTGTTGAGCCTGTTCACTGATTTGCGTGAACGCACGGCCGACAGCGATGTTCCCCTGCCCTTCCGCGGCTTGCCGATCGACCTGATTGGTGCCGGCCTGATCGCAGTGGCCTTTCTCGGATTCAGCGGACTGATCAAAACATGAGTCTGATTCAACTCATCGACGCACTCTTGCCGCAAACCCAATGCGGCAAGTGCGGCCACCCCGGGTGCAAGCCGTACGCCGAAGGCATTGCCAGCGGCGAGCCGATCAACAAATGCCCGCCCGGCGGCAACGAAACCATCGCGGCCCTGGCTGAGTTGCTGAAGGTGCCGGTGCTGGAGCTGGACATCACTCGCGGCTCGGCACCTGCACAGATCGCCTATATCCGCGAAGCCGAGTGTATCGGTTGCACCAAGTGCATTCAGGCCTGTCCGGTCGATGCCATCGTCGGCGCAGCCAAACTGATGCACACGGTGATCATTGATGAGTGCACCGGTTGCGACCTCTGCGTGGCACCGTGCCCGGTGGACTGCATCGAAATGCGCCCTCTGCCACTGGACACGGTTCTGCCCGTTGTCGGTGGCCTGGCCCTCACACCGCAGGCGCGGCAGGCCCGCACCCTCAAGCGCGATCACGCACGGCGCCGCTTCGAACAGCGCAATGCCCGCTTGCAGCGTGAGGAGCAACAGAAAATCGCCGAGCGCCAGGCCCGACAGCGTGCCGCACAGCCTGACGAGGTGGCCGCCGACCCGGTGCAGGCCGCCCTCGAGCGTGTCCGCGCCCAGAAAGCCGCCAATGCCGATGCCGCGCTGAAAAAAGCCAAAATCGATGTAGCGATGAGTCGCGCGCAACTGCACAAATCGCTGAAAGCCTTCGGGCATCCGCCGACCTTCGAACAGCAATCGCAGTTGATCGTCCTGCAACAACAGTTCGAAGCCGCCGAACAAAACCTGGCGCAACTGGAAAGCGCCGCCCCACCCGCTCCCGCACCGACGGTCACAGCGGTGTCGTCAAATGATGCCGATCTGAAACGGGCCAAGATCCAGTTGGCCATGCGCCGCGCCGAACTCAAGAAGGCTCAGGCCAACGAAGCACCGGCGGAACACATCGAAGCCCTGGAGCGCGCACTCGGCGAAGCCGAACGCCAGGTGGACGCCCATGCCGGCCCTTGAAACAGTTGATGATCGCCTGCAACAGGCGATGAAACTGGTGCTGCTGGCCACGCTGCCGGGAATGCTGGCGGCGTTCTGGCTGTACGGCTGGGGTGTGTTGATCAATCTGGTTCTGGCGGCCGCTGCTGCGTTGGCCGTCGAGGCAGCCATCGTGCATTTGCGCAAGCGACCGCTGCGGCCGACCTTGAGTGACGGTAGCGCGTTGGTCAGTGCCACATTGCTGGCTCTGGCGCTGCCGCCTTACTGCCCATGGTGGCTGACCCTCAGTGCAGCCGCTTTTGCGATGATTTTCGGTAAACACCTGTATGGCGGCGTCGGTTCGAACCCCTTCAACCCGGCGATGCTCGGCTTTGCCCTGGTGCTGGTGACCTTTCCCCAACCCATGACCCATTGGCCATCGCTCCATGGCATGGACCTGCTGAGTGGCTTGCAGCAAGCGTTCGGTGTCGGCAATGCGCCGGATGCGTGGGTGCAGGCCACGGCGCTGGACAGTCTGCGGATCAACAAAAGCCTGACCATGGATGAACTGTTTGCCGGCAACCCGGCATTCGGCCACTTCGGCGGCCGGGGGGTGGAATGGGTGAACCTGGCGTTTCTGGCGGGCGGTATGTTTCTCCTGCAACGAAGGGTGATCAGCTGGCATGCACCGGTCGGCATGCTGGTCAGCCTGTTCATCATCAGCCTGCTGTGCTGGAACGGGTCGGGCTCAGACTCCCATGGCTCGCCGTTGTTTCACCTGCTTACCGGCGCGACCATGCTGGGAGCGTTCTTCATCATCACCGAACCAGTGTCCGGCGCCAGAAGCCCAGGCGCGCGACTGCTGTTCGGCGTCGGTGTCGGGCTCCTGACTTATCTGATTCGTACCTGGGGCGGGTATCCAGACGGCATCGCCTTTGCGGTGCTGTTGATGAACCTGTGCGTGCCGGCGCTGGAGCGGTTCGTGGTGGCCAGACAACAGCCGGAGGCGCCATGAGCCGGACATCAAGCATCGCGCTTCTGGTGCTTTTGGCCGCACTTGGCCTTGGCGTGACGTACTTCGTGCAGCTCGGCAGCGCGCCGCGTATTGCAGCCGAACAGCGCCTGATCGACAGCCGCAACCTGCTAGATCTGATCGCGTCAGACAGCTACGACAATCAACCACTCGAACACCCCATCACGATCGAAACAACCGCCCTGACCAACAGCACCTTGCTCGGTGGTTATCTGGCTACCCGGGCCGATCAACCCGTCGCAGTGTTGCTGCGCAGTCAAACCCTTGGCTACGCCGCTGCCATCGACCTGTTGATCGCTATCGACGCCAATGGCCGGTTGCTGGGCGTCAAAACCCTCAAACAGTCGGAAACACCAGGTCTGGGTGCACGGATCGCCGACTGGCCCAATGCCTGGCTTCAGGTTTTTTCCGGCAAGTCTCGAACAGAACCGGGCGACAGTGGCTGGGCGCTGAAAAAGGATCAGGGGCAGTTCGATCAGATTGCTGGCGCGACCATCACCTCAAGAGCGGTGATCAATGCCATCCACGATGCCTTGCGCTACTTCGATGAACACCGGCAACAACTGCTCGGAAACCCTGCCCATGGATAATTCATCGACTCTGCGCAACGCCTTGATGCTGACGCCGTTGATCGGCGCCACCCACTCGCTGGTGAGTGCCCTTGGCCTGTGCCTGATGTTCGTGGTGGTGACCCAGTTGTTCAGTCTGGCCATGGGCGCCCTGCGATCGCGACTTGTCCCGGCGACGCGCTTGCCGGCCAGCCTGCTGTTGGCGGCCTCGCTCACCAGTTGCGCGGAACTCATGGCACAGGCCTGGTCGCTGCAATGGCAGCAGCATCTGGGGTTTTATGGCGCCTTGATTGCCCTGCAATGCGTCGTACTGGAACACACCGGGTTCTTTCAGGACGGCTGGCACCAACGCCTGCGACTCAATGGCCTGTTTGCCACGCTGATGATCACGCTGGGCCTGCTGCGCGAACTCATCGGCAACGGGACACTCGCAAATCACCTATCGTGGCTGATCGACGCAACGCAAACTGACTGGCAAGGCTGGGTGCTGGTGGCTGATGGCGGCCTGCGCCTGGCCACATTGGTCCCTGGCGGATTCATTCTGCTCGGACTGCTGATCGCCGCCTGGCAAGCCTGGCACCCCACGCCCACACAATGATTGCCTTCGAGGAAACGCACTGCCCATGAATGCCGCAAAACGTCTGGAAATTTTCCGCAGACTGCACGAGGACAACCCGGAACCCAAGACCGAACTGGCCTACTCCTCACCGTTCGAATTGCTGATTGCCGTGATTCTCTCGGCGCAGTCGACCGATGTCGGCGTTAACAAGGCCACAGCCAGGCTGTTCCCGGTCGCCAATACCCCGGCGGCGATCCATGCCCTGGGCGTGGAGGGACTGTCGGAGTACATCAAGACCATCGGCCTGTACAACAGCAAAGCGAAAAACGTGATCGAAACGTGCCGCTTGCTGGTCGAGCGTCACGCCGGTGAAGTGCCACAAACCCGCGAGGAGCTGGAAGCACTGCCCGGTGTCGGCCGCAAAACCGCCAATGTGGTACTCAATACGGCATTCCGCCAGCTGACCATGGCCGTCGACACGCATATTTTCAGGGTCAGCAACCGGACCGGCATTGCTCCCGGCAAGAATGTGGTGGAAGTCGAGAAAAAGCTGATGAAATTCGTGCCCAAGGAGTACCTGCTCGACTCCCATCACTGGCTGATCCTTCACGGTCGTTATGTTTGCCTGGCCCGCAAGCCCCGATGCGGGAGCTGCCGGATCGAGGACTTGTGCGAGTACAAGCACAAAACCTCCGACGATTGAGGCGCTATTAGGTTTTTTGAATTACCGATTGAAAAAATCTTTTTTACCCGCAGGGAGATTGTCGATATAAGGAGCGCCAAAGGCCTTCTTAGCCTGGAGCAACTAAATGAGTACTGGCAAAGAGCAATTGGACGTAGAAGACGACTTCACCACCGCCGAAACCGATGACGCCGAGCCGGTGGTTGAAGTAGCGAAAACTAATCTGAGCAAGCGCCGCACCATCGACAACCTGCTGGAGGAGCGCCGACTGCAAAAGCAATTGGCCGATTACGATTTTGACTTATGACACCTGAAAGCCTCCCGAAACGGAGGCTTTTTACTAAGTGCCATACCCCGGTAGACGCCCCTTGTCGCGCAGTGACTTCATCACACCAGACCATTGCGTTGTGCCAGCTCGATCAGGTCGACCAGAGACCGCGCATTCAGTTTGAGCAACAGACGGGTCTTGTAAGTACTGACTGTTTTATTGCTGAGAAACATTCCATCGGCAATCTCTTTGTTGGTCTTGCCTCTGGCCAACTGTTGCAGGACCATCATTTCCCGTCCCGACAAACGATCAACCATATCGGCCTCGCTGGCGTTCCCCAAACTGGAACGCACGGTATGCAAGGCTTGATTCGGAAAGTAACTGTAACCTGACAACACGGCCTTTATTGCACTGAGCAGTTCCGTCAGGTCTTGTTGCTTGCAAACATAACCGGCCGCACCAGACTGCATGCAACGCATGGAAAAATGCCCTGGCGCCTGGGAGGTCAATATCAGCACTTTCATCGGCATTGAGGTCGAAGACAAACGCGCGATGACCTCCAACCCGTCCAGCTTCGGAATCCCGATATCCAGAATAACAATATCCGGCATAAGTTCACGGGCTAGTTGCAGTGCATCCACACCATTATCGGTTTCTGCAATAACTTCGTAGCCATGACGTTCCATTAGCATACGTACCGCAAGACGAATGACGGGGTGATCATCCACGATCAGCACTTTATTCATGGGCAAGTCCAATTTTCGCTGTTCGAATTTTTAGAGCCCGCACAATAGCCTAGTCGTTTCACCCATGGCATGTCGCCCCTTCCAGCCACCCGCACCGAGAGACATTCCTTACAAACAACACGGATTCCTCCTACAAAAAACCCTCGAACGGAATGAGTTGAAAACTGTATCAGCGTCATGGTGTCGCACTTTCCAGAAGTCGCCTCTATCGATTTACGACCAAAATTTTCCGAGGACCCGCCTGAACGGTCGTAACCCGATAAACATCAGCCTCTACTCCTCTAAAACGTAACTGATATTTACGCTTCCAACATTCACACCAGAAATATCACACACCAGGCATCCGACTACTCTTACAGCAAATAATATTTTTTGAGCAATTATTAATACATCATCAACACTCAAAGAATCGAAGCCCCCCCCAACAAACAAATAAAAATATCTACAAAAACCAACGGGCAATAAAATCACTACAATAATCACTACATCAAACCAGCCACATAAACCATTCGAGAAAAGACAATCCAGCATGAGTACAAAACATGATAAGAAAACGAATTACCAACCCAATGACAATTATCGCGACATTCGCCGCACTCTCTGAAACTTCGGCAGCTGTTTCTCTACCCTTCCTCGACCAGGAAGAAAGAGAACTCTACGTCTGGTTTCTGATCAGTTTTCCGTTCTATTTACTTTTACTTTTTTTCGCGACACTCAATTTCAACTACAAATCACTTTATGCGCCTTCCGATTTTGAAAAGGGAAAGCACTTCATGAAAGTCATGGATGATGCAGGGCGGTCGGAAAAAAAAGCGTCCGGGAAGTCGTCTGAAAATCCCGCACTGGAAACGTCAACGAATGACTGGCAGCCAACCCGGACGCCCTGTGGTGCACAGGACCCACCAACCGGGATTGGTCTGCAAACCACCGTCTCCGTTCAGCACCGACTTCAGTTACCCGAACTGGTAAACGACCTGTACATCATTGATGCACGCTGGATGAACAAGGAGATCGAATTTGGAGCGCTGCTGGAAAAAATCCAGAGGCCACGGGAAAAGACGGCGTACGTGATTCTGTTTATCACTTGTGCCGTTTCGGAGACTTTACTGAAAGCCAGTGCGCTTAAACATTCAAGGCAGACCAGAAAGCGCAGTGCCGCCTTTCATGTTGCCTACAATCTGGACTCGCACAGGTTGTCGGTCATTGACCAGGCCGGACAACCGGCAAACAACAATGCGTAGTACAGGACAGACCATTGGAAGGAGAAAAACAGGAAATCATCAGCGCAATCGAAATCACGCGACAACGCAGTAACTGGCGTCACCCCCCCCGTTTTCAGGTGCCTGACCTCGTCGAGGACGAGGCCAGGCACCCATCACGATGTCAAAGGTCTCAGAACAGCTTCCGGCCTTTGTTCGCCGCAATGCGCATGCGCAGGGCGTTGAGCTTGATGAAGCCCGCTGCATCCGCCTGGTTGTACGCGCCGCCATCTTCTTCGAAGGTAGCGATGTTGGCGTCGAACAGCGAGTCGTCGGACTTGCGGCCAGTGACGATCACATTGCCCTTGTACAGCTTCAGGCGCACAACGCCGTTCACGTTGACCTGGGACGCATCGATCATCTGTTGCAGCATCAGACGCTCAGGGCTCCACCAGTAGCCGGTGTAGATCAGGCTGGCGTACTTGGGCATCAGCTCGTCTTTGAGGTGAGCCACTTCGCGGTCCAGGGTGATCGATTCGATCGCACGGTGGGCACGCAGCATGATGGTGCCGCCTGGGGTTTCGTAGCAGCCACGGGACTTCATGCCCACGTAGCGGTTCTCGACGATGTCGAGACGACCGATACCGTGTTCGCCACCGATACGGTTCAGGGTCGCCAGTACGGTGGCCGGAGTCATTTCGACGCCGTCCAGCGCGACGATGTCGCCGTTGCGGTAGGTCAGCTCCAGGTACTGCGGCTTGTCTGGAGCGTTTTCCGGGGAAACGGTCCAGCGCCACATGTCTTCTTCGTGCTCGGTCCAGGTGTCTTCCAGCACGCCGCCTTCATAGGAGATGTGCAGCAGGTTGGCATCCATGGAGTATGGGGATTTTTTCTTGCCGTGGCGCTCGATCGGGATCGCGTGCTTCGCGGCGTAGTCCATCAGCTTTTCACGGGACAGCAGGTCCCATTCGCGCCACGGAGCGATCACTTTCACACCTGGCTTCAAGGCGTACGCACCGAGTTCAAAACGAACCTGGTCGTTACCTTTGCCGGTGGCGCCGTGGGAAATGGCGTCAGCGCCGGTTTCGTTGGCGATTTCGATCAGACGCTTGGCGATCAACGGACGAGCGATGGAAGTACCCAGCAGGTACTCGCCTTCGTAAACGGTGTTGGCGCGGAACATCGGGAAAACGAAATCGCGCACGAACTCTTCGCGCAAGTCGTCGATGTAGATCTCTTTGACGCCCATGGCCTGAGCCTTGGCGCGTGCAGGTTCGACCTCTTCGCCCTGACCCAGGTCAGCGGTGAAGGTCACCACTTCACAGTTATAAGTATCCTGCAGCCACTTGAGGATCACCGAAGTGTCCAGGCCGCCGGAATACGCCAGAACGACCTTGTTTACGTCCGCCATGCCATCACTCCACGGGGTTCTACGGAAAGCCGTGAAGTCTACCGCTCATGCAGGATAATTTACAGAGGCGCGACAGCTTATGACGACAAAGCGACAGAATCTGTCGAGAGGGCGACGATGATCGAAGAGTCAGGAAGTTGCCGAAGTGGCCGCTTTCGTCGCCTGCGGGGCGACTTGTTCCGTTGGTGCTCCCCGCTCCAGGCGTACCGCTACACGACGGTTCTTGGCGCGGTTGGCGTTGTTGGTATTAGGCGCCAGCGGATAACGCTCGCCGTGGAAACGCAGGGTGATTTGCGACTCCTGGATGCCGTTGGCCTTGAAGAACTCCATCACTGCCAGCGCCCGGCGCCGCGACAGGTCGCGGTTGGTCAGGCGGTTGCCGCTGTTGTCGGAGTGACCGTCGAGCTCGATGTGATTGACCGTCGGATCGGCCTTCATGTACTCCAGCATCACCTGCAGCTTGGCCTTCGCCGCACTGTCGAGTTCGATTCCGCCGCCGGGGAAGCCGATTTCGGATTGCTTCACCTGCTCGAAGTTCTGCGGCAACAATTTGGCCACGCAACCCTGGTAATCGGCAAAGGCTTTATTGAACCTGACCGGCAACAAACGCACTTCCGAGACCCGGCCATCCCCCGAAGAGTGGCGAACCAACGGGCTGCGACCGTCCATCAGACCGCTGATCAGGCGTCCGGCCTGAACCTGTGAACTGTTGAACAATACGTTGCCGCTGCCAATTCTCACCGTGCCCAGATTGATATCGTCACGCCCCGGTTGCCACGGTGCCGCAGCGGCCAGCAAGGTCGCCGATCCGCCGCCGATCATCGGGTTGTAGGTTTTCAGACGAAAAGTCGCCTGCTCGCCGGCACGACGCACGAACTCGCCCGAACCGAAGTCGGTAATCGGCTGCGTCAGACGGCATTCGAACTTGTCACCTTCGACCGTCCACTCAATGTTCTCCAGACGGGTCTGGAAAGTGAGCGCCATTACCGGAAGGCTGGCAAACACACTGAGCAAGGCTAAATAACGCTGGCGCACGGGAGGCTCCACTGGCTTCTACAACAAAAAGACCGACACACACATGTTTACGGCATACCTGTTGGATATCGGAAGCTTCCTGCAAAACTTGATAGCGAGTGCCTGCAAGAGTCTTTTCCGGTAGCATTCCCTTGAGTTTGACCCGCCTGGAATCCCCTCATGTCCGACCGCCTGACCCTGCTGCGTCCCGACGACTGGCATATTCATCTTCGCGATGGTGCCGTGTTGACCAATACCGTCGCGGATGTCGCGCGCACCTTTGGCCGCGCCATCATCATGCCCAACCTGGTTCCACCGGTGCGCACCGCGGCCGAAGCCGACGGCTATCGCCAGCGGATACTCGCTGCCCGCCCGGCCGGCAGCACGTTCGAGCCGCTGATGGTCCTGTACCTGACCGACCGCACCCAGCCTGAAGAAATTCGCGAGGCCAAGGCCAGCGGATTCGTTCACGCCGCCAAGCTGTACCCGGCCGGCGCGACCACCAACTCGGACTCTGGCGTCACCAGCATCGACAAGATCTTCCCTGCACTCGAGGCCATGGCCGAAGTCGGGATGCCGTTGTTGGTTCACGGTGAAGTCACCCGTGGCGATGTCGACGTGTTCGACCGCGAAAAAATCTTCATCGATGAGCACATGCGCCGTGTAGTCGAACGTTTCCCGACTCTCAAAGTGGTTTTCGAACACATCACCACTGCGGACGCCGTGCAGTTCGTCAACTCGGCTTCGGCCAACGTAGGCGCGACCATCACTGCTCACCACCTGCTGTACAACCGCAACCACATGCTGGTAGGCGGGATTCGACCGCATTTCTATTGCCTGCCGATCCTCAAGCGCAATACGCACCAGGAAGCCCTGCTCGACGCCGCCACCAGCGGCAGCGAGAAGTTCTTCCTCGGTACCGACTCGGCGCCCCACGCCCAGCACGCCAAAGAGGCGGCCTGCGGTTGCGCCGGTTGCTACACCGCTTATGCGGCCATCGAGATGTATGCCGAAGCCTTCGAACAGCGCAATGCGCTGGACAAGCTCGAAGCCTTCGCCAGCCTCTACGGCCCCCGGTTCTATGGTCTGCCGGCCAACACCGATCGCATCACCCTGGTCCGCGAAGAATGGACCGCCCCCACCAGCCTGCCATTTGGCGAGCTGACCGTTATCCCGCTGCGCGCCGGTGAAAAACTGCGCTGGCGCCTGCTGGAGGAACACGCGTGAGTGAAGACCATTTCGACGACGAACTGGAAGGCAATGGCGGCGGAGGCGGCCCTCGTCATCCAATGGCTGCCAGGTTCCGTGGTTACCTGCCGGTTGTCGTCGACGTAGAAACCGGTGGCTTCAACTCCGCGACCGACGCCCTGCTGGAAATCGCCGCGACCACCATCGCGATGGATGAAAAGGGTTTTGTTTACCCCGATCACACCTACTTCTTCCGTGTCGAGCCGTTCGAAGGCGCGAACATCGAAGCGGCCGCCCTGGAATTCACCGGGATCAAGCTCGATCACCCGCTGCGCATGGCCGTGAGTGAAGAGTCTGCCCTGAATGATATCTTCCGTGGCGTGCGCAAGGCTCTCAAGGCCAATGGTTGCAAACGGGCGATCCTGGTCGGGCATAACAGCAGCTTCGACCTGGGCTTCCTGAATGCGGCGGTTGCGCGCCTGGACATGAAGCGCAATCCGTTCCATCCGTTCTCCAGTTTCGATACCGCAACGCTCGCCGGCCTCGCGTACGGCCAGACCGTGCTGGCCAAGGCTTGCCAGGCAGCGGATATCGACTTCGACGGTCGTGAGGCTCACTCGGCGCGCTATGACACCGAGAAAACGGCAGACCTGTTCTGCGGCATCGTCAATCGCTGGAAACAAATGGGCGGCTGGGAAGATTTCAACGACTGATGTGGGCGTAGGAGCGAGCTTGCTCGCGATGGTCGTTAACGATAACGCTGCAAGCCTGACACCCCGCGGTGTTCTGAAGTCCATCGCGAGCAAGCTCGCTCCTACAGAGACCAGAACAATTCCCGCCCATAAAAAAACCGGCCTCGAAGGCCGGTTTTTTTGTACCTGCGCGTGCGCCTTACAGAGCGGCAGCGTGCTCGGTCAGGTAAGCAGCAACGCCTTCTGGCGAAGCGTTCATGCCTTTGTCGCCTTTTTTCCAGTTGGCAGGGCAGACTTCGCCGTGCGCTTCGTGGAATTGCAGAGCGTCGACCAGACGGATCAGCTCTTCCATGTTACGACCCAGCGGCAGGTCGTTGATGATCTGCGAACGGACAACGCCTTTGTCGTCGATCAGGAACGCGCCACGGAAAGCCACGCCTTCAGCGGACTGAACGTCGTAGGCCTTCATGATGTCCTGCTTGATGTCGGCAGCCATGGTGTAGCGAACCTGGCCGATACCGCCATTGTTCACTGGAGTGTTGCGCCATGCGTTGTGGGTGAAGTGCGAGTCGATCGAAACAGCGATCACTTCAACGTTGCGTGCCTTGAATTCAGACATGCGGTTGTCCAGAGCGATCAGCTCGGACGGGCAAACGAAGGTGAAGTCCAGTGGGTAGAAAAACACCAGGCCGTATTTGCCTTTGATCGCCGAGGACAGAGTGAAGCTGTCAACGATCTCGCCATTGCCGAGTACGGCCGGTACGGTGAAGTCAGGGGCTTGTTTGCCTACGAGTACGCTCATTGGATATCTCCTGGTGTAATAGCGTGAGAAACAGGGTTCGCATCAGCCTGCCACCCTGAGGCGACAGCCCTGTGACACGATCCCCGGTCGCAAAAGACCGGCCATCATACACCGCGTGTTTGAGCTGTCTTAGCTGTTTTTTCCCGGGACGGTAAAATCGACACCCGGCTTTCTTCACTGACTTTGTGCGCCAGACCGTTCGTCAGCCACACACCCTTATGACGAAAAGTGCTCCGAAAGCACTTTGACAATCATTCTCGTTAACATTAAGATCCATCGCAATTGAGTCACAATCAGCGACGGTCTTCTCTTATGTACGTTTGCCTTTGCACTGGCGTCACCGACGGTCAAATCCGCGATGCGATCTATGAAGGATGCTGCAGCTACAAGGAAGTCCGTGTGGCCACCGGCGTTGCCAGTCAATGCGGCAAATGTGCCTGCCTCGCCAAGGAAGTAGTCCGCGAGACCCTGACAAAACTGCAAACGGCCCAGGCTGCAATTCCTTTTCCAGCAGAATTTACAGCGGCTTAAATATCGAATTTCAAAGAACCGGACATATGTCCGGTTTTTTTATGCCTCAAAATCAACTAGTTATGCTCTAGACGCGGAACACAAACATTCTTATTCCGATTAATTTTCATTTAAGTTTCAATAACTTAGGTTTGACACCCTTAAATACGCAGCTCAAACTCTGCTCTATTGACAGCTAATAAAGGGCAGGACCCCATCATGAAAGGCGACGTTACAGTCATCCAGCATCTCAACAAGATCCTCGCCAATGAGCTGGTCGCGATCAATCAATACTTCCTGCATGCACGCATGTATGAAGATTGGGGCCTGAACAAGCTCGGCAAGCACGAGTACCACGAATCCATCGACGAGATGAAGCATGCGGACAAGCTGATCAAGCGCATCCTGTTCCTTGAAGGCCTGCCGAACGTCCAGGACCTGGGCAAGCTGCACATCGGCGAACACACCAAGGAAATGCTTGAGTGCGACCTGCGTATCGAACGCATTGGTCACGCAGATCTCAAAGTGGCTATCGCTCATTGCGAAACCGTTGGCGACTTCGGTAGTCGTGAACTGCTTGAAGACATCCTCGAGTCCGAAGAAGAACATATCGACTGGCTGGAAACCCAGTTGGGTCTGATCGAAAAAATCGGTATCGAGAACTACCTGCAATCGCAGATGGGCGAAGACGAGTAAGTTCTACGCCATTAATCTCGATGCATAAAAAAGCCCCGCTCTCTGCACAATAGAGGCGGGGCTTTTTAATGCCTCCTGTAGGAGCTGGCTTGCCAGCGAAGAACGAAGACGCGGTTCAGCGATATACCGCGTCATCGTTCTTCGCGAGCAAGCTTGCTCCTACGGGGACCGAGTCAGGCTTCGGACTTGTTGGCAGCAGCGGCTTCGACAGCAGCCTTGATGGTGGCTTGCAGCGAACCGTCAGCAGCCATTTCAGTCATGATGTCGCTACCGCCGACCAGCTCACCGGCAACCCACAGCTGTGGGAAGGTTGGCCAGTTGGCATATTTTGGCAGGTTGGCGCGGATTTCCGGGTTCTGCAGGATGTCCACGTACGCAAACTTTTCGCCACACGCCATCACGGCCTGCGCGGCTTTCGCGGAGAAGCCGCACTGCGGGGCATTCGGCGAGCCTTTCATGTAAAGCAGAATGGTGTTGTTGGCAATCTGCTCTTTAATCGTTTCGATGATATCCATGGAGCACCTCGGCTGAACTTTCCGACTCATGGGTCGGCACGGTGGCGCATTGTAACGGAAAGCCGAGCGCCCTGCTCGGTCTCTCCGTCAGTCTGATTCAAGCCGCCGCCACGGTCACCGGCACACCATTGAGTGCAGCATTTCCTGACAACTCGTCAATCTGGCATTCGTCGGTCAGGTCATTGGCGCTGGACCCCGGCTGGCTGCTGGCAATCGTCATTTGCACGCCCGGCCGCGCATGGCCCCAGCCGTGCGGCAGGCTGACCACACCTTTCATCATATCCAGACTGCCAAGTACCTCAACCTCAATCACACCCACCCGTGAACTGACCCGCACACGTTGCCCGTCGCTGAGTCCGCGACTGGCCAGATCGTCCGGATGCATCAGCAACTGGTGACGTGGCTTGCCCTTCACCAACCGATGATAGTTATGCATCCATGAGTTGTTGCTGCGCACATGTCGGCGGCCAATCATCAACAACTCGTCGGCGGCCGGCGCCTGCAAGGCTGCGAAGCGCGTCAGGTCAGCGAGAATCGCAGCCGGCGCGGCCTGGATGCGTTGATTGGCAGTCTTCAGGCGTGGTGCCAGGTTAGGCTTGAGCGCACCCAGATCGACACCATGGGGATGATCGAACAAGGTCGCCAATGACAGCTTGTGCTCTGAAGTGTCGCCGTACATCCCCATACGCAGGCCGCGATCGATCATTTGCGCCGGGGCGATGGTCGGCTTCAACTCTTTACCGGTCCTGGCGGAAAATGCCTTGGCCAGCCCGACGAAGATCTCCCAGTCGTGCAATGCACCTTCGGGTTTGGCGAGGATTGCGCGGTTGAAACGGCTGACATTGCGCACCGCGAACAGGTTGAACGTCGTGTCGTAATGGTCGTTTTCCAGCGCCGATGTGGATGGCAGGATCAGGTCGGCGTAACGCGTGGTTTCATTGATGTACAGGTCGATACTGACCATGAACTCCAGCCCGTCCAGCGCCTGCTCGAGTTTTCGGCCATTGGGTGTGGACAGCACGGGATTGCCCGCCACGGTGATCAACGCCCGTACCTGCCCTTCCCCTTCGGTGAGCATCTCTTCGGCCAGCGCCGACACCGGCAGCTCTCCGGCATATTCCGGGCGCCCGGAGACCCGGCTCTGCCACAAGTTGAAATGCCCGCCCGAAGTCGACGCTACCAGGTCCACCGCCGGTTCAGTGCACAAGGCCCCGCCAACGCGATCGAGGTTGCCGGTGACCAGGTTGATCAGCTGCACCACCCAGTGGCACAGCGTACCGAAGGCCTGAGTCGAGACGCCCATGCGGCCATAGCAGACCGCACTCGGTGCCGCGGCGAAGTCCCGCGCCAATTGGCGAATCTGTTCGGCTGGTACGGCACACAACGGGCTCATGGCCTCGGCGGTGAACGGCGCGACGGCCTCCCGCACATCCTCCAGACCGTCTACCGGCAGATGGCTGTCGCGGGTCAGACCTTCCGCGAACAAGGTGTTGAGCAGGCCGAACAACAATGCCGCATCGCCGCCAGGGCGCACGAACAGATGCTGATCGGCGATCGCCGCGGTTTCACTACGGCGTGGATCGACCACCACCACTTTGCCGCCCCGGGCCTGTATCGCCTTCAAGCGTTTTTCCACATCCGGCACGGTCATGATGCTGCCGTTTGAAGCCAACGGGTTGCCGCCCAGGATCAGCATGAAATCGGTGTGATCGATGTCCGGGATCGGCAGCAGCAAACCGTGGCCGTACATCAAATGACTGGTCAGGTGATGGGGCAATTGATCGACCGAGGTGGCAGAAAACCGGTTGCGGGTTTTCAGCAAACCGAGGAAGTAATTGCTGTGGGTCATCAGCCCGTAATTGTGCACGCTGGGGTTGCCTTGATAGACCGCCACGGCATTTTGTCCGTGATGCTCCTGAATGGCGGCGAGGCGTTCGGCGACCAGATTGAATGCCGCCTCCCACTCGATGGGCTGCCACTCATGACCCACCCGCTGCATGGGCTGGTGCAGGCGATCCGGATCGCTCTGAATGTCTTGCAACGCAACGGCCTTGGGGCAGATATGTCCACGGCTGAACGTATCCTGGGGGTCGCCCTTGATCGATGTGATCTGGACGTTACCGCCTTCGACTTCAGTGGTTTCGATGGTCAGGCCACAGATGGCTTCGCACAAATGGCACGCACGATGATGGAGAGTCTTGGTCATGGCCAGTCTCTGTCTTGTTATGGGCGGGCAACGTTGGCCGCGGAAACAAAACTATGGCGCCGTACCCGCCACCGCGCCAGCGATGTTCGTCTTGTGAATCGAGGGTTATCAGGCCAGCCGATGGCCGCCGGAGCTCAGTTCGAAGGCAGCCTGGGGGACGCCTGCAACCGGATTATTTCAAGCTGGCGACACGCTGCTCAAGACCTGGAACGACAAGTCAGAAACCGACTGTCAGTGCACCATTGCCGCCCCGCCTGATTGCCAAGCCCCGAGAGGCCGGTGTACAAATGAGCCGCTGCTATCAGGAAACAGGCTTCAAAAGCGCTACCACGGTGAACCCGTAGCACCTCTGAAACTCCCTAAAAACTGTAGCCCTATTGGTAAGACGCGACATTTAATTATAAGATCGCGCCTTCCCCTATTTCGTCGCCCCGTGCGGCTTACGCCGCAGGTCTCGCCCGTTGTTCCGTTAAACAAGGCTTTGAGCATCTGCGGTTTGTAGCAAAAAGGTAGTCAATGATGAGCGCAAGGCACTTTCTCTCCCTGATGGATTGCACGCCCGAAGAGCTGGTCAGCGTGATCCGTCGAGGCGTTGAGCTCAAGGACCTGCGTAACCGCGGCGTACTGTTCGAGCCTCTGAAAAACCGCGTCCTGGGGATGATTTTCGAGAAATCCTCGACCCGCACCCGGATCTCTTTCGAGGCCGGCATGATCCAGCTCGGCGGCCAGGCGATCTTCCTGTCGCCACGTGACACCCAACTGGGCCGTGGCGAGCCGATCGGCGACTGCGCCATCGTCATGTCGAGCATGCTCGACGCGGTGATGATTCGTACCTTTGCCCACAGCAACCTGACCGAATTCGCCGCCAACTCCCGCGTGCCGGTGATCAACGGCCTGTCCGATGACCTGCACCCGTGCCAGTTGCTGGCCGACATGCAGACCTTCCTCGAACACCGCGGCTCCATCCAGGGCAAGACCGTGGCCTGGATCGGCGATGGCAACAACATGTGCAACAGCTATATAGAAGCGGCGATCCAGTTCGACTTCCAGTTGCGCGTTGCCTGCCCGGAAGGCTACGAGCCCAACCCGGTGTTCCTGGCCAAGGCCGGCGATCGGGTCACCATCGTTCGCGACCCGAAAGATGCCGTGCGCGGTGCACACCTGGTGAGCACCGACGTCTGGACCTCCATGGGTCAGGAAGAGGAAACCGCCAAGCGCCTGCAACTGTTCGCACCGTATCAGGTCAACTGCGCCCTGCTCGACCTGGCTGCTGAAGACGTGCTGTTCATGCACTGCCTGCCAGCGCACCGCGGCGAAGAAATCAGCGTCGACCTGCTCGATGACAAACGTTCGGTTGCCTGGGATCAAGCCGAAAACCGTCTGCACGCGCAAAAGGCCTTGCTCGAATTCCTCGTTCCGCCTTCGTACCACCACGCATGAGCCAGCCATTACTGCTTAACCTGCGCAACCTCGCTTGTGGATATCAGGACCAGCGAGTGGTTCAAAACCTCAACCTGCACCTGAACGCGGGCGACATCGGTTGCCTGCTGGGCTCCTCGGGTTGCGGTAAAACCACAACGCTGCGGGCGATTGCCGGTTTCGAGCCGGTGCATGAAGGTGAAATCCAGTTGGCTGGCGAGACAATCTCCAGCGCCGGTTTCACCCTCGCACCGGAGAAACGCCGCATCGGCATGGTGTTCCAGGACTACGCGCTATTTCCGCATTTGAGCGTGGCCGACAACATCGCCTTCGGTATTCGCAAGCATCCGCAAAAAGATCGCGTTACCGAAGAGCTGCTGGAACTGGTCAACCTGAAGAACCTCGGCAAGCGCTTCCCTCACGAGCTTTCAGGCGGGCAGCAGCAACGTGTCGCCCTGGCCCGCGCACTGGCGCCGGAACCACAACTGCTGCTGCTCGACGAGCCGTTCTCCAACCTCGATGGCGAATTGCGCCGCAAGCTCAGCCATGAAGTGCGCGACATCCTCAAGGCCCGTGGCACCAGTGCGATTCTGGTGACTCACGACCAGGAAGAAGCCTTCGCGGTCAGCGACCACGTTGGCGTGTTCAAGGAAGGTCGTCTGGAACAATGGGATACGCCTTACAACCTGTATCACGAACCGCTGACGCCGTTTGTGGCCAGCTTCATCGGCCAAGGCTATTTCATTCGCGGTCAGTTGAGCAGCCCGGAGTCGGTACAAACCGAGCTGGGTGAGTTGCGCGGCAATCGGGCCTACACCTGGCCGGTAGGCGGTGCCGTAGACGTGCTGCTGCGTCCGGACGATATCGTCTATGCACCGGATAGCGCACTGAAGGCGCGAATCGCCGGCAAGACGTTCCTGGGTGCATCGACCCTGTATCGCTTGCAGCTGCCGACAGGCGCGCAACTGGAGTCGATCTTCCCCAGCCATGTCGATCGTCAGGTTGGGGCGGATGTGGGTATTCGTGTCGCGGCTGAACACCTGGTGTTGTTCCAGGCGTCCGGCAGCACGGCTGCGCAGATTCCGGCTGTTGAATCCGGTGTCCGGCGCTACAGCACGACCAACTGATACACACGAAACAATTGTGGGAGCGGGCTTGCTCGCGAAGGCGGTGTGCCAGTCAAAATTCATGTCGACTGATTCACCGCCTTCGCGAGCAAGCCCGCTCCCACAATTGGATTGGAGCTAACCCAGCATCAGCGTTCCGCTCGCCACGAGCGTCGCATTCCCGCCAATCTTCACCCGCTCCCCTTCCAGCCGGCAGAACAATTCCCCACCCCGCGTCGAACGCTGAAAAGCCGTCAGGCTCGACTTGCCCAAACGCTGCGACCAGTACGGAATCAGAAGGCAATGGGTCGATCCGGTTACCGGGTCTTCATTGATGCCGATTGCCGGGGCGAAGTAACGGGAAACGAAATCGTGCTGCTCGCCCCGCGCCGTCACGATAGCGCCCAACCATGGCAACTTCGCCAGGGCGACCATGTCCGGCTTGCAGTCGAGTACGGCTTGTTCCGACTCCAGCACCACGAACAGCTCATTCGAACCCAATACGTCGACAGCTTTCACGCCCAGTGCACGCTCGATGTCCGCTGTCACGTTCACCGGCGACGCAGTGATCGCCGGAAAATCCAGCCACAGGCGCCCACCTTCACGGGTCACGCTCAACGGTCCGGATTTGCAGGTGAAGTCCAGTCGCTCGACCGGCTCTTTATAGATTTCAAACAACACATAGGCGCTAGCCAGCGTCGCGTGACCACACAATGGCACCTCGGTGGTCGGCGTAAACCAGCGGATGTGCCAGCCCTGCCCTTCGCGTACGACAAACGCCGTCTCGGCAAGGTTGTGCTCGGCGGCAATCTTTTGCATCAATTCATCGGCGAGCCAGGTATCGAGCCGATAGACCATCGCCGGGTTGCCGCTGAATGGCTGATTGCTGAACGCGTCGACCTGATGAAACTCAAGCTGCATAACCTTCTCCCTTTGTCAGACAGCCGAGCATGCCGCGCTGGTCGCACCGGCACCAGTGACAGAGCAGACCGATTTTCACCATACAGCGCCGAGCTCACTTCGACGCTCACGCACGACCGATATCGGCAAACTTCGCCTGGGTGTGTTCGGCCAGCACAGCCGGCGCCAGTTCGACTTCCAGTCCGCGCCGGCCCGCGCTGACAAAAATGCTGGCGAAGGGCTGGGCTGAATTATCAATGAAGGTACGCAAACGCTTTTTCTGCCCTAGCGGACTGATCCCACCCAACAGATAGCCAGTGGAGCGCTGCGCCGCCGCCGGGTCGGCCATTTCGACCTTTTTCACGCCAGCGGCGTGGGCCAGTCCTTTCAAGTCCAGGCTGCCGACCACCGGCACCACGGCCACCAACAACTCGCCCTTTTCGCTGGCCGCCAGCAAGGTCTTGAACACCTGAGCCGGGTCGAGCCCCAGTTTCTCCGCTGCTTCCAGGCCGTAGGAGGCGGCCTTCGGGTCATGTTCGTAACTGTGTACGCGATGTTCGGCTCGAACCTTTTTCAACAAATCCAATGCGGGGGTCATGGCAGCTCCAGACTGGGCGGCAGAAGAAAAATACTGCGGCGGATTTTAGGACATTGATCGTTAAAAGGCTCCAGGGCAGCGCATCCATGACGCCGTTGCCCAGCCTTCCCACCAACCCAAAGACTCGTTCATTCATGCGACGAATAGTTTATTTATGACCGACGGTTCACTTTCGACCTTTGACAGTAGCGTTTCTTGTCTATATTTTTTCGTTTCTGAAACTGTACGAAACGTCCTACCGCAGCACCGAGCAGTAAACCGCGACCAGGATGGGGATCCTGCCTCGCTGAAAACCGCGCTCCGACCATGATGGAAAAAGCGCCAGACAACAAAAAAAATGAGGTTTCAATGACAACTGCTTTACAACAACCGTCGCTCTCGAGCCAATGCATGGCCGAATTCCTGGGTACGGCGCTGCTGATCTTTTTTGGTACCGGTTGCGTTGCCGCGCTCAAAGTCGCGGGTGCCAGTTTTGGCTTGTGGGAAATCAGCATTATCTGGGGCGTCGGCGTCAGCATGGCGATCTACCTGACCGCCGGAGTTTCCGGAGCCCATCTGAACCCTGCCGTCAGCATTGCCCTGAGTATTTTCGCGGACTTCGAAAAGCGTAAATTGCCTTTCTACATACTCGCTCAGGTGGCAGGTGCCTTCTGTGGAGCGCTGTTGGTTTACACGCTTTACAGCAATCTATTCTTCGAATTCGAACAAACTCACCATATGGTTCGCGGCACTCAAGCCAGCCTTGAATTGGCCTCCGTGTTCTCCACCTTCCCGAATCCTGTGCTGACCACCGCCCAGGCGTTTCTGGTCGAGGTGATCATTACGGCCATCCTGATGGGCGTGATCATGTCCCTGACCGACGACAACAATGGCCTGCCAAAAGGCCCGTTGGCACCGCTGCTGATCGGCCTGCTGATTGCGGTGATCGGCAGCTCGATGGGACCGCTGACCGGTTTTGCAATGAACCCGGCGCGGGACTTCGGTCCTAAACTGATGACTTTCTTCGCTGGCTGGGGTGAAATTTCCTTCACTGGCGGACGCGATATTCCGTATTTCCTGATTCCTGTTTTTGCACCGATTGTCGGTGCCTGCCTCGGTGCTGCCGCCTATCGCGGGCTGATTGCCCGCCATCTGCCCAGCGCCGTACCTGCTACAAAGGACGCACTACCTGCCATTGACGGCAAACCCAGAACTTCTTGATACCGTTGGCGCGTGCCCCTGCCCTTTGATCGCGCGCCAGACCTCACTCCCTTATTTAGTCCAAGGCAATCGACATGACCGACACACAGAATAAGAACTACATCATTGCCCTCGATCAGGGTACGACCAGCTCCCGCGCGATCATTTTCGACCGCGACGCGAACGTGGTCTGCACCGCCCAACGGGAGTTCGCCCAGCATTACCCGCAAGCCGGCTGGGTCGAGCATGACCCGATGGAAATCTTCGCCACCCAAAGCGCCGTGATGGTCGAGGCCCTGGCACAAGCCGGCCTGCACCACGACCAGGTAGCCGCCATCGGTATCACCAACCAACGCGAAACCACCGTGGTGTGGGACAAGAACACCGGCCGCCCGATCTACAACGCCATCGTCTGGCAATGCCGACGCAGCACCGAGATCTGCCAGCAGCTCAAACGCGATGGTCACGAGCAATACATCAGCGAAACCACCGGCCTGGTCACTGACCCCTACTTCTCCGGTACCAAGCTCAAGTGGATCCTCGACAATGTCGAAGGCAGCCGCGAACGCGCGCGCAACGGCGAGCTGCTGTTCGGCACCGTCGACAGCTGGCTGATCTGGAAATTTACCGGCGGCAAGGTGCATGTCACCGATTACACCAACGCTTCGCGCACCATGCTTTTCAACATCCACACCCTGGAGTGGGACGCGAAGATGCTGGAAGTCCTCGACATCCCGCGCGAGATGCTCCCGGTAGTCAAGTCGTCGTCGGAAATCTACGGCCACACCAAAAGCGGCATCGCCATCGGCGGCATTGCCGGTGACCAGCAAGCCGCCCTGTTCGGCCAGATGTGCGTCGAACCAGGCCAGGCAAAAAACACCTACGGCACTGGCTGCTTCCTGCTGATGAATACCGGCGACAAGGCGGTTAAATCCCGGCACGGCATGCTCACCACCATCGCTTGCGGCCCGCGCGGTGAAGTGGCCTATGCGCTTGAAGGCGCGGTATTCAACGGCGGCTCCACCGTGCAATGGCTGCGTGATGAGCTGAAGATCATCAATGACGCCCACGACACCGAGTACTTCGCCAACAAGGTCAAGGACAGCAACGGCGTGTACCTGGTGCCGGCCTTCACCGGTCTCGGCGCACCGTACTGGGACCCGTATGCCCGTGGCGCGCTGTTTGGCCTGACCCGCGGCGTACGTGTGGATCACATCATTCGTGCCGCGCTGGAATCGATTGCCTACCAGACCCGCGACGTGCTGGACGCCATGCAGCAGGACTCCGGCGAACGCCTCAAGGCCCTGCGAGTGGATGGCGGCGCGGTGGCCAACAACTTCCTCATGCAGTTCCAGGCCGACATCCTCGGCACTCAGGTCGAACGCCCGCAAATGCGCGAAACCACTGCACTCGGCGCCGCTTACCTGGCAGGCCTGGCCTGTGGCTTCTGGGGCAGCCTGGAAGAACTGCGTGGCAAAGCGGTAATCGAACGCAAGTTCGAGCCGACGCTGGATGAAACCGCGAAGGAAAAGCTCTACGCCGGCTGGAAAAAAGCCGTCAGCCGCACCCGCAATTGGGCGGCTGAAGACGCGGCTGAATAGGCCAGGTCCCAGACTCGTATCTGGTTGTAACTGGTAGGGAGCGGATTCCTGCGGCATCATGGGCAAATTTTGCACGGCAGCCCAAAGGACGCCCCATGAATCTGCCTCCCCGTCAGCAGCAAATCCTCGAGCTGGTCCGCGAACGCGGCTATGTCAGTATCGAGGAAATGGCCACGCTGTTCGTTGTTACCCCGCAGACCATCCGCCGCGACATCAATCAGCTCGCGGAAGCCAATTTATTGCGTCGCTACCACGGTGGCGCCGCCTATGATTCCAGTGTCGAAAACACCGCCTACGCCATGCGCGCCGATCAGATGCGCGATGAAAAACAGCGTATCGGCGAAGCCATTGCTGCGCAGATTCCCGACCATGCCTCGTTGTTCATCAACATCGGCACCACGACCGAATCCATTGCCCGGGCCCTGCTCAATCACAGTCACCTGAAGATCATCACCAACAACCTGCATGTGGCTTCGATGCTCAGCGCCAAGGACGACTTCGACGTGCTGCTGACCGGCGGCAACGTGCGGCGCGACGGTGGCGTGGTCGGCCAGGCCAGTGTCGACTTCATCAATCAGTTCAAGGTCGATTTCGCTTTGGTCGGCATCAGCGGTATCGATGAGGACGGCAGCCTGCTGGATTTCGACTATCAGGAAGTGCGGGTATCCCAGGCGATCATCGCCAATGCCCGACAAGTGATCCTCGCAGCCGACTCCAGCAAGTTCGGGCGCAACGCCATGATTCGCCTGGGGCCGATCAGCCTGGTCGATTGCCTGGTCACCGATCAGCAGCCTTCGCCGGCGCTGGCGCAGCTGTTGAACCAGCACAAGGTTCGGCTGGAGGTTGTTTAACCCTTTCGAATGCAATGCTCCCCTGTGGCGAGGGAGCTTGCTCCCGCTCGGCGGCGAAGCCGTCGCCAACCCGACTGGCTCGATACACCTGACTGAACCTGGTTGACGGGTTTCAGGGCTGCTTCGCAGCCCAGCGGGAGCAAGCTCCCTCGCCACAAAAGCACTCCTGACATACATTCAAATGTTCGTAAATTTTCCTTTAACGGCCCTTCGATGAGTATTTTCAATCGAAGTTGACTGGCTGCGCACGTCTTTATGGGCTAGTATTTTCGCAAATGAACATTAATGTTCGAAATCAAATACAGAACATCAAAGAATTCCGAGGCCGAGCCGATGCCCACTTCCACCTTGCCTACGCCCCCTCTCGCCGAGGTTTACGATATCGCCGTCATCGGTGGCGGGATCAATGGCGTGGGGATCGCAGCGGATGCTGCCGGTCGCGGCCTATCGGTGTTCCTTTGTGAAAAGGATGACCTGGCCAGCCATACCTCGTCGGCCAGCAGCAAGCTGATTCACGGCGGCCTGCGCTACCTCGAACATTACGAATTCCGCCTGGTTCGTGAAGCCCTGGCCGAACGGGAAGTGCTGTTGGCCAAGGCGCCGCACATCGTCAAGCAAATGCGCTTCGTGCTGCCACACCGCCCGCACCTTCGCCCGGCGTGGATGATCCGCGCCGGATTGTTCCTCTATGACAACCTGGGCAAGCGCGAGCAACTGGAAGGTTCGAAGAGCCTGAAATTCGGTCCCGACAGCGCGCTCAAAAGCGAGATCACCAAGGGTTTCGAATACTCCGATTGCTGGGTCGACGACGCGCGCCTGGTGGTGTTGAACGCCATGGCCGCCCGAGAAAAGGGCGCCCACGTTCACACCCAGACCCGCTGCGTCAGCGCGCGTCGTAACAAAGGCCTGTGGCACCTGCATCTGGAACGTGCCGATGGCAGCCTGTTTTCGATCCGTGCCAAGGCATTGGTCAACGCGGCCGGGCCATGGGTCGCCAAGTTCATTCGTGATGACCTGAAGATGGAATCGCCTTACGGCATCCGCCTGATCCAGGGCAGCCACCTGATCGTGCCGAAGCTGTACGAAGGCGAACACGCGCACATCCTGCAAAACGAAGATCAGCGCATCGTGTTCACCATTCCCTACCTGAACCGCTTCACCCTGATCGGCACCACCGACCGCGAGTACACCGGCGATCCGGCGAAAGTGGCTATTACCGACGGCGAAACCGATTACCTGTTGAACGTGGTCAACGCCCACTTCAAAAAGCAAATCAGCCGCGACGACATCATCCATAGCTATTCCGGCGTGCGCCCGCTGTGCAACGACGAATCCGACAATCCGTCGGCCGTGACCCGCGATTACACCCTGGCGCTGTCGGGCTCTGGCGAAGAAGCTCCGTTGCTGTCCGTATTCGGCGGCAAGCTCACCACCTATCGCAAACTGGCCGAATCGGCGCTGGCGCAACTGGCACCGTACTTCAAGCACATCAAACCAAGCTGGACCGCCAACGCCACGCTGCCGGGCGGTGAAGACATGACCACCCCGCAAGCCTTGACCTCGCGTATCCGCGACAGATTCGACTGGGTACCGAGCGAGATCGCTCGCCGCTGGGCCACCACCTACGGCAGCCGTACCTGGCGCATGCTCGAAGGCGTACAGGACCTCAGCGATCTGGGCGAACACATCGGCGGCGGTCTCTACACCCGTGAAGTCGACTATCTGTGCAGCGAAGAATGGGCAACCAGCGCCCACGACATCCTCTGGCGTCGTAGCAAGCTCGGTTTGTTCACGACGGTGGCCGAACAGGAAAAGCTCAAGGACTACCTGAACAAGGTCGAACAGAACCGCAGCAAGATCGAAGCGGCCTGATCGATCACCTGAAAAAACAAAAGCCCCTGAATCTCACGATTCAGGGGCTTTTTCATATCGATGGACTTCAGTCGCGCAAATCCGATTCGTGAATCGGCTGCTCACGGTGGGTCGCCCGCTGATACTGCGCCGGCCACACGGCCTTGTGCCCGCCCAAGTCGTCATCTGCATGCAGCGCCCAGTACGGATCACGCAACAACTCACGGGCCAGGAAGATGACGTCGGCCTGACAGGTGCGCAGGATGTGCTCGGCCTGGGCCGGCTCGGTGATCATGCCAACCGTGCCGGTGGCCATGCCCGACTCCTTGCGCACACGTTCGGCGAAGCGGGTCTGATAACCAGGCCCAGTGGGAATCTCGGCATTCGCCGCCGTCCCGCCCGACGAGACATCGATCAGGTCCACACCCAGGTCTTTCAGGCGGCGCGCCAGCTCCACGGTTTCATCAGGGTTCCAACCATCTTCCACCCAGTCGGTGGCCGAGACCCGGACAAACACCGGCAACTCTTCAGGCCACACCGCACGCACCGCTTCGGTGACCTGCAGCACCAGCCGAATGCGATTTTCGAACGAACCGCCATATTGATCGCGACGCTGATTGCTCAACGGCGACAGGAACTGGTGCAGCAGGTAACCATGGGCCGCGTGCACTTCGACCACCTTGAAACCGGCAATCAGAGAGCGCTTTGCCGCATCGACAAACGCCTGGATCACCTTGGCGATCTCGCCGTCATCCAGCTGTCTGGGTTGCGTGTGCTGTGGGTCGAACGCAATCGGCGAAGGTCCGACCGGCACCCAGCCACCCTCATCGGGTTTGACGCTGCCATGTTTGCCGAGCCATGGCCGGTAGGTACTGGCCTTGCGCCCGGCATGGGCCAACTGAATGCCGGCAACGGCGCCCTGGGCGCTGATAAAGCGGGTGATGCGTTGCAGGGGTTCGATCTGTTCGTCATTCCACAGACCGAGGTCTTGAGCGGTGATACGCCCGTCGGCGGTGACCGCCGTGGCTTCGGTAAACACCAGCCCTGCCCCGCCGACAGCACGGCTGCCGAGGTGGACCAGGTGCCAGTCATTGGCCAGGCCATCGGCGCAAGAATACTGGCACATCGGCGATACCGCGATGCGGTTGGGCAGGGTCAATTGGCGAATGGTAAAGGGTTCAAGCAGCAGACTCATGGGGCACCTCTCGTATCAGTGGGCAGGCTCCAGGTTCTGTTTGAATAGTCGACGAGTGACAGGAAAAAGGTACAACACCCGCCCCCGCGGGCAAAAAAATTCGACAAGACGTCACAAGGCCAATCAAGCAGTGCTTAGAGCCTAGTCGACAACCGGGGATGAGGGAGGGTTCAGAGAGATTCGGTGTCAGGGAAATCGCCTTCGCTGGCAAGCCAGCTCCTACAGAGCGCGTGCAAAACCTGTAGGAGCTGGCTTGCCAGCGAAGAACTCAACGCGGTTCGATGTGGGCAATCATCAGCTGAACCGTCTCGTTGCCACGAAACTCGTTGAGGTCGAGTTTGTAGGCCAACTCCACCCATTTGATGGTCGGATTCGGCCAGATGTCGCGGTCGATCCCGAAGGCGATACCGTCGAGTTTCACCGAACCACACTCACTTTTCAGCACGACTTTAAGGTGCCGTTCGCCAACGACGCGCTGCTCGACCAACTGGAACACCCCATGAAACAACGGCTCCGGGAAGTGCTGCCCCCATGGGCCGGCATGCCGCAGGGCACGGGCCAGTTCCAGGTGAAACTCTTCCACCGCCAGGGTGCCGTCCGACAGCAGGCGGCCCGTCAGGTCTTCTTCGCGCAGTTGCCGGCGCACTTCAGCGTCAAAGGCTTCGGCGAACAAGGGGAAATTCGCTTCCGGAAGCGTCAGGCCGGCCGCCATTGCGTGGCCACCGTACTTGGTGATCAGATTCGGATGCTGCGCCGCCACCACACTCAAGGCGTCGCGGATGTGAAAGCCCTGGACCGAACGCCCCGAGCCTTTGAGCAGGCCATCTCCGGCATCGGCAAAGGCGATGGTCGGGCGGAAATAGCGCTCTTTCATCCGCGACGCGAGGATACCGATGACGCCCTGATGCCACTCGGGATCGAACAGGCACAAGCCGAACGGCATCGACTCCACCGGCAAATCCTTGAGCTGCGCCAGCGCTTCGCGCTGCATGCCTTGCTCGATGGATTTGCGGTCCTGGTTCATGCCATCCAGTTGCGCCGCCATTTCACGGGCCAGCCCCGCATCCTCGGTCAGCAGGCACTCGATGCCCAGGCTCATGTCATCCAGGCGCCCTGCCGCGTTCAGGCGCGGGCCGACAATGAAGCCCAGATCGGTGGAGGTGATGCGCGCATGATCGCGCTTGGCCACTTCGAGGATCGCCTTGATCCCCGGCCGGGCACGTCCGGCGCGAATCCGCTCAAGGCCCTGATGCACCAGAATCCGGTTGTTGGCATCCAGCGGCACCACGTCGGCCACGCTGCCCAGGGCCACCAGATCGAGCAGTTCGCCGATATTCGGCTGCGGCTTGCTCACATACCAGCCGAGTTCACGCAATCGCGCGCGCAGGGCCATCAGCACATAGAAAATCACCCCGACACCGGCCAGTGCCTTGCTCGGGAACTCGCAACCCGGCTGGTTTGGATTGACGATGGCGTCAGCCAATGGCAGTTCGTCGCCGGGCAAGTGGTGATCGGTAACCAGCACCTTGAGCCCGGCCTTTTTCGCCGCGACCACGCCGTCGACACTGGAGATGCCGTTATCCACGGTGATCAGCAAATGAGGCTGACGCTCCAGCGCGACCGCAACGATTTCCGGTGTCAGCCCGTACCCGTAGTCGAATCGGTTGGGCACCAGATAATCGACATGTGCCGCACCCAACAGGCGCAAACCCAAGGTGCCCACGGTGCTGGCCGTCGCACCGTCGGCGTCGAAGTCGCCGACGATCAGAATGCGCTGACGCTGTTCGAGTGCCGTGACCAGCAGGTCCACGGCGGCATCGATACCCTTGAGTTGCTGGAACGGAATCAACCGCGCCAGGCTCTTGTCCAGTTCCGCCTCGGATTGCACGCCCCGCGCCGCGTACAGGCGGGTCAGCAGCGGCGGAATATCACCGAGGAATGGCAGGGTGTCGGGCAGCAGGCGAGGTTCGATGCGCATGGGGTGACAGGGGCTTCTCTTGAATACGTAGGATAAAACCGGGTGACGCGCCAGAGCGGCGAAAAATCAGCCGCGCTCACCGGCCAGCCACTGCAACTGGACTTCGTGCTGACCACGGTCGTCGGTGACGAAGATCGTCCCTTCGCTGATCATCACGTCCCACTTGATGACGCGCGGCATGTCCTTGGCCAGGGTTTCCAGGACTTCCTGAGGCACGGCAGCGATGTTGACGTTCTTCAGGTTTTTCACTGCCGGCACCACTTTGCCTTCCCACACGCGCAGGCTGCCATAGGCCAGCAGGCTGGTGCGCTCAGTGCGGCGCGAACACCAGGTCAGGCGCTCGGCGTCGGGCTGGCCGACTTCGATCCAGTGCAGGACACGGTCATCCAGGCTTTTTTCCCACAAGGCCGGCTCATCCACTTCCGACAGACCACGGCCGAACGACAGCTGCTCGTTGTACCAAAGGGCGTAGGCCAGCAGGCGTACGGTCATGCGCTCTTCGGTTTCCGAAGGGTGACGGGCGATGGTCTGCTTCACGCTCTCATAGACGCTGCGGTCGAGGTCAGTGAGGTTCAGTTCAAACTTGTAGGTCGTGGACGGCTGGGCCATGAACGGGCTTCTTGATACGAGGAAAGGCGGCAAGTCTAACCGATGCGACGGGCAATCCACGAATTGAAGGTGATCAACCTGAAGCGCCTGACAGTCGGCTATGTTAAAACGCTCTATTCGCCCATCCCTTGTCCAGCAGGATCCCGCATGCCGATCACCGCCAAACCGCTTTCCGGTCTGAAAGTCATTGAATTGGGCACCTTGATTGCCGGCCCGTTTGCCTCGCGCATTTGCGCGGAATTCGGTGCCGACGTGATCAAGATCGAATCCCCGGACGGCGGTGATCCATTGCGCAAATGGCGCAAGTTGTATGAAGGCACTTCGTTGTGGTGGTTCGTCCAGGCGCGTAATAAAAAGTCCCTGACCCTCAATCTCAAGCACCCCGACGGTCAGGCGATCCTGAAACAGCTGCTGGGTGAAGCAGACATTCTGATTGAAAACTTCCGTCCCGGCGTCCTGGAAAAACTCGGCCTGGGCTGGGATGTCTTGCACGCCTTGAACCCGAAACTGGTCATGGTGCGGCTGTCGGGTTTCGGCCAGACCGGCCCGATGAAAGATCAGCCCGGCTTTGGTGCGGTCGGTGAATCCATGGGGGGCCTGCGCTACATCACCGGCTTCGAAGACCGGCCACCGGTGCGTACCGGCATTTCCATCGGCGACTCGATTGCCGCGCTCTGGGGCGTGATCGGCGCGTTGATGGCCCTGCGTCATCGCGAGGTCAACGGCGGCCAGGGGCAAGTGGTGGACGTGGCGCTGTACGAAGCCATCTTCGCAATGATGGAAAGCATGGTCCCGGAGTTCGACGTGTTCGGCTTCATCCGCGAACGCACGGGCAATATCATGCCCGGCATCACCCCGTCCTCGATCCACACCAGTGCTGATGGCAAGCACGTGCAGATCGGCGCCAATGGCGACGCGATTTTCAAACGCTTCATGCTGATCATTGGACGGGAAGACCTGGCCAACGACCCTCTGCTTGCCAGCAACGATGGCCGCGATGCCCGACGCGACGAGATTTATGGCGTCATCGATCGCTGGGTCAACTCGTTGCCGCTGGACACGGTGCTGGCGCAACTGAATCAGGCCGAGGTGCCGGCCAGCCGGATCTTCAGCGCCGAAGACATGTTCAATGACCCTCAGTACCTGGCGCGAGAAATGTTCCTGCAAGCCAAGCTGCCGGATGGCAAAGACTTCAAGATGCCGGGCATTGTGCCGAAACTCTCAGAGACCCCCGGTGAATGTGAATGGGTCGGGCCACAACTGGGAGAGCACAACGCACAGGTACTCCAGGAACTTGGCTATGACGCGTCGCAGATCGCACAGTTGCGCAAAGACGGAGCCATCTGAACCGAGGCGCCTGCCTCGACGCTGCCCGTCGCGCGGCGGGTGGCTGCTGTGCGCGCTGGCGACTTTGTTTCTGCTCCTTGAACCTGTCTCGTCAGCCCTGGCGCAAACCAGGGAAAACCTGATCTGGCTCAAGCGCGACCTGCCGCCGCTGACGATTTTCGACGGGCCGAAAAAGGGCCAGGGCGTCATCGATCAACTGCTTCCACTGTTGATTGCCGGTATGCCGCAATACCAACACAGCGTGATGAGGGTCAATCGCGCACGTGGACTGCAAATGCTCCACGAACCGTCCCTCGTCTGCGACGCGGCGCTGAACTGGAGCAAGGAACGGGAACAGTGGATCGCCTTTTCCATTCCGGTCTTCCGCGCCATGAGCAATGGCCTGGCCGTGCGGCGCGTTGACCAGAACGTGCTGGCACCGTTTATCAAGGACGGCGAAGTGGACCTGGCAGCGCTGCTCGCCAGCGGCAGCGAAAAACTGGGGATTGTTGCCGAGCGCAATTACGGCGAATACCTCGACGGGCTGCTCAAGCAAGCACCAGCCGACACCCTGACCGCTCATTACGGCAACGATGCCTTGGGCAGCCTGCTGCAAATGCAGCGCCTGGGACGCTTGCGCCTGCTGCTGGGCTATCGCCCGGAAATTCGCTACCAGGCCTCGCTGCAAGGCATCGCCGAGGATGAATTGCAGTTCTATCCGATTCGCGGCACGGGCAAATACCTGTCCGGTTACATCGGTTGCACCAACACGCCAAAGGGCCGGCAGGCCATCGTCGAGATCAACCAGGTGCTGCGCGCCCTTCCCCGCGAGCACCTCGACGAGGCCTACGCCGCCTGGCTGGATCCGCAAAGCCGCAGTGATTACCTGAAAGACACCAAGACGTTTTTCGACAATCTGGCGCAGCCATGACAAATCCCGGGCAAAAAGAAACCCCGGGAAGTGGGGAGACGACCCGGGGTTAAACGTGGCCTGCTTGAAGACCAGTAGCAGCAAGCTACAAGCACCGGAGCACAATGCTTGATCCTGCTGTTAAAAAGTCTGACTGACCTCGGCGTGGGAAGGTTCCCACAAAAATCCGTTCAATTGCGGCTGGCCAGAAGCTTGTCCTGGGCAGCATTACGCAATGCCGCGATGACACAAGGCTCCAGGCGTCCTTCAGCGATCAGCACGTCGCGATGCAAACCGTCGACCACATCCGTCAACAGACGTTTGTCATTCAACTGGGCCTGATTGAACTCGCGCTCGACCACGGTCGCGCCGATAGCATTCGTCAGGGTCACCCGCCATTCGCCACGAATACCTGACGGGGTCAATGTGACCTGATACGGGCTCAGCGCCTCACCGAGCAACAGACTGATACTTTCCATCCCGATCACCACTCAATAGTCCGAAACAACGTGCCTGGGGCATGCCTACAACAGATGACCGCTGGCCCGAGAAGAAAGTTCTGGATACTGACAGCAGGCGAACCTGCCGCTCAGTCAAGAGAGCATGCACGGCGAACATGACAGAGAAAAAACGCAACCCTCACGCTTGTCGGGTACGCCGGGCGATATCGGCCCAGCCCCCCAACAATCCTCGTAGCTGACCATCCGCCGTGTAAAACGGCACTGTCCACTGGTAGATATCCCTGACACCATCCTTGAACACCAATTGACGCTCGAAGAAGCGCGTCCTGCGCGTACTCAACTGCGCCATGAACTCGGCATGCAGCAGTTCCGCGGTTTGTCTGGGCATGACATCGACCTCGATCAACTGCCGCCCCTGCATCCGGTCAAAACGCGTCGACAAGGCGTCCTCATAACTTTTGTTGCACATGATCAAACGCCCTTGCAGATCACGGACAAACATCGGGTCAGGCATGGCATCCATCAGGGCATGCTGGAATGCGAGCTGATCGCGCAGACTTCTTTGGGCCTCGACCCGTTGCCTGACCACCACCGCCAACCGCCGGTTCCAGAGCAGGGACAACAGGCCGAACAGGCTGAGCACAAACATGCCCCAGCAGAACCACTGGTCAATCCGCTGCCAGAAGCCATGCGCCTGTGGCGTGCTGGTGCCTCCGAGCCACTTCAGGCGAATCGCGCGCAGCTCCTGCTCAGAAAACGCCTCAAGGGCCTTGTTGAGGATGCTCAGCAACTGCGGCTGGCCTTTGCGCACTGCCAGATAATCCGCATCCCATTTACCCGGCACCACAGCCCCGAGCTGTAGCCGGCCCGACGGAAACAGCTGGGCGCCGATTTCGTTTTCGATGGTGGCGTAGGCTTCGCCGCTTTCAACCCAGGCACGGGCTTCGGCGTAGGTTTTAACCGAGCGCAATTCGATAGACGGATAATCGCGACGTATCACCGCTTCCAGTGCATGCCGGGTCGGCAGCACCAGCACCCGTTTCGCCAGGTCCTCCAGCGACTGCACCGGCGGCGCCCCCGCCTGCCCGACAAAGACCCAGCCTGCACCGCCGAACGCATGGCTGAAATCGAGAAGCGCCCTGCGTTCTTCATTCATCGAAAGCGTGGTACTTAAATCCGCCGTGCCGCTTTCCAGATGTGCGAGCATCTGATCGGTGGAAAAAGACTCCTCGTAAACGAACTGCAAGCCCGTCATGTCACTGATGCGCTTGAGCAGATCGCTGTTCAGGCCCGTCCAATGGCCATGTTCATCCTTGAACAGGTACAACGGATATTCCAGCGCCGTGACAACGACCCGTGGATGGTAGGCCATCCACCGCAACTCCTGATCATCCAGCACAACCGTTGAACGGGCGACAGACATCCCGCGCTCCTGAATCGTCGGAGGGCTCGCTCCTCCCCATTGGGCGATGCCCATGATGCCGAGCAAAAACAGCCAGCGCATCGCCGGCTTGAACACACTTGAAAACAGCATTCCCACGTCCTTGGTGATTCACTCGCCCGTCCTTTCGCGGCGATAACACGACAAGTGTGCATGCAGAAATGAAAAAGCCCGTCAGGAGACGGGCTTCAAAATGTGACAGCTCTGAGCGGTTACAGCGGCTTGCCGCGGTTGCCATGCTGACTGACAAAGGCTTGCACGGCCTTCAAGTCATTTGGCAATACGGTGCAACGCTCGTCTCGTTCAAACAAATCAGAAAGATGTGCAGGCAGTTCGAGAGCTTTTCCTACACCGGCTTTTTCCACGGCGTCCGGGAATTTGACCGGGTGGGCGGTACCCAGAATCACCATTGGAATGTCCAGGCTGCGGCGGCATTCCCGCGCAGCTTTCACGCCGATGGCAGTGTGCGGATCCAGCACTTCACCGGTCTGCTCGTAGACCTCAGCGATGGTTTCGCAGGTTTGTGCGTCATCCACAGCCAGCGAGTCGAACAGCTTGCGGGCTTCGGTCCAGCGCTCTTGCTCTACGCTGAAACCGCCGCCCTGCTTGAACGAATCCATCAGCCCGGCGATTGCCGCGCCGTTGCGACCATGCAGGTCGAACAGCAGACGTTCGAAGTTCGACGACACCATGATGTCCATGGACGGCGACAGCGTCGCGTGCAGGGTTTCCTTGACGTACTGGTTGCCGCTCATGAAGCGGTGCAGGATGTCGTTGCGGTTGGTGGCGACGATCAACTGATTGATCGGCAGGCCCATGTTGCGCGCCAGGTAACCGGCGAAAATGTCGCCGAAGTTGCCGGTCGGCACCGAGAACGACACCGAACGCGCCGGGCCGCCCAGTTGCAGGGCCGCGTGGAAGTAGTAAACGATCTGGGCCATGATCCGCGCCCAGTTGATCGAGTTCACGGCGACCAGGCGCGTGCCCTTGAGGAAGCCCTGGTCGGCAAAGCTGGCCTTGACCATTTCCTGGCAGTCATCGAAGTTACCTTCGATGGCAATGTTGTGGATGTTCTCACCGAAGATGGTGGTCATCTGCCGACGCTGCACTTCGGACACACGGTTGTGCGGGTGCAGGATGAAGATATCGACGTTTTCGCAGTGCTTGCAGCCTTCGATGGCGGCCGAACCGGTGTCACCGGAGGTGGCACCGACGATCACCACGCGCTCGCCGCGCTTTTCCAGCACGTAGTCGAGCAGGCGACCGAGCAATTGCAGGGCGAAGTCCTTGAACGCCAGGGTCGGGCCGTGGAACAGCTCCAGCACCCATTCGTTGCCGTTCAGCTGACGCAACGGCGCAACGGCGCTGTGGGCAAACACGCCGTAGGTTTCTTCGAGGATTTTCTTGAAATCAGCGTCTGGAATGCTGCCGGTGACAAACGGGCGCATAACGCGGAAAGCCAGCTCGTGATACGGCAGGCCGGCCCAGGAAGCGATTTCCTCCTGGGTGAAACGTGGCAGGTTTTCCGGGACGTACAGACCGCCGTCGGTGGCAAGGCCTGCCAGCAGGACGTCTTCGAAATTCAGGGCCGGTGCCTGGCCGCGGGTACTGATGTAGCGCATAAGGGCAAACCTTCGGTTTTGGCTTCAAGCTTCAAGCTACAAGCTGCAAGTAAAAGCCTATCTGCCTTTGACTTGCCGCTTGAAGCTTGCAGCTTGCCGCTGCTTTTAATTAATTCAGATGCTCGACGCGAATCCGGACTACCGGTCCAACCACGCCCTGGAGCGCCTCCAGTGCCTGAATGGCATCGTTGATGTGCTGCTCCAGCACACGATGGGTCAGCAGGATCATCGGCACCAGGCCGTCATGTTCCTCGGCCTCCTTCTGCATGATCGACTCAATGTTGATGCCGCGCTCCGACAGGATGCTCGCGACCTGAGCCAATACGCCCGGATGGTCCTTGGCCTGAATACGCAGGTAGTAGGCACTTTCGCAGGCTTCGATCGGCAGGATCGGGTGAGCCGACAGCGAATCCGGCTGGAACGCCAGGTGCGGTACGCGGTTTTCCGGGTCGGAAGTCATGGCGCGGACCACATCCACCAGGTCGGCGATCACCGACGAGGCGGTCGGCTCCATACCGGCACCGGCACCGTAGAATAGAGTCGAACCGGCAGCATCGCCGTTAACCATCACTGCGTTCATCACGCCGTTGACGTTGGCGATCAGGCGGTCGGCCGGGATCAGCGTCGGGTGCACGCGCAGTTCAATACCGGCCGCGGTGCTGCGCGCCACGCCCAGGTGCTTGATGCGGTAGCCCAGCGCTTCGGCGTAGTTCACGTCGGCCGTCGTCAGCTTGGTGATGCCTTCGGTATAAGCCTTGTCGAACTGCAGCGGGATGCCGAATGCGATGGACGCCAGGATCGTCAGCTTGTGAGCGGCGTCGATCCCCTCAACGTCGAAGGTCGGGTCGGCTTCGGCGTAACCCAGAGCCTGGGCTTCGGCCAACACGTCTTCGAAGGTGCGACCCTTCTCACGCATTTCCGTCAGGATGAAGTTGCCGGTGCCGTTGATGATCCCGGCCACCCAGTTGATGCGGTTGGCGGACAGACCCTCGCGGATCGCCTTGATCACCGGAATGCCACCGGCCACCGCCGCTTCAAATGCAACGATCACGCCTTTCTCGCGTGCCTTGGCGAAAATTTCATTACCGTGAACAGCAATAAGCGCCTTGTTCGCGGTGACCACATGCTTGCCATTCTCGATGGCCTTGAGTACCAGCTCGCGGGCAACGGTGTAGCCGCCCATCAGCTCTATAACGATGTCGATCTCAGGGTTCGTGGCCACTTCGAAGACATCGTTGGTAATCGCAATACCGGTCGTTTGGAACTGAGGCTTTGGCGTGCGCATGGCAATTTGTGCCACTTCGATCCCACGCCCGGCACGACGAGCAATTTCCTCGGCGTTGCGCTGAAGTACGTTGAAGGTACCGCCACCGACGGTTCCTAACCCACAGATGCCTACTTTGACCGGTTTCACTGTGAACTCCCCATAAAACGGCCGACTCAAGGCCGGCCGTGAAAACAACCGCATGTTCGCGGTTCTCTATTGATGGCCCGGCGAGTGTCGCTACCGGACCATGATCGTCAAGGCTTGCCGTGACGATGCGAATTTACTTCGCGCCCAGCGCCAGTTTGGCGACTTGTGGCGCAGGCTGGTAGCCCGGAATGACCTGACCGTCGGCCAAAACGATGGCCGGTGTGCCGTTCACGCCAATCGACTGGCCGAGAGCGAATTGCTTGGAAACCGGGTTATCGCACTTGGCGGCCTTGATTTCCTTGCCGTCGACCATTTTGTCCATGGCCGCTTTCTTGTCTTTCGAGCACCACACCGCTTGCAGCTGCTCGTCACCCGGCGAACCCAGGCCCTGACGCGGGAACGCCACGTAACGCACTTCGATGCCGCGCTTGTTCAGCTCGGGCACTTCAGCGTGCAGCTTGTGGCAATACGGGCAGGTGGTGTCGGTGAATACAGTGATATGCGACTTGGTTTCGCCAATGGCCGGGTACACCACGGTTTCAGCGACCGGGATGTCGTTGATCAATTTGGAGATGCCCAGGCGCTCGGTCTTCTCGGTCAGGTTGACCGGCTTGCCGTCCTTGAGATCGAACAGGTAGCCCTGAACCACGTACTGGCCGTCGGCACTGGCGTACAGCACACGGCTGCCTTTGAGCTTGACTTCGTACAGGCCTGGCAACGGGCTGGCAGTGATGCTTTCCACCGGGACTTCGAGCTGGAGGTTTTCCAGGCTTTTACGAATGGCTTTGTCGGCCGCGTCATCGGCGACGGCAAAGGTGCTGACCAACGCAATGGCTGCGGCGGCGAAAATCTGGGTCAGACGCATGAGAACTCCTGAAGGCGAACATATGGGACGATCAGAACGCCCGTGCCAAAACACCGGGTCATAACCGCCCATCGTGCAAACCGACCAAGCCTATCACATAAGGTCCGTGTGGCCGAATGCGCCTGATGCACGACATTTCGCTCACGTTGCACGACGCATTTATGTAGCAGCTGGCGAAGCCTGCGTCCGGCTGCGCAGCAGTCGTAAGATCAGGCACTGAGGTACATCAGTTAAACCGAGAACTCAGGGTTTACGACTGCTTCGCAGCCGGACGCAGGTTTCGCCAGCTGCTACACAGTCCCGTGCTAACCGCGCGGGTGGTGTTTGGCGTGCAGGTCCTGCAAGCGTGCGCGGGCGACGTGTGTGTAGATCTGGGTCGTCGACAGATCGCTGTGCCCCAGCAGCATCTGCACCACCCGCAGGTCTGCGCCGTGGTTGAGCAGGTGCGTGGCGAAGGCATGGCGCAACGTGTGCGGTGAGAGCGACTTGCCGATCCCGGCCACCTTGGCCTGATGCTTGATCCGATGCCAGAAGGTCTGCCGGGTCATCTGCTCGCCGCGCTGGCTGGGAAACAGCACATCGCTGGGACGCCCGCCAAGCAGCTCACCACGCCCATCGCGCATATAGCGCTCGACCCAGACAATCGCCTCCTCGCCCATTGGCACCAGCCGCTCCTTGCTGCCCTTGCCCATCACGCGCAACACGCCTTGACGCAAATTGACTTGTTCAAGGGTGAGGCTGATCAGCTCGGTCACCCGCAAGCCACAGGCATACAACACTTCAAGCATGGCCCGGTCGCGCTGACCGATGGCTTCACTCAAATCCGGCGCCGCCAGCAGCGCTTCAACATCGGCCTCCGACAAGGATTTCGGTAACGGCCTGCCGAGCTGCGGCATATCGATCCGTAACGTTGGATCAACGGCGATCAACTTTTCCCGCAGCAAATAACGATAGAAGCCACGTACACCGGAAAGAAATCGTGCGGTTGAGCGGGGTTTGTAGTTTTGCTCCAGACGCCAGGCCAGGTGGTCGAGAATCAACTCGCGCCCTGCATTGACCAGCTCCAGGCCTTTCTCCTGCAACCAGCCGTTGAACAGCGCCAGGTCGCTGCGATAGGCATCGCGGGTGTTATCGGAGAGGCCCTTCTCCAGCCAGAGAGCGTCGAGAAATTGGTCTATCAGGGGATGATCGATGGCGGGCATAAAGACTCAGGCAAGACGATTACGACTGGAAAGTGGCCAACAGTCTTTCATAGCCCGCGCGCCCGCGGAACCATTGCACGCATAAATCGCAGGCAACAAAAAAGCAGCCCGTAGGCTGCTTTTTTCTGCATCGGAAGCTGGACTTAAGCCAGTTTTTCCTTGATGCGAGCTGCTTTACCCGACAGGTCACGCAGGTAGTACAGCTTGGCTTTACGTACGTCACCGCGACGCTTGACAGCCATGCTGTCGATTTGCGGGGAGTAGGTCTGGAAAGTACGCTCTACGCCAACACCGTTGGAGATTTTACGAACGGTGAATGCACTGTTTACGCCGCGGTTACGCTTGGCGATAACAACACCTTCGAACGCTTGCAGACGCGAACGGTCGCCTTCCTTTACTTTCACCTGAACGACAATGGTGTCGCCCGGGGCAAAGGTAGGGATCTCTTTGGTCATCTGCTCTGCTTCGAGTGCAAGGATGATTTTGTTAGTCATGCTGTGCTCCTAAGGTAAATCGTCTGATCTACCATCGATACGTTGTTAACTATCGTCCCGCTCGCGGATGTATTCCTCGAGCAGCTTCTTCTCTTCTCCAGAAAGCGAGCGGCTTTCCAGAAGATCGGCGCGTCGTTCATAGGTCCGACCAAGGGACTGCTGTAAACGCCAACGCCGGATGTGCGCGTGATTGCCACTTAGCAATACGTCGGGAACACGCTGATCCGCATACACCTCCGGTCGGGTGTAGTGCGGGCAATCCAGCAAACCATCCGTAAAGGAATCTTCCTCGGCGGAGTCCGCATGCCCTAAAGCTCCAGGCAGCAGTCGTGTAACCGCATCGATCAGGACCATCGCCGGCAGCTCGCCGCCAGACAGTACATAGTCGCCAATCGACCACTCTTCATCGACATGAGCATCTATAAAACGCTCGTCAATGCCTTCATAGCGGCCGGCAATCAGGATCAATGCATCCAGATTCGCCAACTCGCGTACCGCCGACTGAGTCAGTTGACGGCCTTGGGGGGACAGGTAAATTACCTTCGCTCCCTCCCCGGCGGCTGCCTTGGCCTGAACCAGAGCGTCTTCCAGGGGCTTGATCTTCATCACCATGCCCGGACCACCGCCAAACGGGCGATCGTCCACAGTGTGATGTCGATCCGTCGTGTAGTCTCGCGGATTCCAACAGGTGAGCTGCAAGAGCCCCTGTTTCACCGCACGACTGGTGATGCCGTACTCGCTGATGGCAGAGAACATCTCGGGAAACAGACTGATCACTTCTACGCGCAAGTTAGCCACGCTTAGAAATCCGCGTCCCAATCCACCTTCATCTCGCCTGCGGCCAGGTCGACAGCCAACACGCATTGCTCCGTATAGGGCAACAGGCGTTCGCGATCATCCAGGCTGCCAGCGCAAGGCTTGACCACCATGACATCGTTCGAGCCGGTCTCCAGCAGGTGATCGATTTTCCCGAACAGTTGTCCGAGCGTGTCGATAACCTTGAGACCTTCCAGCTGGTACCAGTAGTACTCGCCGTCGGTCAGTTCAGGGAACAGGTTGCGCGGCACGCAGATCTCATAACCAGCCAGAAGACGAGCTTCTTCGCGATCATCGAGACCCTTGAGCTTTGCGACCAGGAACTTGTCGTTCCCGCGTCCGCTGACCAGCTCTACCTGCTTTACATTACCCTCACGCTTGAGCGTCCAGGTTTTGTAGTCCAGCAGGTTTTTAATCGGATCAGTAAAGGAGTACACCTTCACTTCGCCGCGAACGCCGTGAACAGAATAAATCTTGCCGATAACGATCAAATCATCAGCAATGGCTGGCGTCGCGTTCATATTGCTCAGGCCGCAGCCTTAGCAGATTCCTTCAACAACTGAGCAACGCGCTCAGAAGGTTGTGCACCAACGCTCAGCCAGTAGGCTACGCGCTCTTGGTTCACGGACAGACGAACTTCCTGACCACGAGCAACAGGGTTGAAGTAGCCAACCTGTTCCTTGTGCGAACCGTCGCGCGGGTTGCGGCTGTCGGTTACGGTCAAGTGGTAAAACGGGCGCTTTTTGGAGCCGCCAAGGGCAAGACGGATTGTTAGCATGTGAACATCGTTCCTGTAGTCGGTGCTGCAAATCTAAATGCACAGCGGGCATGGGTGCCCGAAAGGCCGCATATTCTAAGGAATATCCGGACTTTTGCAAATGACTTTTTCCGGCGCCTATCGGCCGCCATGCAGATTTGCTATAGAGCCGTCGTTGAAAACGGCCGGTCAGCTCCCGCCTGATGCGGGTTTGCTGTTGATCCCACTTCCCTGTGGGGCGGCGCAAGAGCCAGCTCTTGCGCAGATTCTTTACATCTTTGGCATACCGCCGCCGGGCAACATACCGCCCATGCCGCGCATCATCTTGGCCATTCCGCCTTTTGCGGAAAATTTCTTCATCATCTTCTGCATCTGCTTGTGTTGCTTGATCAAGCGGCCGATATCCTGCACCTGGGTGCCGGAACCCATGGCGATCCGGCGTTTGCGCGAACCGCTGATCATCTCAGGGTCACGGCGCTCGGCCGGGGTCATGGAGTTGATGATGGCTTCCATCTGCTTGAATTGCTTTTCTGCCGCGCCCTGGGCGTTGCCCATCTGCGCCAGATTCACGCCACCGATATTCGGCAGCTTGTCCATGAGCCCGCCGAGGCCGCCCATGTTCTTCATTTGTTGCAACTGATCGCGGAAGTCTTCGAGGTCGAAGCCCTTGCCCTTCTTCAGCTTCTTGGCCAGTTTGTCGGCCTTGTCCTTGTCGAGAGTCGCTTCCGCCTGCTCGATCAGGCTGAGCACGTCGCCCATGCCGAGGATGCGCGAGGCGATACGCTCAGGATGGAACGGATCGAGCGCTTCGCTCTTCTCGCCCATACCGATGAACTTGATCGGCTTGCCGGTGATGGCGCGCACCGACAGTGCCGCACCGCCACGGGCGTCACCGTCGACCTTGGTCAGGATCACACCGGTCAGCGGCAATGCATCGCCGAAGGCCTTGGCCGTGTTGGCGGCGTCCTGGCCGGTCATGGCGTCGACCACGAACAGGGTTTCAACCGGGTTGATCGCGGCATGCAGTGCCTTGATCTCGCCCATCATCTCTTCATCGATGTGCAGGCGACCGGCGGTATCGACGATGACCACGTCGATGAATTTGAGTTTTGCTTCTTTAATAGCCGCGTTGGCGATGTCGACCGGCTTCTGGCTCAGGTCGGACGGGAAGAAGGTCACGCCGATGTCGTTGGCCAGGGTTTCCAGCTGCTTGATCGCCGCCGGACGGTAAACGTCGGCGGACACAACCATGACCGACTTCTTCTTGCGCTCTTTAAGGAAGCGCGCGAGCTTGCCGGCGGTGGTGGTTTTACCCGCACCCTGCAAACCGGCCATCAGGATGACGGCCGGTGGAACGGCACTCAGGTTCAGGTCTTCGTTGGCCGCACCCATCAGGCTTTCGAGTTCGGCCTGGACGATCTTCACGAAGGCCTGGCCCGGCGTCAGGCTGCGCGACACCTCGGTGCCGACGGCGCGTTCCTTGACCGAATTGACGAAGTCCTTGACCACCGGCAGGGCGACGTCGGCTTCGAGCAACGCCATGCGCACTTCACGCAGGGTGTCTTTGATGTTGTCTTCAGTCAGCTTGGCCTTGCCGGTGACATGGCGCAGCGTCTGCGAGAGACGGTCGGTTAAGTTTTCAAACATTGCGCGATCCTTTCAGGCCCTGTGTAGACCGGGATAATGGCGGCCCGGACCGGACTAAACGTGTGCTCGGCGAGCCTGCGGCGTGGGCAGGTCGCGGATTATAGCGAAGACTGCGCCTGGCGGACACCTCGCCGTCAGGTTGCGCGGTCTTTCGTGTGGAGGGGGTTCTATGCCAAACTCAGCGACTTTCGGGCTTGCCTAACAGGATTTATGCTCCCCTTGTCACCCAGCTTGCTTACTACCCTCGCCGCCGCCTGCTTGTATGCCGCTGCGACCATTTATCAGGGCACTCGCCTGGCTTCCGGCGCCAAGGCCAACAAACGCCTGTTGGTCATGCTCGGCGTGCTCGCCGTATTGGCCCACAGCGCCAGCCTGCTCACCCACCTGCTGACCCCGATCGGCCTGGGCCTGGATTTCTTCAGCGCCGCCAGCCTGATTGCCGTGGCGGTCATCGCATTGACCCTGTTGGCCTGCTCGCGGATTCCGGTAGAGAACCTGTTGGTCCTGCTGTTCCCGCTTGGGGCCTTGACCGTGTTGCTGGCGCAGTTCGCCCCGGCCGGTACGGTGCAGATCATCGATGAAGAACCGGGCATCCTCGCGCACATCCTGCTCTCGATTCTTGCCTATGGCATGTTCACCATCGCGGTGTTCCAGGCCTTGCTGCTGCTGATTCAAGACCACCAGCTCAAGCACAAGCACCCCTCCGGGCTGATCAAGAACTTCCCGCCGCTGCAAACCATGGAAAGCCTGCTGTTCAGTTTCCTCTGGGCCGGCTGGACGCTGCTGTCGCTGTCGCTGATTTCCGGCTGGCTGTTCGTCGAAAATCTGTTCGCCCAGCACTTGGTGCACAAAACCCTGCTGGCCTGCCTGGCCTGGGTCGTTTTCAGCGTGCTGCTTTGGGGCCGCAATCGTGGCGGCTGGCGCGGGCACAAAGCCATTCGCTGGACCCTGGCCGGTTTTTGCCTGCTGATGCTGGCGTATTTCGGCAGCAAACTGGTTCGTGAATACATCCTGCATATCTGACGGGCGGCATTAATGGACGATTTGCCCATAGGGCCGATGCTCGCGGTAATGACCCTGCTGATTTTATGGTCGGGCCTGTTTACCGCCATTGAAGCGGCGCACCAGCATTTGCTGGCCCAGCGCATCGCTACGCGTTCCAGTGACAAACCACCGGCCAAATTGAGCTTCCCCCTGGCCAGCCTGATCTTTTGCAACACCCTCTGCCGTGCACTCGTGGTGGTCATCAGCACCTTGCTGGCAATTTTCACCTGGGCCGAGAACGGTCCGTGGGTCGCTTGCCTCGGAGCGGGCGCCATATTGCTGGTGTTTTCCGACTACTTGCCACGCGCGCTCGCCACTCGCTATCCGGATGCGATCCTGGCCCAAGGCAACAACCTGCTGCGCGTACCGCTGAAAATCATCTATCCCGCGGCATGGCTGCTCAACAGCATCAGTCAGTTGCTGATGCGACCGTTCGCCCGTAAAGCCAAAGTAGTGCAACGAAGTGAGGACGAAACGCTGGCGGAGCGGCAGGAAACGCCGGAAACCGTAAGCCGCCCTCACCCGCTGTCAGGCATCCACGCGCTGGACAACATCACGGTCAATGACATCCTGGTTCCGCGCAGCGATGTGGACGGCATCAATCTCGATGACTCCATCGAAGAAATCATCGAACAATTGCGCCACAACAAACGCACTCGCCTGCCGGTGTTCCACAGTGATATCAACCAGGTCGAAGCCGTCGTCAACACCCGACACATCCTTCACTTGTTGCCCGACGCGAGCCTGACCAGGGAAGCCTTGCTGGCGGCCAGCCACGAGCCGTACTTCGTGCCGGAAAGTACCCCGCTGCAGCTGCAACTGCTCAACTTCCATAAACAGCAGCGGCGCCTGGGCATGGTGGTCGACGAATACGGCGAAGTGCTGGGCATCGTCACACTGGAAGACATCCTCGAAGAAATCGTCGGCGAGTTCGAAAGCCAGCACAGCCTGGACAATCCGCACATTCATCCGCAAGCCGACGGACGCCTGGTGATCGAGGGCGCCGCGTCTATTCGCGAGCTGAACAAGAGTCTCGGCTGGCACCTGCCCAGTGATGGCCCGAAAACCCTGAACGGTTTGGTCACCGAGGCGCTGGAAACTATTCCCGAAAGCGCGGTATGCCTGAAGATCGGCCGGTATCGCCTGGAGATTCTCGAGACAGAGGACAACCGCGTCACGCGAGTGTTGATCTGGCAGACCAGCTCGATGCCTGTGGTTATCTAGGGTCAAGGTAATTTTCTGTGGCGAGGAAGCTTGCTCCCGCTCGGGCGCGCAGCGGCCGCCTCAGGCCTGCTTCGCAGTCCAGCGGGAGCAAGCTCCCTCGCCACATAAAGCCAGAGCCCAATCCAGCTACTTGTTTGATCGTTAGCCTCCTTCCTATAATCGAATCGCTTACCCAAGCCTCGCCGGCCCCGTGCTTACCCCGCACTTCGCAGATTCCGGCCCGATCATCAACAAGATCCGCAACAAACCGACGACTGTTCCTACCTGAAACAGCGACCGCGCCCCCACCCACATCCCTGGGTTCTCGACCATAATAATTCGCTCCACTGGAGCACATGACTGTCAGGGATAACCGCATGACGACCAGCACGACTTACAGCGACTCCACACCTGCGCAACCGACGAACTCCGCCACCCGCGTGGCCACCGCAAGCTTCATCGGTACCGCCATCGAGTTCTACGACTTCTATGTCTATGCCACCGCCGCTGCGCTGGTGATCGGCCCGGTGTTTTTTCCACAGACATCCGGCACCGCCCAGATGCTTTCGGCGTTTCTCACGTTCGGCATCGCCTTCCTGGCGCGCCCCTTGGGTTCGGCCATTTTCGGCCACTTTGGCGACCGTATCGGTCGCAAATCGACCCTGGTCGCCTCGCTACTGCTGATGGGCGTGTGCACCACGCTGATCGGCGTGCTGCCCGGTTACGACAGCATTGGCGCCTGGGCACCGATCCTGCTTTGCGTCCTGCGCTTCGGCCAGGGCCTGGGGTTAGGCGGTGAATGGGGCGGTGCGGCATTGCTGGCCACGGAGAACGCGCCGAAAGGCAAACGCGCCTGGTTCGGCATGTTCCCGCAGCTGGGCCCATCCATTGGCTTTCTGGCGGCCAACGGCCTGTTCCTGACATTGGCCGTGGTGCTGGACGATGAACAGTTCCGCTCATGGGGCTGGCGTATTCCGTTCCTGCTCAGCGCCGCACTGGTGATGGTCGGCCTGTACGTGCGCCTCAAGCTGCACGAAACCCCGGTGTTCGCCAACGCCGTGGCTCGCCAGGAGCCCGTGAAGATCCCGCTGGTCGAACTGTTCAGCCAATACTGGGCGCCCGTATTGCTGGGTGCCGGCGCGATGGTCGTGTGCTACGCACTGTTTTATATCTCCACCGTGTTTTCCCTGAGTTACGGCGTGACAACGCTCGGCTACAGCCGCGAAACCTTCCTCGGCCTGCTGTGCTTCGCCGTGCTGTTCATGGCGGCCGCCACTCCGCTGTCGGCCTGGGCCAGTGACCGTTACGGGCGCAAACCGGTGCTGATCGTCGGCGGCGTGCTGGCGATTCTGTCCGGTTTCCTGATGGAACCGTTGCTGACCCAAGGCTCGACCTGGGGCGTAGCGCTGTTCCTGTGCATCGAGCTGTTCCTGATGGGCGTGACATTTGCACCAATGGGCGCACTGTTGCCGGAACTGTTTCCGACCCGCGTGCGCTACACCGGCGCGTCGGCAGCCTACAACCTGGGCGGTATTGTCGGCGCTTCCGCGGCGCCGTTCTTCGCCCAGAAACTGGTGGCGATGGGTGGTTTGAGTTACGTCGGCGGGTATGTGTCCGCGGCTGCGGTGCTGAGCTTGATTGCAGTTCTGTGCCTGAAGGAAACTCGGCATAACGATTTGAATCAGGTCGCCTGACAGATCGCTTTCGCGGGCAAGCCCGCTCCCACAGGGTTGGTGTCGATCACAAGATTGCTGTACGACATATAACCTGTGGGAGCAGGCTTGCCCGCGAAGGGGCCCTCTCTGACAAAACACCAACCACAATTTTTCCCCCACCCATTGTCACCTCGCTCTACGCGCATCGGCACATCCCCGCTATACTTCCCGGCTTTTCCTGAATAAATGCCAATAGGGTCCCGCCGCGCATGGATAAGACCTACCAGCCGCACGCCATTGAAACTTCCTGGTACAACACCTGGGAGTCAGAGAATTACTTCGCCCCGCAAGGCGCGGGCGAGTCCTACACCATCATGATCCCGCCGCCGAACGTCACCGGCAGCCTGCACATGGGTCACGGTTTCAACAACGCGATCATGGACGCCCTGATCCGTTTCCGCCGCATGCAAGGTCGCAACACCCTGTGGCAGCCGGGCACCGACCACGCCGGTATCGCCACGCAGATGCTGGTAGAGCGTCAGCTCGAAGCCAAGGGCCAGAGCCGCCACGACCTGGGCCGCGAAAAATTCCTCGAAAAAGTCTGGGAATGGAAGGATGAGTCCGGTGGCAACATCAGCCGCCAGATCCGCCGCCTCGGCTCGTCTGTCGACTGGAGCCGCGAGCGCTTCACCATGGACGACGGCCTCTCGGAAGCCGTTAAAGAAGCCTTCGTACGCCTGCACGAAGACGGCCTGATCTACCGTGGCAAGCGCCTGGTGAACTGGGACACCAAGTTGCACACGGCGATTTCCGACCTTGAAGTGGAGAACCACGACGAGAAAGGTTTCTTGTGGAACCTGAAGTACCCGCTGGCCGATGGCGCCAAGACCGCTGAAGGCAACGATTTCCTGATCGTCGCGACCACTCGCCCGGAAACCATGCTCGGCGACTCTGCCGTTGCGGTGAACCCGAACGATGAACGCTACAAAGCCCTGATCGGCAAATTTGTCGAGCTGCCGCTGGTTGGCCGCCGCATCCCGATCATCGCCGACGATTACTGCGACCCTGAATTCGGCACCGGCTGCGTGAAAATCACCCCGGCCCACGATTTCAACGACTACGAAGTCGGCAAGCGCCACAACCTGCCGCTGCTGAACATCTTCGACAAGAACGCAACCGTGCTTCCAGCGTGCCAGGTGTTCAACCTCGACGGCACGCTGAACGAGACCATCGACGGCAAGATCCCGGCCGAATATGCCGGCCTGGACCGCTTCGAAGCGCGCAAGCAGATCGTGGCCGCGTTCGACGCTGCCGGCCTGTTGGTCAGCGTTGACGATCACGCTCTGAAAGTACCGAAAGGCGACCGCTCCGGCACCGTCATCGAGCCATGGCTGACCGACCAGTGGTATGTGTCCACCAAGCCTTTGGCCGAGCCTGCGATTGCTGCCGTTGAAGACGGCCGTATCCAGTTCGTGCCGAAACAGTACGAAAACATGTACTTCTCGTGGATGCGCGACATCCAGGATTGGTGCATCAGCCGTCAGCTGTGGTGGGGTCACCGCATTCCGGCCTGGTACGACGAGTCGGGCAAGGTCTACGTCGGTCGCGACGAAGCCGAAGTACGGGCCAAGCACAACCTCGGCCCGGACGTCGCGCTGCAACAGGACAACGACGTTCTCGACACCTGGTTCAGCTCGGGCCTGTGGACGTTCTCCACCCTCGGCTGGCCGGAGAAAACCGAATTCCTGAAGAAATTCCACTCCACCGACGTGCTGGTGACGGGCTTCGACATCATTTTCTTCTGGGTTGCCCGGATGATCATGCTCACCATGCATTTGGTGAAAAACGAAGACGGCACGCCACAGGTTCCGTTCAAGACTGTGTACGTTCACGGCCTGGTGCGTGATGGCCAGGGCCAGAAGATGTCCAAGTCCAAGGGCAACGTCCTGGACCCGCTGGACATCATCGACGGCATCGAACTCGAAGCGCTGGTGCAGAAACGCACCTCCGGCATGATGCAGCCGAAACTGGCGAAGAAGATCGAGAAGCAGACCCGCGACGAATTCGCCGAAGGCATCGCCAGCTACGGCACCGACGCCCTGCGCTTCACCTTCTGCTCGCTGGCGTCCACCGGTCGCGACATCAAGTTCGACATGGGCCGCGTCGAGGGCTACCGCAACTTCTGCAACAAGATCTGGAACGCCGCACGCTACGTGCTGGACAAGGGCGAAGACTGCGGCCAGAACGGCGAAGCCTATGAACTGTCCCTGGCTGATCGCTGGATCATTTCGCAGCTGCAACGCACCGAAGCCGAAGTGACCCGCCAACTCGACCAGTTCCGTTTCGACCTGGCGGCACAAGCGCTGTACGAGTTCATCTGGAACCAGTACTGCGACTGGTACCTGGAACTGTCCAAGCCAGTGCTGTGGGACGAAAACGCTCCGGTTGAACGCCAGCGCGGCACTCGTCGCACCCTGGTGCGCGTACTGGAAGTCGCCCTGCGCCTGGCGCACCCGTTCATGCCGTTCATCACCGAAGAAATCTGGCAGCGCATCGCGCCGCTGGCCGGCATCGACGGTAAGACGATCATGCTGCAACCTTGGCCGGTGGCCAACGAAACACGCATCGATCAGGCGGCCGAAGATGATATCGAATGGCTCAAGGGCCTGATGCTCGGCACACGTAACATCCGTGGCGAAATGAACATCGGCCCGGGCAAACCGCTGCCGCTGTTCCTGAAGAACGTCAGCGCCGAGGATCAGCGCCGCCTGACCGAAAACGAGGCCCTGCTGAAGAAGCTGGCGCGCCTCGAATCGATCACCGTGCTGGCTACCGGCGAAGAAGCACCATTGTCCGCCACCGCACTGGTCGGCGAGATGGAAGTATTGGTGCCGATGGCCGGTTTGATCGACAAAGGTGCGGAACTGGCACGTCTGGACAAGGAAATCCAGCGCCTGCAAGGTGAAGTGCAACGCGTCGGCGGCAAGCTGTCCAACGCCGGCTTCGTCGACAAGGCGCCAGCCGAAGTCATCGAGAAAGAACGCGCCAAACTGGCCGAGGCCGAACAGGCCCTGGGCAAGCTGGCCGAGCAGCATGCGCGGATTGCCAGCCTGTAACGGCAGATCGCAATGAAAAAGGGGGGCCCAAGTGGCCTCCCTTTTTTATGCCTGCCACTTTCTTACATCCAATGAAAATCCCCTGTGGGAGCCGGCTTGCTCGCGAAGAGGCCATAAGTTTCAATATAAATATTGACTGAAAGTCCGCTTTCGCAAGCAAGCCCGCTCCCACAGTTGATTAGTGTGACGCTCAGATGTGGGACAATGCCCGCCACTTTTAGCCATACCCGAATCGACCACCGCCATGACCGCCCCCCGCACACCGAAACCTGCGCGCAAAAAGCCTGAATCCGCGCCTGCGGCCAAAGCCGCGGCGCCGCGTGAGAAGGCCAGCCTGCACCCGCGCAATCGCCATCAGGGTCGCTACGACTTTCCGGCGCTGATCAAAAGCGCCCCGGAACTGAAGAAATTCGTGATCATCAATCCGTACGGCAAGGAAAGCATCGACTTCGCCAGCCCGGAAGCCGTGCGGGTGTTCAACAGGGCGCTGCTCAAGTCGTTCTATGGCATCGCTCACTGGGACATTCCGGCCGACTACCTGTGCCCGCCGGTGCCAGGCCGCGCCGATTACGTGCACTTCCTCGCCGACCTGCTGGCCAGTGGCAATGACGGCGTGATCCCTCGTGGCGCTGCCGTGAAGGTGCTGGACATCGGCATGGGCGCCAACTGCGTGTATCCGCTGATCGGTTACAGCGATTACCGCTGGCAGTTTCTCGGTTCCGAGATCGATACAACCGCCATCGCCGCCGCCAAGGCAATCATTGCGTCAAACGGTCTGAACAAAGCCATACAGGTCCGTCAACAGAGCAACCCCAAGCAGATCCTCACAGGCCTGCTGGAGAGTGCCGAACGCTTTGACCTGACGATGTGCAACCCGCCGTTCCACGCGTCGCTGGACGAGGCCACACGGGGCAGTACACGCAAATGGCGCGCCCTGGGCAAAGCGGATCCGAAACGCAAGCTGCCGGTGCTGAACTTCGGCGGACAAGCGGCGGAATTGTGGTGTGAGGGCGGGGAGGTGCGTTTCGTCACGCAACTGGTCAGCGAGAGCGTGCAGGTGGCGCAACAAGTGCTGTGGTTCAGCACGCTGGTGTCAAAGGCGTCGAACCTGCCGGCAATCCAGGCAGCCCTGAACAAGGCCGGCGCACTGGACAGTCAGGTGGTGGAAATGGGTCAGGGCCAGAAGCAGAGCCGCTTCGTCGCCTGGACGTTCCAGACCAAAGCGCAGCAACAAGCCTGGCGTCAGGCGCGCTGGGTCAAGGCTTCACCGCAATAACAGAATGTTGCAGCGATTTTCCTTGCGTAAATCGTTGTAGCAGGCACAAAAAAACCGTGCCCGGATCGCTCCGGTGCACGGTTTTTTTTCAACAAGTCTTACTTGTTGACAGCGTCGGTCAGGCCCTTGGCCACAACCAGCTTGATCACTTTCTTTGCAGCGATTTCGATGGCAGCGCCAGTCGAAGGGTTACGGCCAGTACGGGCAGGGCGCTCAGTCACTTTCAGTTTGCCGATACCTGGCAGAGTGATTTCGCCGCCGTTTTCCAGCTGATCGGCAACGATTTGGCCCAGTTGGTCCAGAGCGTTACGCGCGGTGGTTTTCGGCGCGTCGATAGCTTCAGCGATGTCGGCGATCAGTTGGTCTTTAGTAAGAGCCATTTAGTGTTCCTTCCCTATCAAATTCATATGGATTGCAGAGTGCAATGTCAGCCATCGAGCCCGATCTTCTGGATCTGGCACCCTCGGCCAAATAACCTCGGGATCGGGGTTATAGATACCGAAATCAGGGTTTGGTTCGACCTGACAAATGCTGACTGCACGCTTAACGCAGTGACTTCGCGCAAGACCGGGCAAAGCTAGCACACAGGCGTGGAAATATCCGCCTCTAGCTACCCATTTGGTCAGCTTTATTGCGCTAAAACCGGAAAAAAACGCATAAGCGCCGCCGGTCGCCCGTCAATTGCCCTTCACACCGCGCCAAAACCAGTGGTTGCGGTACACTGGGCGCTTTTTCGGGGAGCACGCCCTCCTCTCCTCATTCAGCCGAGAAGCCCATGCCGATCCGTCATTGCATCGTCCACCTGATCGACAAAAAACCCGACGGCACACCCGCAGTTCTGCATGCCCGCAACGAAGAACTGCCTGAGTCCGCGGCCATCGAGAACATGCTTGCCGACCTCAATGAAAGCTATAACGCCAAACAGGGTAAAGCCTGGGGCCTGTTCCATCCGGAATCCGGCGCATTCCCGTTCAGCGGCTGGCTGAAGGAGTATCTCGAGGGCGGCCAGGATTTCACCGCGTTCAGCCGTGTGGCGGTCGAGCATCTGCAAAAACTGATGGAAGAATCGAACCTGTCGGTCGGCGGCCACGTACTGTTCGCCCACTATCAGCAAGGCATGACCGACTACCTGGCCATCGCCCTGCTGCACCACAGCGAAGGCGTGGCGGTGACCGACGAACTGGACGTGACGCCGTCCCGTCACCTCGACCTTGGCCAACTGCACCTGGCCGCGCGGATCAACGTTTCCGAGTGGCAGAACAACAAGCAGTCCAAGCAGTACATATCATTCATCAAAGGCAAGAACGGCAAAAAGGTCTCAGAGTATTTCCGCGACTTCATCGGCTGCCAGGAAGGCGTCGACGGCCCGGGTGAAACCCGCACCCTGCTCAAGGCCTTCAGTGACTTCGTCGAAAGCGAGGACCTGCCGGAAGACGACGCCCGCGAAAAAACCAAGACCCTGGTGGATTACGCCAGCAGCCAGGCCAAACTCGGTGAGCCAATGGGCCTGGAAGAATTGTCGGGGCTGATCGACGAAGAGCGCCCGAAAGCCTTCTACGATCATATCCGTAATAAGGACTACGGCCTCTCGCCGGAGATCCCGGCTGATAAACGCACCCTGAACCAGTTCCGCCGATTCACTGGCCGCGCCGAAGGCCTGTCGATCAGTTTCGAAGCGCACCTGTTGGGTTCGAAGATCGAGTACGACGAAGAAGCCGGCACATTGATCATCAAGGGCCTGCCCACTTCGCTCACCGATCAGCTGAAGCGTCGCAACTGATGCTCGGCGGTGTACTGAAAAAATTCCTGCTGATCCTGCTGGTGGTCGTGGTTTATCAGAACTGGGGCAAGATCGAGCGGGTGTTCAATCCATCGCAAGTGCTGCCTGCGCAGACGCAGGCCACGGCCAATGTCGTGCTCTACGCCACCGAATGGTGTGGCTACTGCAAGCTGACCCGGCGCTTTCTCGATCAGAAAGGCATTCCGTACAGGGAGTTCGATATCGAGAAAGATGCCGTCGCGCGCAAGGACTATGTGGCCTTGGGTGGCGGCGGGATTCCGATCATCGACGTGAACGGAATCCTGATTCGCGGGTATGACCCGGATGCGATTCTGGCCGCGTTGAAGTAACCCTGTAGGAGCGAGCTTGCTCGCGAAAAAACCATGGGCGCCGCTGGGCGTCCGGTTTCACGCGTTATCGTTCACGATCTTCGCGAGCAAGCTCGCTCCTACAGCGCTCAGATGGCTTCGATACGGAAACCAAACCGCGGAAAGTGCACATGCACCACACCGCCACGCTCGTCCTTGCGCCGTACGATCAATTCTTCACTGCCGGCGAACAGCAGCTCTCCCGCGACCGGATCAACGCCGTAGTCCGTGGCGGCGATCACCACCTGCTGACCCGCCGTGAACCCGTTGGGATCGACGAACTGCTCATCCGGCAATGCCGCTGGCGTGGACCTGCGTGCCACCTCCAGCGCCTCTTCGGACGTCATTTCACTGGACGCACCATGGCCGAACCCCAACACCCTTGAATGCCACGCACTGACCGCCGGATAAGCATCGACCAACGGGGCCGTGACCGGCGTCGCCTTGAGAAACCACAGCGAATGAGCCAAGGCGAAGTCGGCAATCGACGGCTCGCCAAACAGGTAATCGCCTTCTTCGCGCTGCAACTGTTGCTCCAGGCGCGACATGAGGGTTGGCCACTGATGTCTGGCCTGTTCGGTGGACAGTTTTGTCGCGCTACCGCCACTGAAAAAACCGGCACGATCGGCCATAAACCCCTTGATCACTTCCGGCGACAAATTGCCAAAGCGCACCGCTATCGATTCCGGCTGGAATACCAGGCTGACCGCATGCTGGAACACCACCGAATCGGCCCAGGCTGCAAACGACGCGGTGATCATTTCCTGACCTTCCGGGAAAAACGCCGGCAGAGCTTTTTCCTGCTCCAGGCGACGGGCAATCAGTGCCGTATCGCAATAGATATCCGCGCCGATCTGCAACACCGGGGTCTTGCGATAGCCGCCAGTCAGCGCGGTCAGATCGGGTTTGGGCATCACCGGCGAGATCTTCACCGAGCGCCAGGATAGTCCTTTGAAACCCAGCAACAGCCGGGCCTTTTCGGCGAAGGGGGACGTCGGGTAATGATGCAGAATCAACTCGGACATGCTCGGCTCCGCCGCACAAAATAGGAGTCAGCAGCTTAGCGCGCAATCGGTTGGCAGCCTACAGATGTGCCTGATGGGAACCAATCAGCCAGATTGATAAGACGCGACCAGACATTCCTTGGCACTTTTGCGCAGTTTCTTGATCAGCCGTTCCTGGCGCAGCGCATCGCTTTTGTCGCGACAAAGTTCGGTGTAGACCAGCGCCATGGCCGGGCTGGAAAGAAAGAACCGTGCCCCCTTGCCACTTTGATGCTTGGCGAAGCGGCGCACGGGATCATCGCTGACCCCGCAATACAGCGAACCATTGGCCGCGCGAACGAGGTAGACGAACCAGGACTTGCTGACGGGAGACTCGCTTGGGGTGGTCACGGAACGATCAAGGCTTGAAAGGAAACAAGCCGCGATCTTATCAGCGACCGGCCTGAAATGCCTTCAGCCCCTTCAATGCCTGGGCGCGAACGGCGTTGTGTACCAGCGGTGTCCAGCCCAGCAGCAGACCTTTGAAACCCAGGGCCTGACGCGACCAGGTCCACAGGTTGAAACTGTCGTGATGCTCGCAAATTTTGCCGTCGCGAAAGACGAAGCGCGCCTGGATATCGTTGACCACGGTGTTGCCGGTCTGGCTGAACAGGTAGGTCGCTACCCAATGGGCACCACCGCTACGCTCGTCGGTGCGAACGTTATCGAAGGTCAGCGAGAAATCCTTGGCGCGGGTGGTGAGCATGCGCCACATATCACCGGCATCACGCCCGCGAAGCTCGCCGAACGCTGGATCACTGAACACCACATCGTCGGTATAACAGGCGCTCATGGCCTCGGCATCCAGCCGCTGGAAGGCCTGGTAGAAGCGGGTGATCAATGCGCTGTTGGCATCACTCATGGGCAGACTCCCTGTTGTGCAAAATGACTTTGAAAGATTGCCTGCACAATAGTCGGCAAATGCATCGAACACTATCGGCATTCGCCACGAAAATATCGCAACTGTTTACTCAACAGGTAGCTAGAACGACATCATTCCATTGTCACGGGCGTAGGAGTAGAGGTCGATATCCGTGGCAATACCCAACCGGCGCATGGCCATGGTTTTCTGTTTACTGATGGTCGACACACTGCGCTTGAAATGACTGGCGATTTCACTGACGGTCATGCCGTTGGCCAGCATTCGTACCACCTCATGCTCTTTGGCTGACAAAGACGATTCGGGCATCTGAGTGCTGGCCAGCAGTGTACCCAGGGACTCACTGATGTAGCGTCGTCCCTGCCCCACCGCGTTAATTGCCAGGGGCAGTTCGGTCGCCGACGCAGTCTTGGCGACGATTGCCATCACCCCTTGCGCCAGCGTTGCCCTTACCGTCACGACGTTGGTAAACATCGTCACCAGAATGATCGGCATTGCAGGGTGGTGACGCTGAATCGCACTCAGCATCTTCAAGCCATCGGCCTGCTGTCCGCCAGGCATGGAGAAGTCGGTGATCAGCAGATCACAAGGCGTACTTGAAAGAACCTCCATCAGACTGTCCGCTCCATCGGCTTCCCCGACGATTACGCATTGCCTGCTGGTATTGATGAGTATCCGTAACCCGACCCGAACGACGGAATGGTCGTCAGCAATTACGACGCGCATTGTGGGCTACCTCCTGCTTGTGGCTGGAAAGGCGCGAAAAATAACGCTGTTCAACGCCCCCGACAACACCACGCAAAAGCCTCGTTTCCCGTTTTTTTCAATGGATTCAAGGGGCTGGCATTTTTACTCGACAAACAAAAAGAAAACTCCTACATCGCACAGCGCATAGAACTACAGAGGCGAACGACTCCCTTACCGCACCCCAAAAGAAAACCTTACATATCCCCGCAATAACCACTCACACACCGCACAGCCGGTTTTCGTATTCGTTGCATTTCGATCCAGCCAGCACCGTGGTGGATGCGCTGCCGCAGGTCTATCGCACCGACTCCACCACCGAGGGCCGGGCCTGGAGCACCGACGTGTTGCTCGACGGTTCGGCAACCCTGGAGGTGTTGCATTTGTAGCGCCTCGTCACGCTCAGATTTTCTCGCTGACCACCTGCACGTACAGCGCACGTCCAGCACCGAGACCGGCGATGATCGCGCCAAGGCCGATGACGCCGAAGATCCAGCCCACGGCGGTCCAGCCGCCGGTCCAGTCATGCACGATACCGACCGCGAACGGCCCCATCGACGCCAGGGTGTAACCGAAACCCTGGGCCATGCTCGACAGGTTCGCCGCCACGTGGGAATCCCGCGAGCGCAGCACGATCAGGGTCAACGCCAGGCTGAACGTGGCGCCCTGCCCCAGACCCAGCACAATTGCCCAGCCCCACAAGCCTTCGATCGGCGCATACAGGCAACCGAACAAGCCACCGAGGGTCAGCGCCATCACAATCACAATCGCCAGCCGCTGGTCCTTGCCGCGAGTTGCCAACCATGGCGCCGCGAGCGAGCTGACCAGTTGCACGATCACCGAGCCAGACAGCACCAGCCCGGCCTGGGTCGGGGTCAGGCCGCGACCGATCAGAATCGACGGCAACCAGCCAAACACGATGTAGGCCAGAGACGATTGCAGGCCCATGTACAAGGTCACCTGCCAGGCCAGCGGGTCACGCAATAATCCCCGGACGCGGTAGGCGACATGATGCGCACCGTGTTTCTGGCCGACTTGCGGCAGCCAGAACACTGCTGCCGCTAGCGCCGGGATAACCCAAAAGCCAAGGCCCATTGCCCAGCTGTTGTCAAAATGTTCACTAAGCGGCACGGTCGCCCCTGCCGCCATCGCCGCGCCGAGGCACAGGGCCATGGTGTAGACGCCGGTCATGGTCCCGGCCTGCTTGGCGAAGTCGCGTTTGACGATGCCCGGTAGCAACACGCCGATCACACCAATACTGGCGCCGGCCAACACACTGCCGGCAAACAAGCCGATCTCGCCGAAGGAACTGCGCAGGATGATCCCGCCCGCCAGGGTCAGGAGAATCCCCAGTACCACCCGCTCGGCGCCGAAACGCCGCGCCAGCAACGGCGCCAATGGTGCGAACAGGCCAAGGCACAGCACCGGTAAAGTCGTCAGCAAACCGGCTTGGGACGCCGACAAACCGAGGGACTTCGACACGTCGCTGAGCATCGGCGCCATGCTCGACAATGCCGGGCGCAGGTTCAAGGCCACCAGAATCAGGCCCATCAGCAACAGCCAGGGCCGGCGTAAAACCGGGTGAGCTTGCTGGACCTGCTCATCATCGACCTCGGCGTCGATCAGCAATTCTTCCAGCTCTGCCACGCGTTTTGAGGCTGTGGATAAATCACTGCGGTGTATGGATTTCTCAGTTTCAAGGTTCATTGATCAACTGCCTCGACAGGGCTTTGGCCCGCTCCGGATCACGTTGTTCCACGGCATCGAGCAACTCGATATGCAGGTCGAACACTTCCTGACGGCGCGGGACGATGCTCAGCGTCTGGCGCAATTGCGCGCCGACGATGCTTGAAAAATAGCGATACAACTCGCTGAGGGTTGGGTTGTGCGCGGCGTCCACCAGCCGACGATGGAACACCAGGTCGCAGGCGATATAGGTGTCGAGATCGCCGTGGTAATGGCTGCCGCTGACTCCCAGCGCCTCGCGTAACGCCACCAGATCCTCATCGGTACGGCGCAATGCAGCCAGACCGATGGCCTCGACTTCAAGGATGTGCCGGGTTTCCCGCGCCTGCTCAAGAGAACAACGGGACAACGCCTTGAGCGTGTCCAGCGGATCGATCACTGCCCGCAGGTAACTGCCGTCGCCCTGACGGATCTCGATCAACCCGGAAAACGCCAACACACGCATGGCTTCGCGCACGGTGTTACGGCTGATGCCCAGCTCGGCGGACAGCTCGGGCTCGGTGGGCAAGCGCTGCCCGACCACCCAGACACCCTGGTTGATGCGCAGGCGCAATTGGTCCAGGGCCTGATCGACCAGAGATCGTTTAACTAGTGGAGAAATTTCTGACATTGAATTCGCCCTCTCATCCAATCATCGGATGAATTTTCTGACATGTTAGTCAACATATGCCAGAACGGCAACAGCCCTTGTAGGAGCGAGCTTGCTCGCGATGGAATCGAGAACGCCGCGGGGTATCAGGCACCCAGCGTTATCGTTGACGTCCATCGCGAGCGAGCTCGCTCCTACAGGCAAAAATAAACCCGGAACAAGTCCGGGTTTATTTCACTGGCTGAATCCGATCAATGCAAAATCTGGCTCAGGAACAGCTTGGTGCGCTCGTTCTGCGGTTTGTCGAAGAAGTCGTTTGGCGCGGCCTGTTCGACGATTTCGCCCTTGTCCATGAAGATCACGCGGTTGGCCACGGTGCGGGCGAAGCCCATTTCGTGGGTCACACAGAGCATGGTCATGCCGTCTTCGGCCAAGCCGATCATGGTGTCCAGCACCTCTTTCACCATCTCTGGGTCGAGTGCCGAAGTCGGCTCGTCGAACAGCATGATTTTCGGCTTCATGCACAGTGCACGGGCAATCGCCACACGCTGTTGCTGGCCACCGGACAGTTGCCCCGGGTACTTGTGTGCCTGCTCCGGAATGCGTACGCGCTCCAGGTAGTGCATGGCGATTTCCTCGGCCTTGCGCTTGGGCATCTTGCGTACCCACATCGGCGCCAGGGTGCAGTTCTGCAAAATGGTCAGGTGCGGGAACAGGTTGAAGTGCTGGAACACCATGCCGACTTCACGACGGATCGCTTCGATCTGCTTGAGGTCGTTGGTCAGTTCCACGCCATCGACCACGATGCGACCCTGCTGGTGTTCTTCCAGACGGTTGAGGCAGCGGATGGTGGTGGACTTGCCGGAACCCGACGGGCCGCACAGGACGATTCGCTCGCCCTGCTTGACGTTGAGGTTGATGTCCTTGAGTACGTGAAACTGGCCGTACCACTTGTTCACGCCCTGCATCTGAATAATGCCTTCAGGGCTCACAGGCTGTTTGATTGCTTCGCTCATCACAAAACTTCCTAAATTAGGTAGCGACTTAGCGCTTGTGGCCAGTGTCGAGCTTGCGTTCCAGATGCATGGAATAGCGCGACATACCAAAACAGAAAATCCAGAACACCAGGGCGGCGAACACATAGCCTTCAGTCGCCATGCCCAGCCATTTCGGGTCGGCGGCGGCTTGCTTGACACTGTTGAGCAGGTCGAACAGGCCGATGATGATCACAAGGCTAGTGTCCTTGAACAGCGCAATGAAGGTGTTAACGATGCCGGGGATCACCAGCTTCAGGGCTTGCGGCAGAATCACCAGGCCCATGCTGCGCCAGTAGCCCAGCCCCATCGCTGACGCCGCTTCGTACTGACCTTTGGGAATCGCTTGCAGGCCACCGCGCACCACTTCGGCAACGTAGGCCGACTGGAACAGGATCACGCCGATCAGCGCCCGCAGCAGCTTGTCGAAGTTCATGCCTTCGGGCAGGAACAGCGGCAGCATCACCGAGGACATGAACAGCACCGTGATCAACGGCACACCGCGCCAGAACTCGATGAAGGTCACGCAGACCACCCGAATCGCCGGCAGGTTCGAACGACGGCCCAGGGCCAGGACAATCCCCAGCGGCAGCGCACCGGCAATACCGACGGTGGCGATGACCAGGGTCAGCATCAGGCCGCCCCACTGGCTGGTCGCCACGTTGGTCAGGCCGAAAATGCCGCCATGCAACAGGAAGTAGGCAATGATCGGGTACAACACCAGGAAGCCCAGCCCGTGCACCGCTTTATGGTGGAAGCGCGAGATGAACAACGGCGCCACGCCGATGACCGCCAGCCACACCGTCAGGTCCACGCGCCAGCGCAGTTCCGGCGGGTAGTAGCCATACATGAACTGGCCGAAACGCTGCTGGATGAACACCCAGCAAGCTCCGTCCTTGGTGCAGTCGGCGCGGGTCGTGCCCACCCAGTTGGCGTCGAGGATGGCCCACTGCAGGATCGGCGGCACCACCAGGTAGATGAGGTAGAACGCAAACAGGGTCAGCAGGGTGTTGAGCCAGCTGGAGAACATGTTCGCGCGCATCCACGCCACCACACCGATGCTGCGGCCCGGTGGAGGCATGTCAGGTTTGAAAGTATGAGTACTCATGCGCTATTCCTTACCGCTCGATCAGCGCAATGCGCTTGTTGTACCAGTTCATCAGCATGGAAATGCTGATACTGATCGCCAGGTACACGCTCATGGTGATGGCAATCACCTCGATCGCCTGACCGGTCTGGTTCAGCACCGTACCGGCAAACAGCGAGACCATTTCCGGATAACCGATACCGGCCGCCAGCGAGGAGTTCTTCGCCAGGTTCAGGTATTGGCTGGTCAGCGGTGGAATGATCACGCGCAGCGCTTGCGGGATGATCACCTTGCGCAGGGTCGGGCCGTTGCGCAGGCCAAGCGAATGCGCCGCTTCGGTCTGACCATGGCTGACTGACTTGATGCCCGAACGTACGATCTCGGCGATGAACGCCGCGGTGTAAACGGTCAGGGCCAGCGTCAGCGCCAGCAGTTCCGGGATCAGTACCCAGCCGCCGATGAAGTTGAAGCCTTGCAGCTTCGGCATTTCCCAATGCAGCGGTGCACCGAAGATCAGTGCGCACAAGGCCGGGATCACCAGGAACAACGCCAGGCCGGTCCAGAACTTGTGGAACGGCACACCGGTTTCTTCGAAGCGCTTGGTGGCCCAGCGGCTCATCAGCACGATGGCAACGATGGCCACGACGATGCTGATTACAAACGGCCAGAAGCCGTCCGCCATCAACGCCGCCGGCATGTTCAGGCCACGGCTGCTGACGAAGAAGGTATCGCCGAAATTATGGCTGTTGCGCGGCCCCGGCATGGTCAGGAACACCGCGAAGTACCAGAACAGGATCTGCAGCAGCGGCGGGATGTTGCGGAAGACTTCCACGTACACCGTCGCCAACTTGGCGATGATCCAGTTCTTCGACAGCCGTGCCACACCGACGATGAACCCCAGGATCGTCGCCAGGATCACGCCGATGAAGGTCACCAGCAAGGTATTGAGCAGGCCGATGACAAACACCCGGGCGTAAGTGTCCGCTTCGGTGTAGTCGATCAGGTGCTGGGCGATACCGAAACCGGCACTGCGCTCAAGAAAGTCGAAACCGGAGGTAATGCCCCGGTGCTGAAGGTTGGTTTGCGTGTTGTCGAACAGAAACCAGCCCAGCGAGACCACCCCGATAATCGTGATGATCTGGAATACCCACGCACGCACTCGTGGATCGCTGAGGCTGAGCCTCTGCTTTGGTGCGCCGATTGAATTTTGCATGAAGTGCCCCGGAAATAATGGAACAGAACATCACCCGGTGGTTGGCCCACCGGGTGATAGAACCATCAGCGCACTGGTGGTGCGTATTGAATGCCGCCAGCGTTCCACAGAGCGTTCAGCCCGCGGTCGATTTCCAGCGGAGTGCTCTTGCCGAGGTTTTTGTCGAACACTTCGCCGTAGTTGCCGACTTGTTTGACGATCTGCACGACCCAGTCTTTCTTCACTTTCAGGTCTTTGCCGTATTCACCGTCGGTACCCAGCAGACGGGCAACGTCAGGGTTCTTGGTGCCCTTGGCTTCGGCTTCTACGTTCTTCGAAGTGATGCCGGCTTCTTCAGCGTTGAGCATGGCGTAGCCAGTCCAGCGCACGATAGCCAGCCACTCGTCGTCACCATTACGCACGACCGGGCCCAGGGGCTCCTTGGAAATGGTTTCCGGCAGAACCACGTAGTCCTTCGGCGAAGCCAGCTTGCTGCGCTGGGCGAACAGCTGGGATTTGTCGGAGGTCAGTACGTCGCAACGACCGGATTCCAGCGACTTGGCGCTCTCGTCGGAGGTGTCGAACGTGATCGGGGTGTACTTCAGGCCGTTGCCGCGGAAGTAGTCGGAAACGTTCAGTTCGGTGGTGGTACCGGCCTGGATGCAGATGGTCGCGCCGTCCAGCTCTTTAGCGCTTTTCACGCCCAGCTTGTTGTTTACCAGGAAGCCGATGCCGTCGTAGTAAGTGATGAAACCAGGAAATTTCAGGCCCATGCCCGCGTCACGGGAGCTGGTCATGGTGGTGTTGCGCGACAGAATGTCGATTTCGCCGGATTGCAGCGCGGTGAAGCGCTCCTTGGCGTTCAACTGGCTGAACTTGACCTTGGTCGCGTCGCCGAAGACGGCAGCCGCTACTGCACGGCAGTAGTCAGCATCGATACCTACGATTTTGCCGGTGGAATCCGGAACCGAGAAGCCTGGCAAGCCATCGCTGACGCCACACTGCACGAAACCTTTCTTCATCACTGCATCCAGGGTTGCGCCCGCCTGGGCAAACCCGCTGACACCGAGTACCGCGGCTGCAGTCACGATAGCCAGGGTGGATTTCAACATCTTCATTCAAACCTCCAGTTTTGCTCTTGTTGTGTCGGAGCGTGAGTCCTGTCGCACCCTTTTGAGGCGTAGTTGACCCGTGTTGGCTTGTTTTGGGGTCAACCGACGTAAGACGTTAGCTTTGAGTCTAGTAGGAGAAAATCCACATCATGGAAAACTCACTCTCACCAGTCGGCCGAACGGGCTGTAGCCCTTTCACGTTCGCGAAGCCCCGTAGCGGCCATTGGCGAACATCCATCACCGGATTCATTGCTATCCCACAGTCGGCAGTACACTGATAGTGTTACCGCCGGGCGCGAGATGGGTTGCACCGTTTCCCCATAGCAAAGCTCGTACCACACCGCCTACTAAAGCGGTTCAGCAGCAGGTCAATAGCAAAACTTGTACGCTTGCGACATCTTCTTAACGGATCAACCAGACGCGCACTTGGATCACGCACTTAATGAGCGCGCGCGCACAACATTGGAGCAGCCATGACCAACCCCTTGATTCTTGAACCCGTCAAGACCGCAGACGCCTGCGTCATCTGGCTGCATGGCCTGGGCGCCGACCGCTATGACTTCCTGCCGGTGGCCGAAGCGCTACAGGAAAGCCTGCTGAGCACCCGCTTCGTTTTGCCCCAGGCACCGAGCCGCGCCGTGACCATCAATGGCGGTTACGAGATGCCAAGTTGGTACGACATATTGGCCATGAGCCCGGCGCGCGCGATCAATCGCGAACAACTTGAAGAGTCCGCGAACTGGATCATCGAATTGATTGAGGCGCAGCGAGCCAGCGGAATAGACGCCTCGCGGATTTTCCTGGCTGGTTTTTCACAGGGTGGTGCGGTGGTTTTCCACACCGCTTTTCTGAAATGGCAGGGACCACTGGGTGGCATCGTTGCCCTTTCTACTTATGCACCAACCTTCAGCAATGAACTGGAACTGTCGGCCAGCCAGCAGCGCATTCCGGTACTGTCGATGCACGGCCAATATGACGATGTGGTGCAAAACTCGATGGGACGCAGCGCCTACGAGCATTTGAAACAGCGTGGTGTCACCGTGACATGGCAGGAATACCCAATGGGCCACGAAGTGTTACCCGAAGAAATTCGCGACATCGGCACCTGGCTCACCGAGCGTTTGCGTTAAGCATCCAGGTTCCTTTCTTTGTTTAAAAGGCCCCTTTGATCCATCCCACTACGCCGCGCCCGATTCTTGCATTACACTGGCCGGCGTACATTCCTTAACCAATTGATGAGATGACCGTGCTCAAAGCACTCAAGAAAATGTTCGGTAAAAGCGAGACTGAGCAACTCGCGCCAGTTCCCAGCGCTGCGTCTCACGCTCCCAGCCACCGCACCGACGGTAATCAGCCTGAACGGGCCGCCCCCGCTGCTGCACCCAAGCATGAGCCGAAGACCGCAAAAGCTGCCCAGCCTGCGGAAGTAACAGCCCCGGAACAGCCACACAGCGAAACGCCGAAACCCGCCAAACCGCGCCGCGAACCCAAGCCCAAGGCGCCGGTCATCCCATGGAAACTCGAAGACTTCGTTGTCGAGCCCCAGGAAGGCAAAACCCGCTTCCACGATTTCAAGCTCGCCCCTGAACTGATGCATGCCATCCACGACCTGGGCTTCCCGTATTGCACGCCGATCCAGGCCCAGGTGCTGGGCTTCACCCTCGCCGGCAAAGACGCCATCGGCCGCGCCCAGACCGGTACCGGCAAAACCGCTGCGTTCCTGATCTCGATCATCACCCAGTTGCTGCAAACCCCGCCGCCGAAAGAGCGCTACATGGGTGAGCCACGGGCGCTGATCATCGCGCCGACCCGGGAACTGGTGGTGCAGATCGCCAAGGACGCCGCCGACCTGACCAAGTACACCGGCCTCAACGTCATGACCTTCGTCGGCGGCATGGACTTCGACAAGCAGCTCAAGCACCTCGAAGCCCGCCACTGCGACATCCTCGTGGCCACACCGGGCCGCCTGCTGGACTTCAACCAGCGCGGCGACGTGCATCTGGACATGGTCGAAGTGATGGTGCTGGACGAAGCCGACCGCATGCTCGACATGGGCTTCATCCCGCAAGTGCGCCAGATCATTCGCCAGACGCCGCCGAAGTCCGAGCGTCAGACACTGCTGTTCTCCGCGACCTTCACCGAAGACGTGATGAACCTGGCCAAGCAATGGACCACCGACCCGTCGATCGTCGAGATCGAGTCGCAGAACGTGGCCAACGAAAACGTCGAACAGCACATCTACGCGGTGGCCGGTGCCGACAAATACAAACTGCTCTACAACCTGGTCAACGACAATGGTTGGGAGCGGGTGATCGTCTTCGCCAACCGCAAGGATGAAGTGCGGCGCATCGAAGAACGCCTGGTCCGCGACGGCATCAATGCCGCGCAACTGTCCGGCGACGTGCCGCAGCACAAGCGCATCAAGACCCTGGAAGGTTTCCGCGAAGGCAAGATCCGCGTCCTGGTCGCCACCGACGTAGCCGGTCGCGGTATTCACATCGACGGCATCAGCCACGTGATCAACTTCACCCTGCCGGAAGTGCCGGACGACTACGTGCACCGCATCGGACGGACCGGGCGTGCCGGTGCCGACGGTGTGTCCATCAGCTTTGCCGGTGAAGATGACTCCTATCAGCTACCGTCCATCGAAGAAAAGCTGGGTCGCAAGATCAGCTGTGAAACACCACCGACCCACTTGTTGCGGGCTGTGGAGCGCAAGCGTCCGCACTAAACGACGCTGAAAAGACAAGCGCAGCCGGAAACGGACTGCGCTTTTTTTTCGCCCGGATATTGTTAGATAAAACTAAAAGTCCATAATGGACAAATTAGTTTACCTTCAGTCCCGGAGCCGACCATGTCCAGTACGCCCCAAGTGATCAACCAACACCAAGCTCGCGAGTTGCTGGCGCAGGTCGACGTGCCGCAGATCCTGCGCCAAATGTTCCGTGACCTGGCGGCCGGGCAAGCCGTGCAACCGGCACAACAACTGGTGGAGTTTCCCCAGGGCGCCGGCGACTTCATCAACTACCTGGGTGTGCTGGCCGAAGACGGCGTATACGGGATCAAAACGTCGCCGTACATCGTCCGTGAACAGGGACCGTTGGTGACGGCGTGGACACTGTTGATGTCGATGCAGAGCGGCCAGCCGCTGTTGCTGTGCGATGCAGGCGAATTGACCACGGCACGCACCGCAGCGACTACGGCGGTGGCGGTCGATGCTCTCGCGCCGCTCAGGGCCAATCGCCTGGCCATCATCGGCAGCGGTAAAGTGGCGCAGGCGCACCTGAATTACGTGAAAGGCCTGCGCAACTGGCAGAGCATCAACCTGTACTCGCCGAGCCTGAGCGATGATGCCGAGACCGTGAGCCTGCTGAAAAACATCGAGCCACGCCTGAACATCGTCGACAGTCGCGAAACCGCCATTCAGGACGCCGACGTCATCATGCTCTGCACCTCATCCGCCGGTCCGGTGATCGATCCATCGAGCTTGCACAAACCGGCGCTGATCACCTCCATCAGCACCAACGCCCCGCGTGCCCACGAAGTGCCGCCGCAAAGCCTCAATGACATGCAGGTGTTCTGCGACTATCGCCTGACCACCCCGGGCGCGGCCGGTGAAATGCTGATCGCCACCGAGCAGCACGGTTGGGACAAGAGCGCGATTGTCGGCGACCTGCCCGACCTGCTCAGCGAAAAAGTCCAGCGCCCGGATTACGATCGCCACGTGTTTTTCCGCTCCATCGGCCTCGGCCTGGAAGACATTGCGCTGGCCAATGCCATCTACCGCCTGCCGCACTGACACCACAACCCTGTAGGAGCTGGCTTGCCAGCGAAAGCGGTTTGTCAGTCGCCATCGTAGGTGAATGTCAGACCCTATTCGCGAGCAAGCCCGCTCCCACAGGGGATCACTACAATTTCGGCATCGCGCTTCACAGGAGACGTTCATGAGCCAGGCAGATTTCATCATCATCGGCGGCGGTATTGCCGGTGCCTCCACCGGTTTCTGGTTGTCGCAGCATGGCCGCGTGATTGTGCTCGAACGCGAATCCCATCCGGCCTATCACTCCACCGGTCGTTCGGCGGCGCTGTACACCGCGGCCTACGGCACCCCGCAAGTGCGGGCATTGACCCTGGCCAGCCGGGACTTTTTCGACAATCCGCCCAGCGGTTTCTGCGAGCACCCGCTGCTGACTCCACGTGGCGAAATGACCGTGGACTTGACCGGTGACCCGGACGAACTGAACAGGCAATACCAGAGCGCCAAAACCACGGTGCCGGAGATGCAATTGCTCGGCGTCGACGAGGCCTGCGCATTGGTGCCGATCCTGCGCCGGGAAAAAGTCCACGGCGCCATCTACGATCCGACCGCCAGCGACATTGACACCGATGCCCTGCACCAGGGCTATTTGCGCGGTATCCGTCGCAACCAGGGCGAAGTGCATACCGACAGCGAAGTGGTCAGCCTGAGCCGCGATAACCAAGGCACATGGCACGTTCAGACCAACAGCCAGACGTTCAGCGCGCCGATCATCATCAACGCCGCCGGTGCCTGGGCCGACAAGATCGGCGAACTGGCTGGCGCGAAGCCGCTGGGGCTGCAACCAAAACGCCGTGCCGCGTTCATCTTCGCCGGCCCCGAAGGCGTGGACATCCACCATTGGCCGATGCTGGTCAGCCTCGACGAATCCTTCTACATGAAACCCGACGCCGGAATGTTCCTCGGCTCGCCGGCCAACGCCGACCCGGTGGAACCCCACGACGTGCAGCCCGAAGAGCTGGACATTGCCATGGGCATCTACCAGATCGAAGAAGCCACCACCCTGAGCATTCGCCGCCCGACCCGGACCTGGGCCGGTCTGCGCAGCTTCGTCAGCGACGGCGACTTGCTGTCCGGTTTCGATCCACAGGTGCCGGGGTTGTTCTGGGTCGCGGCACAAGGCGGTTATGGCATCCAGACCTCGCCCGCCATGGGCCAGGCCAGCGCGGCACTGGTACGCGGCGCAGCGTTGCCCGAGTCGCTCGGCCGCTTCGGCCTGAATGCCGAAATGCTCTCCCCCGCCCGCCTCGGCTGATCCTGATCCTCAGGTGACGTGTCCCCACGATTACGGCACACTTTCAGCGCCCCTTTGATGGGGCGCTGACGCTGCCTGGAGTTCCACTGTATGAACGCCCCCGAAAAAGACTCGGCCCCGGACACCACGTCGCTGGATAACTACCGGGCGATCGCCGATGCCATCGCCACGCTGTTCTTTCCCCACGCCGAAGTGGTGCTGCACGACCTGCGCACGCAAAAGGTCGACTACATCGCCAACAACCTGTCCAAGCGCGAAATCGGCGACGACTCGGCGCTGGAAGACATGCTCAGCGACGATGTCAGCGAACGAAACATCGGACCGTACGAAAAGCTCAACTGGGATGGTCAGAAGATTCGCAGCCTCAGCACGGTGCTACGCGACAGCGAGGGTCATCCGCTGGCAGTGCTGTGCATCAACCTGAATATTTCACTGTTCGAGAATGCCAAGGCCGCTTTGGATCTGTTCCTGTCGCCAACCAAGCTGATCCCGCAACCGGACTCACTGTTTCGCGATGACTGGCAGGAACGGATCAACACCTTCCTCCACGCCTGGCTGCGCGAACGTCAGTTGAGCCTGAATCTGCTGACCCGCGACCACAAGCGTGAGCTGGTGCTGGCGTTGCATGCCGAAGGTGCGTTCAAGGGCAAAAGCGCATCGAACTACGTGGCCAATGTACTGAACATGGGCCGGGCGACGGTGTACAAGCATTTGAAGGAATTGAAGGCCTAAACCCCTGGGATTTGTGCTGCCTGATCAGGCCTCTTCGCGAGCAAGCCCGCTCCCACACTGGGTTGTGTACGACACAGAACCAATGTGGGGGCGGGCTTGCTCGCGAAAGCGGACTATCAGTCGCCGTAGATGTCGGACTTGAAGTACTTCTCGGAAATCTTCTGGTACTCGCCATTACTGCGAATACCGTCGATGGCCGTGTTCAGCTCGCTGACCAACTCGGTGTTGCCCTTGCGCACTGCAATCCCGGCACCCTCGCCCACATACTTCGGATCTTTCAGCTCCGGCCCGACAAAGGCGTAACCCTTGCCACGCGGCATCGACAGGAAGTCATTGAGGGGAATCGTGTCGGCAAAAATCGCATCGAGGCGACCGGCTGCCAGGTCCATGTAGATTTCTTCGTTGTTGCTGTAGCGCTTGACGTTGATACCCTTGGGCTCAAACACCTCGGTGGCGTAACGGTCAGTGGTGGTGGCGCGCTGCACGCCAACGGTCTTGCCCTTGAGGCTGGCGTACTGGTCATCCACCACCGCGCCATCCTTCATCACCAGGCGCGACGAAGTGAAATAGTACTTGTGGGTGAAGTCCACCGACTTCTTGCGGTCTTCATTGATGGTCATGGACGACAGCGCCATGTCGATTTTCTTCACTTTCAGGGAAGGAATCAGACCGTCGAACTCGCCTTCGACCCACACACACTTGACCTTCATCTGCGCGCACAGCGCGTTGCCGATGTCGTAGTCGAAACCGACGATCTCGCCCTTGTCGGTTTTCGAAGCGAACGGTGGATACGCGGCTTCGATGCCGATGCGCAGGGTTTTCTCGGCGGCGAACACAGAACTGCACGCCAACAGGCTCAGGGCCAGACCGGTGATGAGGGGGAACTTCTTCATGTTCGTTTTCTCGCGGTTGTTGTTGGTTTGGCAAGACAGAAGAAAGAGCTGAAACGGGCGGAAACCTTTTTTGTACTTATAATTCCATCTTGGACTTTTATGTATTGGTCGTCAATCAGGCAAATGCTGCCCGTGCCGGCCGATGGTCGGGTGGTGGTTCTGCAAGGTATTGGGTGAGTCAGATGGTCCCTTCGCGAGCAAGCCCGCTCCCACATTGGATCTGTGTCGTACACAACCCATTGTGGGAGCGGGCTTGCTCGCGAAGGCTGACTTGAGAACGCCGCAGGAGTTACTGCTTCCAGCGATCCGCCGCCGCATGATCACTGTCACGCCCTTCCACCCACCGCGGCCCATCGCTGGTGTTTTCTTTCTTCCAGAACGGTGCGCGGGTTTTCAGGTAATCCATGACAAAGGCACAGGCATCGAAGGCCGCCTGACGATGGGCGCTGGCCGCGCCGACGAAAACAATCGGCTCGCCCGGCTCCAGGGTGCCGATGCGGTGCAGCACTTCCAGCTTGAGCAAGGGCCAGCGCTGTTCAGCCTCGATGGCAATCTTGCCCAAGGCTCTTTCGGTCATGCCGGGATAGTGTTCGAGGAACATCCCGGCGACGTCCAGGCCGTCATTGAAATCGCGCACGTAACCGACAAAACTCACCACTGCACCCACGCCGACATTGGCATCGTGCATGGCGTTGACTTCGGCACCCGGGTCGAACGCGGTGGACTGCACGCGGATGGCCATGCTTCAGCCTCCGGTCACAGTCGGAAAGAACGCCACTTCATCGCCCTCGCTGACCGGCTCGTCGAGCTGACATAGGTCTTCGTTGCGGGCGCACATCAGATTTTGCTCGCTCAATACCTCGGCACCGTCTCGTTGGGCCAACAGTGCGCGGACGTCGTCGACGGTGGCGAAATCGCCTTCAACCTTCACCGAGTCCAGACCCAGGGTTTCACGATAACGGGCGAAAAACTTCACGGTAACGTTCATGGCTGCTCCGCCTGGAAATGACCGCTCTTGCCGCCAACCTTCTCCAGCAGACGCACACTTTCGATGGTCATGCCGCGGTCCACGGCCTTGCACATGTCGTAGATTGTCAGCGCGGCGACACTGGCGGCGGTCAGGGCCTCCATCTCGACGCCGGTCTGCCCGGACAGCTTGCAGCGCGCCACGATGCGCACTGAATCGTCGCCTTCGGCACTGAGTTCGACCTTGACGCCGGTCAGCATCAGCGGATGGCACAAGGGAATCAGATCGCTGGTTTTCTTTGCAGCCTGGATGCCGGCAATGCGCGCCACGGCAAACACATCACCCTTGGGGTGGCCGCCGCTGACGATCATCTGCAGGGTTTCGGGCAGCATGCGCACCAGCGCTTGGGCCGTCGCCTCACGGAACGTCACGGCTTTTTCGGTGACGTCGACCATGTTGGCGCGGCCTTGGGAATCGAGATGAGTCAGCACGGGATTACTCCTGATCAGGAGCGTCGATTGTAAACCTGCGGGTCAGATTTCCGCACGCTTGATTATCGAACGGACGCTTTCCTGTAGGAGCTGGCTTGCCAGCGATGATGGCCTTGAATTCAACGTAAGCCTCAGGGTCCCCTTCGCTGGCAAGCCAGCTCCTACAAGGTTTTGTGTCGGGCATAAAAAACCGGGCGGCTGTGGGGCCGCCCGGTTTTGGTGAGGATTACAAATGCGATTCGGCGTATTCGGCCAGGATCGAACGTGGTACCCCTTGCAGGGTGATGTGCACCCCGTTCGGGAAGTCCTTGAAGCGTTCAGTGAGGTAGGTCAGCCCGGAGCTGGTCGCGGACAGGTAAGGGGTATCGATCTGCGCCAGGTTGCCCAGGCACACCACTTTGGAACCGGCGCCGGCACGGGTGATGATGGTTTTCATCTGGTGCGGCGTGAGGTTCTGGCATTCGTCGATCAAAATCAGGCTCTGCTGGAAGCTGCGGCCCCGGATGTAGTTGAGGGATTTGAACTGCAACGGCACTTTGCTGAGGATGTAGTCGACGCTGCCATGGGTGCTTTCGTCATCCATGTGCAAGGCTTCGAGGTTGTCGGTGATGGCGCCCAGCCACGGCTCCATTTTTTCCGCCTCGGTGCCGGGCAGGAAGCCGATTTCCTGGTCCAGGCCCTGCACGCTGCGGGTGGCGATGATGCGGCGATAACGTTTGCTGACCATGGTCTGCTCGATCGCAGCGGCCAGCGCCAGGATGGTTTTACCCGAGCCCGCGGCACCTGACAGGTTGACCAGGTGGATATCCGGATCGAGCAAGGCGTACAACGCCAGGCTCTGATAGATATCACGCGGCTTCAGGCCCCAGGCTTCCTGGTGCAGCAGCGGTTCCTGGTGCAGGTCGAGGATCAGCAACCGGTCCTCTTCGATCTCCTTGATCCAGCCGACAAAGCCCTGTTCATCAATGATGAACTCGTTGATATGCACCGCCGGCAGGTTGTCGATCAGTTGCACCTGATGCCAGGTGCGGCCGTGGTCCTGACGGGTTTCGACCTTGCTGACACGGTCCCAGAAGGAGCCGGTCATGTTGTGGTAGCCATTGGGCAGCAAGGAAACGTCATCGACCAGTTGGTCGGTGCTGTAGTCCTCGGCCGCGATCCCGCAGGCGCGCGCCTTGAGGCGCATGTTGATGTCTTTGGTGACCAGCACCACGGGCTTCTTCGGGTCGCGCGTGTGCAGATCGATCAGTTGATTGATGATTTTGTTGTCATTCAGGTGCTCGGGCAGAATCAGGTTCGGCTCGGCATGTTTACTCATCAGAATTGACAGCAAACCCTTGGGTCCGCTTTTGCCACGCTGGATCGGCACACCCTGCTCGACATCCTCGGGTGAGGCATCGCCCAGGGTCTTGTCGATCAGGCGGATGGCCTGGCGGCATTCGGCAGCAACACTGTGATGCCCGCTCTTGAGCTTGTCGAGCTCCTCAAGCACGGTCATCGGGATCGCGACGTGGTGTTCTTCGAAGTTAAGCAGCGCGTTTGGATCGTGAATCAATACGTTGGTATCGAGTACATAAAGGATTGGCTGGTTGGAAGAAGAGCTACGTCCGTGATCATCCATACTCGGTCACCTTTGTGGGAGCCAGTCGACGCAATACCCTGACGGTGCTGCGCCTCGAAGTGACTACCGAATACACCTGCGGGGACTCAAGTGTTCTGCCTACATAGCTGGGTCTTGGGAGACGCCACCTGTGTTGCAGGTTTCGGCGGTCTGCCTTCGTAATACTCCAAAACGTGTGACAGAAAAAAGTACTTTGACGCTTTTTTGAAGTTTATTTTTCAGAGTGACCAATAACACTTGGCGGACTGCCATCACCCGTTTACAGTCGGAAGTCAACCTGCATCGAATTCCCGCCCAAAATTGCCCAAAGCCCAATGTTTACGGGCTTTTGTCGTTTTTAGCGAAACGCATCCTGGCAATCCTCCCAGCCGATCCCGACAGGCGCCGTTTGCGTGACCAGCCACGGCAACGCTGTTTTCACGCCATCCTGTTTCACATTGAAATTGATCACCCCATGCCGCCACAGCAGCATCAGGGTCAACACCCGTTGCGCACTCGGGCTGCCCTTGAGTTTGCCGGCGCCGTCCTGGGCGTCGATGTCCCACAGCGCTACCTGCAAACCCTGAGCCTTGAAGAAACCTTCGGCATCGGAACGGCGCTGGCCATCAGGCGGACGGAACAGCGGCACGTAGTTCTCCGGCAGTTTGCTTTTGACCAGTTCGGCGCTGCGGCGCACCGAGTCTTGCCAGTCCTGCCAGTGGCTGTGGGAGCGGAACTCCCAGCCTTGTACGCCGATGCACTGGGTTGAGTAAGTCGCTTGCAGGTCACTCACCGAATGTTCGGCCAATCGGGCCTGGATGTCCTTGCCGAGGACAAAAAACGTCCCGCTCATGTTCGACTTGCGCAGGTACTCGGTGACCCAGGCGGTGTTATCCGGCACTGCGTTGGCGGCGCTGTCGAAGGTCAGCAGAAAAAGCCGGTCATGCATCTCGTCGCCGGTACGCTCATAGTCGCCAAAACGATCGACTTCGCTGCTGGTTTGCGGGAACAGCGCGGCCTTGCGCAACTGCTCGTCCAGGTACTGGGTGTGGAACACACGGCTCGGTTCGGCCCACTTGATGTAGTAGCTGTCTGCACTGACCTGGAACCTGGCGGCCTGCTCGCGCAGGGTGGGCATGTCTTCGACCAGAAAACAGAAGGAGGCATCCTGGTCGCAACTCTGTTGGGCGAAGTTGTAGTTGGCCAGCAGCCGTTGCCACATGCGCTGGCGAACCCGGTTGACCGATTCCAGATTGATCGTGCGCAGGCCCAGGCGCTGGGCAAGGGCGGGTTCATCCAGCGACTCGCTGGTCAGCAGCACACTGGAAAACATGAGGATCTCAGCCCTCGACGCCACATCGAACAGCGTCGGGTTGCCGAGTTTTTCTGGCCAGGTGCTTCGATCAAGCGTCGCCACATCGCCCGGTGCCGCGATGGCGCCGAAGCTCAGAAGCCAGGCCGAGATGAGCAAAACAATACGCAATGGGATGTCTCCATAACAAAACCCGCGCGGCACTATAGCTGATCCAGACACAACTCCCGCAGCAACACTGAACCACTAATGAAATGGCTACCCCCTGACACCCTGTGATCGCTCTCTAAACTTTCACAGGGTGTCTTTCGGAGGCCATT
>NZ_JBWKXF010000007.1:194513-199323 GCF_059422645.1 Pseudomonas sp. GW821-FHT01C01 | reverse complement strand
CCGAGATCTACACTGGTATACCATCGTCGGCAGCGTCAGATGTGGAGAAGAGACAGCCCACAGGGGATCGCGGTCAAATGTGGGAGCGGGCTTGCCCGCGAAGAGGCCGGCGCTAACACCTAATATTATCGACTGGAAACCCGATACACCCGCTCCTCAAGTCGCGTCACACCTGCCTCCAGGAACTTCCCGCTCTCACTCAGAACATCCTGATCTTCCAGGACCTTCAACGCCCACGCCCCACCCAACAAACGCTGCACCTCATCGTCGAGTACGGCAAATGGCGGTCCGTCCATCTGTGCCTGGTCATAGTCCAGCGTGATCAATAATCCGCGACACTCTTTCGGCAATATGCGATTCAGGTGCGCGGCATATTGCTCACGCATCTTCGGCGGCAAAGCAATCAGCGCGGCGCGATCATAGAACGCAGAGCAATCAGCCGTGTCACCGGCCGTCAGCTCAAAGAAATTGCCACACCAAAGCTCGATGGAACCTGCCCGATAAACCTTGAACGGCCCCTGCTCACTGACGGCCGGATCAAAGCCATGCTCGCTGAAAAACTCTTCGACGGCTTTTTCCGACAGTTCGACTCCCAAGACCTCGAGGCCTTGATGGGCGAGCCAAAGCAAATCCAGGCTTTTTCCACATAACGGCACCAACACGCGCGCGCCCTCTTCAAGGCTTAACGCTGGCCAGAACCGCTTCAGATGAGGGTTCACCTGCGGCAGGTGAAAGCCGATCTGATTCGTCGCCCATTTCTTGTGCCAAAACTCCGGCTGCATAAATAACCCCGAAAATTCGATCAAAACACCCTAAAACTTATATTAGATTTAGATTAATGATCTGACTGAAGATGTTGCATCTTAACTCTCAGGAGCTCATTCATGTTCCCCAGCCTGTACATATCCCATGGCTCCCCGATGCTTGCGCTGGAACCCGGCGCCAGTGGGCCGGCACTCGCTCGCCTGGCTGCCGAAATGCCCAGACCCAAGGCCATCGTGATTGTTTCTGCGCACTGGGAAAGCAATGAGCTGCTGGTCAACGGCAACCCACAACCGGAAACCTGGCATGACTTCGGCGGCTTCCCCAAGGCCCTGTTCGAGGTCGAGTACCCGGCACCCGGCGATCCACGACTCGCCGCAGAAGTTGCCGAGTTATTGAAAACCGCTGGCTTTCCTGCGCGTATCGACAGCAATCGGCCTTTTGACCATGGCGTCTGGGTGCCTTTATCGCTGATGTACCCGCAAGCAAATATCCCGATTGTTCAGGTATCACTGCCGACCCGTGGCGGCCCCGCTCTGCAGACCCGTGTTGGCCACGCGCTGGCCAGCCTGCGCGAGCACGGCGTGCTGCTGATCGGCTCCGGCAGCATCACTCACAACTTGCGAGAACTGGACTGGCATGCCGGCCCCGAGAGCGTTGAGCCCTGGGCCCGGGCGTTTCGCGACTGGATGATCGAGAAACTCGCAGCGAACGACGAAGCCGCGCTGCACGACTATCGCGCGCAAGCACCGTATGCCGTACGTAACCATCCCAGCGACGAACACTTGTTGCCGCTGTACTTTGCCCGCGCTGCAGGCGGGCAGTTCGGGGTTGCCCACCAGGGGTTCACCATGGGTGCGTTGGGCATGGACATTTACCGCTTCGGCTGACAGCCAGACCGAGTCACGACCTTCGCGAGCAAGCCCGCTCCCACATTTGATCGTATTCATTTTGAAAAAACGCGGTCGTATGTGGGAGCGGGCTTGCTCGCGAATGGGCCACCAGCAGGCATAAAAAATCCCCGAACCAGTCGGGGATTTTTTATGTTCGATCAATCAGCCCGAAAGCGGATCAATCTTCGCGGTAGCGACGCAGCTTCAACTGCTTACCGGCAACGCGAGTGTCCTTCAGCTTGGTCAGCAACTTCTCAAGACCATCTTCCGGCAGCTCGACGAGGCTGAAGCTATCACGCACCTGGATGCGACCAATGGCTTCACGTGCCAGACCACCTTCGTTGAGGATGGCGCCCAGCAGGTTCTTGGCGGCGATACCGTCACGCGCACCCAGCGCGGTACGGCAACGGGCACGACCTTCGGCCAGTGGAATCGGAGCACGACGCTCGCGGTCACCACGCTCAGGACGATCACCGGAACGCTCTGGACGATCGCCACGCGGTGCATTGTTCGGCACCAGTGGACGCTCTTTCTCGATAGCGGCCAGGTTCAGCGCTTGACCGTTGGTAGCCTTGCGCAGCAGGGCTGCGGCCAGGGCACGCGGGCTGCAACCGATGTCGGCAGTCAGGCGATCCAGCAGATCACCGTGGGTCGATTCGGCATCAGCCACCAGCGGCGACAGGCTGTTGGTCAGTTTCTTGATGCGCGCATCCAGAACGGCTTGAGCGTCCGGCAGGCGAACTTCAGCAACCTTTTGACCGGTTACACGCTCGATCACTTGCAGCATGCGGCGCTCACGCGGAGTCACCAGCAGCAGTGCACGACCTTCGCGACCGGCACGGCCGGTACGGCCGATACGGTGAACGTAGGATTCCGGATCGTACGGCATGTCAACGTTGAACACGTGAGTGATACGCGGAACGTCCAGGCCACGAGCGGCAACGTCGGTCGCCACAACGATGTCCAGACGGCCATCCTTGAGGGAGTCGATCACGCGCTCACGCTGGTTCTGGGCGATGTCACCGTTCAGCGCAGCGGCTTTGTAGCCTTTGGCTTCCAGGGCACTGGCCAGATCCAGGGTCGCTTGCTTGGTGCGCACGAACATGATCAGGGCGTCGAAATCTTCCACTTCCAGCAAGCTGAGAACGGCCGAAGTCTTCTGATCAGCGTGAACCAGCAGGTGAGCCTGCTCGATCGCGGTAACGGTCTGGGTCTTGCTCTGAATCTTCACGTGCTTCGGATCGCGCAGGTGGCGTTCGGCGATGGCACGGATCGATTGAGGCAAAGTAGCCGAGAACAGTACGGTCTGACGGGTTTCCGGCATGGCCTTGAAGATGACTTCCAGGTCGTCCATGAAGCCCAGCTTGAGCATTTCGTCGGCTTCGTCGAGAACCAGGTGGTTCACGGTCGCCAGTACTTTTTCGTCGCGACGCAGGTGGTCGCACAGACGGCCCGGAGTGGCGACAACGATTTGTGCGCCATTACGGATTGCTTTCAGTTGTGGGCCCATCGGCGCGCCGCCGTAGACAGCCACAACAGTCACGCCCGGCATTTGCTTGGCGTAAGTTTCAAAAGCGGTTGCAACTTGTAGCGCCAACTCACGAGTTGGGGCCAGGATCAGAGCTTGCGGCTCGCGCTTGGACGGATCAATGCGGTGCAGAATTGGCAGAGCAAAGGCAGCGGTTTTACCGGTACCGGTTTGCGCCTGACCAATCATATCGTGACCGGCGAGAATGATCGGGATCGACTGCTGCTGAATGGCCGAAGGCTCTTCATAGCCGGTAGCGACTACTGCAGCGACAATATTTGGATGAAGTTCAAGAGCGGCGAAGCCGCCGATTTCCTGGGTCATGGGTCTGCCTCTAAGTGCATCCGCAAAGACCCATGCTCCAAAGCTGCACATGCCGTGTTGAGACTCAAGAGTCGCCCTGGCAGCTTTGTCGGCGGGGATTTGCGAAAACGAATGAATGAAAAGAATCGTCAAGGAAGAGTCCGCTGGGCGGACGTGCAGCCGAAGCTGGCTTCGGGGAATTGCGCTACCTAAACGCGGCCCGGTTAAAGGCCGGCGCGCACTATACCGGAATTCGCCCAAAAAGGGAGTTTTTTTTATCGGAAATCCACTGGATACGCCGTTGTGTCACAGGCTTTGCGAATAATCGATCAGCCGTCTATTTTTCAAAGGCCCGGCCTTGCGGGTGACGGCGCTAAAACGGTTCACCCTTTGCCGTGCCGACCGCCTGTCTGGCACGTCTTTCCTACCCCCCCGAGGATCGCTCCATGAATCAGCCCTGCTCCAGTCGAGTCAGCCGCGAACGGCATGGTCATGTGTTCCTGATCGGTCTGGATCGGGTGGCCAAGCGCAATGCCTTCGATCTCGACCTGCTCAACGCCTTGAGCCTGGCCTATGGCGAATTCGAAGCCGACAGCGAGGCGCGAGTGGCGGTGGTATTCGCTCATGGCGAGCACTTTACCGCCGGGCTCGATCTGGTCAATGCCAGCGTCACACTGGCAGATGGCTGGCAGGTTCCGCCCGGCGGCTGTGATCCGTGGGGGGTGTTCGCAGGTCCCAGGGTCAGCAAACCGGTGATCGTCGCCGCCCAAGGCTATTGCCTGACCATCGGCATCGAGCTGATGCTCGCCGCCGACATCAACTTGTGCGCCAGCAACACCCGGTTCGCGCAAATGGAAGTGCAACGCGGGATCTTCCCGTTCGGCGGTGCCACCCTGCGCCTGCATCAAGTCTCAGGGTGGGGTAACGCCATGCGCTGGTTGTTGACCGGTGATGAATTCGACGCCCATGACGCCTTGCACCTGGGACTGGTGCAGGAAGTCATGGCCAGCGAGGATTTGCTACCCCGGGCGATCGAGCTGGCAGAACGGATCGCCCGCCAGGCACCGCTCGGGGTTCAGGCAACGCTGATGTCTGCGCGACAGGCCAGGTATGAAGGGGAAACCGCGGCAGCACAGGCGTTGCCGCTGCTAGTGAAGAAGTTGATGGCTAGCGAGGATGCCAAGGAAGGCGTGCGGTCGATGGTGGAGCGGCGGCCTGGAGTCTTCAAAGGGCTTTGATTTTTATACTGGCTTTGAGGGCCTCTTCGCGGGCAAGCCCGCTCCTGTCTCTTCTACCCACCTCCCAACCCACAAGAACCCGGAGG
>NZ_JBWKXF010000007.1:0-194505 GCF_059422645.1 Pseudomonas sp. GW821-FHT01C01 | reverse complement strand
GGGCAAGCCCGCTCCCACATTTGAGCGCGATCCACTGTAGGAGCGGGCTTGCCCGCGAAGGGGCCCGTCCAGACAATAAATTAATCAGGTGGCCGGGCGAATAGCCTTGATCAACGAATCCAGCGAATACCCCAACCGCGGCGCCAGCGCTTCGGCGCGGGCGATCAAGCCGTCCATGTCCAGCTCCTGATCCAGTTCCGACGGAACGATCAGAATCACGTTGCCCTCCTTCACCGGCAGCTCCCAATAATGTCGATGATACAAACCGCGCAACAATGCGGCGCCCAAGGGTTTTCCATCGTCGGTAGCCCACTGATTGATCACCAGCCAACCACCCGGATTCAATCGCTTCTGGCAGTTTTCCAGAAAGCTCCAGGCCAGATGACCGACACCCGGACCGACATCGGTATAAAGGTCGACGAAAATCAGATCGGCCGACTCGGCGGTGTCGAGCAGTTCCAGCGCATCGCCAACGCGGATGTACAGGCGCGGGTCGTCATCCAGTCCCAGGTACTCGATGGCCAGACGCGGTACGTCCGGGCGCAGTTCGATGGCTTCGACGTCTTCCAGCGGCAGGAACTTGAGGCAGGCCTGAGTCAGCGTACCGGCGCCGAGACCGAGAAACAGTGCACTTTCCGGTTGCTCGTGGCACAACGCGCCGATCAGCATCGCCCGGGTATAGTCGTACTCAAGCCAGCTCGGATCGGCAGTGAACACGCAGCTTTGCTCGATGGCATCACCGAACTCGAGAAAACGGTAATCGGCCACTTCCAGCACACGAATCACGCCGAACTCGTCCTGTACCTCGGCGAGCAGATGCTCGACGCGCTCCTCAGTCATTTCATCTCCTGATCGTCACCGGGGCCGGCAACGCAATAACACCGCGTGTAGAGAGCGGCAAAGGCGAGATTGTCGGCGAAGCAACGGGAACAGGTCACGCACTAATTTGCTGATAACATGGACGTCCGAGCGAAAACACTAGAGACCGTGATGAGCCAACCCTGGAGCCCTGACAGCTGGCGCGCCCTGCCGATCCAGCAACAACCCCAATACCCTGATGCCGCACATTTGCAGCAGGTCGAGCAGACTCTGGCCAGCTATCCACCCCTGGTGTTTGCCGGTGAAGCCCGGGAGTTGCGCCGTCAGTTTGCCGAGGTAACCCAGGGCCGCGCGTTTCTGTTGCAGGGTGGCGACTGCGCCGAAAGCTTCGCCGAGTTCTCCGCGGCGAAAATCCGCGACACCTTCAAAGTATTGTTGCAGATGGCGATCGTGATGACTTTTGCCGCCGGCTGCCCGGTGGTCAAGGTCGGGCGCATGGCCGGACAGTTCGCCAAGCCCCGTTCGGCCAACGACGAAACCATCGATGGCGTGACCTTGCCCGCCTACCGTGGCGACATCGTCAACGGCATCGGTTTCGACGAAAAAAGCCGCGTGCCGGACCCCGAGCGCCTGTTGCAGTCCTATCACCAGTCCACCGCCACCCTGAACCTGTTGCGCGCGTTCGCCCAAGGCGGATTTGCCGATCTGCATCAGGTGCACAAGTGGAACCTGGACTTCATCGCCAACTCGGCACTGGCAGAAAAATACAGCCACCTGGCCGATCGCATCGATGAAACCCTGGCGTTCATGCGCGCCTGCGGCATGGACAGTTCGCCGCAGTTGCGCGAAACCAGTTTCTTCACCGCCCACGAAGCGTTGCTGCTGAACTATGAAGAAGCCTTCGTGCGTCGCGACAGCCTGACCAACGATTATTACGATTGCTCGGCGCACATGCTGTGGATCGGCGACCGCACCCGCCAGCTCGACGGCGCCCACGTCGAATTCCTGCGCGGGGTGAACAACCCGATCGGGGTCAAGGTCGGCCCGAGCATGAACCCCGACGACCTGATTCGCTTGATCGACGTGCTCAACCCGGACAACGACCCGGGCCGCCTGAACCTGATCGCACGGATGGGCGCGAACAAGGTCGGCGATCATTTGCCGCAGCTGATCCGCGCAGTGCAGCGTGAAGGCAAGCAAGTGCTGTGGAGTTCCGACCCGATGCACGGCAACACGATCAAGGCCAGCAGCGGCTACAAGACCCGCGACTTTGCGCAGATCCTTGGCGAGGTGAAGCAGTTCTTCCAGGTGCACCAGGCCGAAGGCAGCTATGCCGGTGGTATCCACATCGAAATGACCGGGCAGAACGTTACTGAGTGCATTGGTGGGGCGCGACCGATTACCGAGGACGGCTTGTCGGATCGCTACCACACCCATTGCGATCCGCGGATGAATGCCGATCAGTCGCTGGAACTGGCGTTCTTGATTGCGGAAACACTGAAGCAGGTTCGGCGCTAGTTGTTGGCTGCCTGACAGGACGCCTTCGCGAGCAAGCCCGCTCCCACACTTGATTTGTGAACGACACAGAACCAATGTGGGAGCGGGCTTGCTCGCGAAGGGGCCAGTTCAATCACCCTCAATCTGTGCCAATGCCACCCGAAGCCTGTCCGCACTCGCCCGCGGGCAATTCAACTGAACCTGCGCCAATCCCAGCCAAGCCGCCATCTGTCGCAGATTGACCGCCAAAGCCTGCATTCCCTCGTCATCCAGCCCCGGCTGCTCCTCATGCACCGCATGCACCGCCAGCCGCCCCGCCACCCGTTCGGCACGCAGGTCGACCCGCGCGGCAATCCGTTCATTGTGCAAAAACGGCAGGACGTAATAGCCGTAGACCCGTTTTTCCTGCGGCGTGTAAATCTCCAGGCGGTAGCGAAAGTCGAACAGGCGCTCGGTGCGGCTGCGCTCCCAGATCAGCGAATCAAATGGTGAGAGCAATGCACTGGATACGACTTTGCGCGGCACCTTGGGCTCGGGCAGACAGTAAGCCGGCTGTCGCCAACCCTGCACTTCACAGGCACTCAACTCACCTGCCTCGAGTAACTCCGCCAATCGCAAACGACTGTCCGTCGGGTTCAGGCGGAAATAGTCCCGCAAGTCTTTCTCCGTGCCCACGCCCAAGGCTGTCGCGGCATGCAGCAGCAGGCCGCGCTGGGCCTCGGCCTCGCTGAGCACGGGTTGTTGCAGAATCGCCGTAGGGATCACCCGCTCCGGCAGGTCATAGAGCCGTTCGAACCCCCGCCGGCCGGCCACTGTCACTTCCCCGGCGGCGAACAACCATTCCAGCGCATGCTTTTCCGCACTCCAGTCCCACCAGGGGCCGGCCCGTTCCTGACGGGTCGACAGGCTCCCGGCGCCAAGCGCACCGTGCTCCTCGACCGAAGCCAGCACCCGGCGAATGGTGTCCTGTTGTTCATGTCCAAAGCGCGCCAATTGCTGATAAATGTCTTCGCCGCGACTGGCACGCTGCATGCGCCAACGCATCAACGGATACATCGAAAGGGGCAACAACGAGGCTTCATGGCCCCAATACTCGAATAACGTACGGCGCCGGCCCTGGCTCCAGGCAGCCTGGTCGAGTAGATCGGAGGAGTAATTGCCGAGGCGGGAAAACAGCGGAAGGTAGTGCGAACGCACCAATGCATTGACCGAATCGATCTGCAAGATGCCCAGCCGTTCGATCAGGCGATTGAGCGCAACTGCCTTGATCGCCGCCGGCGGCGGCCGCCCGTTGAACCCTTGGGCGACCAGCGCCAGACGCCGAGCCTGTTTGAGGGTAAAGGACAATGTTGCGGGCATGGGCGTCTCCTTGTCTGCTCGCAACCTACCTCACCGGTAAGGGGTTTGTGTAGCGTAGGACTCATCATTTATGCATCGGGTCGTTCCAGAACGGCTTGATCGACTCGTTCTCCACATCCGCACGGCTCATGCCGATGTCCTTGAGTGCTTCGTCGCTCAAGCTCGCCAGCAGTTCGCGCTCGCGATGCAGTTCGTACCAGCGGCCGACCTTGTGCAGCAGATCGGAAATCACGTGAATCGAGTGTTTTTCTGCACCATGGAACTCGTGTTGACCTTTCATCTTGTTGCCCTCCGTTTGGATGGCTCCAGTCTCGCGCCGGGTCTAAGATCAATCCAACGAATGTTTCTGATGTCACATATCTCGGAGATTGATGGATGTCAGCCTACCCGAGCATCGATACCGAAGTGCTGCGCACCTTCGTCGCCATCGCCGACCAGGGCGGCTTTACCCGCGCCGGTGAAATGGTCAACCGCACCCAGTCAGCCGTCAGCATGCAGATGAAGCGACTGGAAGAAGATGTGCTGCAACGCCAGTTGTTCCAGCGCGACGGGCGGCAGGTGCGGCTGACGGCCGAAGGCCAGGTGTTGCTTGGCTATGCGCGGCGGATCCTCAAACTGCACAGCGAGGTCTTCAATACGCTGCGTGAGCCCGACATGATCGGCACGGTGCGCATCGGCACGCCGGACGATTATGTGATGCGATTCCTGCCGGGGATTTTACGCCGGTTTGCCCAGTCCTACCCCCTGATCCAGATAGAAGTGCACTGCGAATCATCAAAACAGTTGCTGATGCGCCAGGACCTGGACCTGTCCATCGTGACTCGCGAACCGGGCAGCGAAATCGGCCAGTTGTTGCGCAAGGAGCGTTTCGTCTGGGCCGAGGCGCAATGCTACAGCGCCCACGAACAGACGCCGCTGCCGCTGGCAATGTTCAATAGTGATTGCTTCTGCCGCCTGTGGGCCTGCAATGCCCTGGATGCCCAGGGGCGCGATTACCGGGTGGCGTACAACAGCGACAGCCTGTCGGCGATCATGGCAGTGGTCAGCGCCGGTTTGGCCGTCACGGCGCAGCTTGAAAGCCTGATCACCGCGGACATGCGCATCCTCGGTGAGGCCGAGGATCTGCCGCTGCTGCCGGAGGCCAGCATCATGCTCGTGCGCAACCTGCATAACCCGTCACCGATCACCGAGTGCCTGGCCGAACACATCATTGAAGGCTTCAAACTTTGAAGGCGAGCGTCACCGCACACGCCACCAGATAGCCGCAGAACAGCCCACGCAGCAGCCGTTCCGGAATTGCATGGGCAATCTTCACGCCCCAACTGATGCTGAGCAGCCCGCCTATCGCCAAGGGCACGCCGATCAACCAGTCCACCTGATGGTGCACGGCATAAGTCACCAACGTCACGCCGGTGCTTGGCAACGCCAGGGCCAGGGACAGTCCTTGCGCCACCACTTGGCTAGTCCCGAACACGCTGGTCAGCACCGGCGTCGCCACCACGGCTCCGCCGACGCCAAACACGCCGCCCATGGTGCCGGACGCCGCACCGAGTACGCCCAGCCATGGCCACGGATAATTCATCTGCGAAGCCGCCGGGGCGCTAGCGGAGAACATTCGTGCCAGGTTAAGGGCCGACAGCACGATGAGGAACCCGACAAACCCTAGACGCATGGTTTGTGCATCAATGCCCACGGCCCATATCGAGCCGAGCCAGGCAAAACTGAAACCCATCGTTGCCAACGGCAGCGCATGTCGCAGTTCAATCCGGTTGCGCTGCTGATAACGCCATAGCGCCAGCATCACGTTCGGCACCACCATCACCAGCGCTGTGCCTTGGGCAATCTGCTGGTCGAGCCCGAACAACACGCCCAGCAGCGGAATAGCGATCAGACCGCCGCCGATGCCAAACAAACCGCCAAGTGTGCCCAGGGCGGCACCGAAGACCAGATACATCAGAAACTCAATCACGGCCGATTTCTCCTCACGTCACGCTATCGATCCTACGCAGTTGCTTCTGGCGCGGAAACGCACAGCAACGCACAATGGCTTTGCCAAATTCGCACAAGCACAAACCTGCCATGAACCCCAATCAACTGACCGACCAACTGGCTTTGTTCCTCGATGTGCTGGAAACCGGCAGTTTTTCCGCCGCGTCGCGCCGTCATCCGATGACCCCTTCGGCCGTGGCACGGCGGATCGACAGCCTGGAAAGCGCGGTCGGCAGTCAGTTGTTCATCCGCAGCACTCATGCGGTACGCGCGACCCCGGCGGGATTGGCCTTTGCCGAGCGCGCGCGGCGGATCGTCGCCGAATTGCTCCTGGCCCGGGCCGAGGCGGTGTCCCTGAGCAGCGCGCCAGAAGGGTTGATTCGTATCGATGCGCCGGCAGCCTTTGGTCGCCGGCACCTGGCACCGGTGATTGCCGATTTCCTGATGCTCTACCCCGGGCTCGACGTGCAACTGCACTTGATCGACAGCTTCGTCGACATGCAGGGCCTGAACCTCGGCAAGGTCGATCTGGTGTTGCGCGCCGGGCAGTTGGCCGACACCCGGCTGGTGGCCACGCCACTGGCAAGCATGATGCGTATCGCCTGCGCCAGCCCTGATTACTTGCGGCGTCGCGGTGTGCCGAGCGATCCGTCACTGCTGATTGAACACGACGGACTCGACTGGGATGGCCTGGCCCCGCCCTTCGCCTGGCGCTTCGAGCGGGACGGGCAAATGCAGTTGCACCGACCGGCGCGGATCCGCATGAGCGCCAACAATGCCGAGGCTCTGGTGTGCGGCGCATTGGCCGGACTGGGGATCGCGCACCTGCCGACCTGGCTGACCAGCGAGTACCTGTTGCGGGGTGAGTTGCTGCCGCTGTTCTGCGACAGCGGCCTGCCGAAACCGGAAAGCGCCGGCATCTATGCCTTGCGCCTGGAACAACAACCCAATTCCCGCAGTCGCTTGTTGCTGGAGTACCTGAAAACCCGCTTCAGCCCCGTTCCGCCCTGGGATCTGGTGCTGCAAACCCATTTGCAACGGCGCTGATCAAAATTATCTGGCGCATTAAAGATTTGCCCGCTAGATTCCAGAGATCACAGATCAAGGCTTCGACATGACCACCGAGCGCAACACCCCGGACACCTGCGACGACCTGCTGCTGGACAACCAGGCCTGCTTCGCCCTGCATTCCACTTCGCTGATGATGACCAAGGTCTACAAACCCTTGCTGCAAGCGTTGGGGCTGACCTACCCGCAATACCTGGTGATGATGGTGTTGTGGGAACGGGACGGTTTGACCGTAGGCGAAATCAGCACGCGGTTGCTGACCGATCCTGGCTCGCTCACCCCGCTGCTCAAGCGCCTGGAGGCCGAAGGTGTGCTCAGCCGCACCCGCAGCCGCGAGGACGAGCGGGTGGTGATCGTCGAACTCACCGAACAGGGCCGGGCGTTGCGCGACAAAGCCCGTGATATTCCCCAATGCATCCTCGGCGCCAGCGGGATGACGCTGGAGCGCCTGCAAAACCTGCAAGCGGAGCTGCAAGAGCTGCGTCGTCACCTGCAAGACAGCCTGTAACTTCAAGACCACCACAAAACCAGTGTGGGAGCGGGCTTGCTCGCGAAGGCGGTGTGTCAGTCGACATAAATATCGAATGACAAGACGCCTTCGCGAGCAAGCCCGCTCCCACAGTTGCTTTGTGCTGTGCTATCGCCCCCCCCCCCACAAAAAGTCGCCTGTAAAACCTCCAGCCGCTCTAATTCATTAGTTTCAGCCAATCCTGCTTAACCGTTCGTCGGTCCTGGCAAATTTATTTTATTTTTTATATTGCGCACTAAACATTAGCGCGATACATTTATTTCGCACTTACTTAGCGCGCAAACATTTAGCGCAAAAACACAAACCCTGAACGAGGCTTTCACCATGCAAACTCTCTACACCGCAATCGCAACTTCCACCGGTGGCCGTGACGGTCGTGCGGTTTCCAGCGACAACATCCTCGACGTCAAACTCGCCACTCCGAAAGAACTCGGCGGTGCCGGCGGCGCAGCCACCAACCCTGAGCAACTGTTTGCCGCCGGCTACTCCGCCTGCTTCATCGGCGCCCTGAAATTCGTCGCCAGCCAGACCAAGCGCAGCATTCCGAACGACGCTTCGATCACCGCCCACGTCGGCATCGGCCAGATCCCTGGCGGATTCGGCCTGGACATCGACCTGCACATCAGCCTGCCGGGTCTTGAGCAAGCCGATGCACAAGCACTGGTCGACGCGGCCCACCAGGTCTGCCCGTACTCCAACGCCACCCGTGGCAACGTCGATGTGCGCCTGCACGTAACCGTCTAACCGCTGACCTACCAGGCCCGAACAGGAAATGAACATGAACACTTTCAGCAAAGTCTTGACCGGTACCCTTCTCGCCCTGTCCATCCACAGCGCATTTGCCGGCGACGTTGAACACAACACCCAGGCATTCCTCGATGTGCTGAATGCCGGCACCGGCAAGCCGATGGAGCAAATGACGCCTGCCGATGCCCGCGCCGTGCTGGTGGGTGCGCAGGCCGGGATGAAGCTGACGCTGCCAAAAGCCGATGTCAGCCAGAAGACGATTCAGGTCGACGGCCAACCGCTGAGTCTGACCATCGTCCGCCCGGCGGGGGTCAAGGGTGAGCTGCCCGTGTTCATGTTCTTCCACGGTGGTGGCTGGGTACTGGGAGATTTCCCGACCCATGAGCGGCTGGTGCGCGACCTGGTGACTGGTTCGGGTGCAGCGGCCGTGTTCGTTAACTACACGCCGTCGCCGGAAGCCCATTACCCGGTGGCGATCAACCAGGCTTACGCCGCGACAAAATGGGTGGCCGAGCACGGTAAAGAGATCAACGTCGATGGCAAACGCCTCGCCGTGGCCGGTAACAGCGTCGGCGGCAACATGGCGGCCGTGGTTGCGCTGATGGCCAAGGACAAGGGCACACCGGCGATCAAGTTCCAGGTGCTGTTGTGGCCGGTGACGGATGCCAACTTCGAAACCCCGTCCTATAACCAGTTTGCCGAGGGGCACTTCCTCACCAGGAACATGATGAAGTGGTTCTGGGACAACTACACCACCGACGCCAATCAGCGGAACGAGATCTACGCCTCACCACTGCGCGCAACCACCGCCCAGTTGAAAGGATTGCCTCCAGCGCTGGTACAGACCGCCGGTGCCGACGTGTTGCGCGACGAAGGCGAAGCCTACGCCCGCAAACTGGACGAGGCCGGCGTGTCGGTGACGTCGGTGCGCTACAACGGCATGATCCACGACTACGGTTTGCTCAACCCGGTGAGCCAGGTGCCAGCGGTGCGTTCGGCGATGTTGCAGGCCTCGCAAGAGCTGAAGGAACACCTGAAGAAATAACGCAGTACACAATGTGGGAGCGGGCTTGCTCGCGAAGGCGTCCTTTCATTCGATATTTATGTCGACTGACACACCGCCTTCGCGAGCAAGCCCGCTCCTACAGGGATTCATCGCTGAAAGGTGAAATTGCAGGCACAAAAAAGCCCGACTCAATGGTCGGGCTTTTTCATTCCTCAAGCAGTGCTTATTTGGCACGGCCTTTGTAGGAACCGCCTTCGCGGGTATCGATCTCGATCATGTCGCCGATTTCGATGAAGTCAGCAACCGACAGCTCGGTACCGTTCTTCAGTTTGGCAGGCTTCATCACCTTGCCGGAAGTGTCGCCGCGAGCGGAACCTTCGGTGTAGTCAACCTGACGCACGATGGTGGTCGGCAGCTCTACGGAAACCAGACGGCCTTCGAAGAACACGGCTTCGCAAACGTCGGTCATGCCTTCTTCCACGAATGGCAGAACGCTTTCGATGTCTTCGGCGTTCAGCTCGTACATGGTGTAGTCGGTGGTGTCCATGAACGTGTAGGAATCGCCGCTGATGAAGGACAGAGTCGCTTCTTTACGGTCGAGGATCACGTCGTCCAGCTTGTCGTCCGCACCGTATACGGTTTCGGTCTTGTAGCCGGTCAGCAGGTTCTTCAGCTTGGTCTTCATGATCGCGCTGTTACGACCGGACTTGGTGAATTCAGCTTTCTGAACCAGCCAAGGATCGTTGTCGATACGGATCACGGTACCGGGTTTGAGTTCTTTACCAGTTTTCATTGCGAATATCCGAATTTGGATGGGATTTACAAAAATCTAGGCCGCGTATCATATCCAATTTCCATAAAACTGTACCAGCGCCGTGGCAAGATCGGCCTGCAAGGCCTGTTCCAGACACCACGCCTCGGCGTGTTTTTCCAGCTCTGGCCAGTGTTTACGGGTGAATTGCCAGTGGTCGGCCATTTTTTCACCGGCGTTCCACGCCCGCCAAAGACCGCTGATTGCCTCCCGCGCAGGCGCAGATAACCCCTTTACATAGAGTTCGAGGAAGGCCTCGAGCTTGTCCAGGTGGATATCTTCTTCCTGCTGGTAAATGTGCCAGAGAAATGGCCGGCCTGCCCATTGGGCGCGCACAAAGGAGTCTTCGCCACGCACGGCATTGAAATCGCAGCACCACAGCAACCCGTCGTATTGGTCCTGACGGACGAATGGCAGCACTTGCACGGTCAAGGCATCACGCACATGCACGGCACCGGCCGTCAAACCCTGCACACCGAGCCAGCGTTCGACATCGCCGAGAATCCGCCCTTCCGGCACCAGCAGATGAGTAGGCGTCGGATCACCGGCCATCGCATCGAGCCAACTGGCCAACCCGGTGTTTTCGTAGGCAAACAATGAGATCAATTGCGCACCGGGCGCACGATCGATCCCTAAACCTTGCAGGAATTCTCTTTGGGCTTGCGGGTTCTGCTGAAATTGCCGACGTCGTTCAAGCAACCCGCGCTCACGTAACAACCCGCCGGTGCCCTTCTGGAACCCCGGAAAGAAAAAGAATTTCTGTACGCTTTTGTACTTCACCGAGGGCAAACCGTGGCAGCCGATCACCCAGTCCTCGGCGCTCAGATAGTCGAGGTTCATCCACAGCGGTGTCTTTTCCCGTTCGGCCATGGCATCCATATAGGCGCTTGGCAATTGGCAGGCAAATGCAGCAATCACCACATCGGCGGCTTCGGTCGGTTGCCACTCGGCTGGCCATTGGCGCACTTCGACCTCTTGCTGCCACTGCTGCGCAACGTGGATGTCGATTTCCGGGCACAGGCGCTCGAATGCTCGCAGATCATCGACCCATAGACGCACCGCCAGGCCATGTTCGGCCACCAGTTGCCGGGCCAGTCGCCAGGTCACGCCGATGTCGCCGAAGTTGTCGACCACGGTGCAAAAAATATCCCAGCGGGTTTTCATTTCAGGCATTCCAGGCTCCCGTTGGCAAAGGCGCCGATTGTCCGCATAAATTACCCCGTGCAGAAGAGCCGACGGCGATTATTCTTCATGCGACAATCGCCACTCGCCAGTGACCTTTCGCCAGGAAGCAACCATGCCCCACCGCCCCACTCCGCGCCGATCCTTCCCCATCAGCCTCAACGCCCTGCAACTGACCGGCAGCATCGCCCTCGGCATGTGGCTGGGATTCATTGCCATTGTGCTGACCTGCTGGCTCGCTTCCCACTTGTTGTTCAGCAAGCAACTGGCATCTGTTGCGGCCGCTGTGGAGCAACTGGCCAAACCGCCCGTGGCAGTGCAACCGGTACCGGACATTGCGCCGCAGAATCCACTGTTCGAGCAGTATGAAGAAAACCTGCGCAAGAACGAGCAGGCACAACGGCTCGATCAGGCGCGTAGCAGTAGTCGCAATCAGTCCAATCCGACCTGTCAGTTCTGGTTGCAACAGGACCGGACGATACCCAGCGAAAAAAGTCGCGCCAACGTCCTGCAATTCTGCGATTGATCATGAATAAGCATACCGTCCACCAACTGATTCTCGACAAGCTGCGGATCGATCTCGACATCGCCGAACGGGCCGCGCAAACCGCTTACGAAACCGCGACCCACGAAGAAAACATCGCCGAGAACAAGTACGACACCCTGGGGCTGGAGGCGTCCTATCTCGCGGCCGGGCAAGCCAGGCGGGTCGAGGAAATTCGCCAGTCACTGACCCTCTGCCAGAACATGGCCCTGCGCCCGTATGACGACCGACGAGGCATCGAAGTGGGCGCGTTGCTCGGACTCGAGGACGACAAGGGACGTGAACAATGGCTGTTTCTCGCCCCCGATGCGGCCGGGCTGAAGGTCGATCTGGTGGGACAACTGATTACCGTCATCACCCCCCGCTCTCCGCTGGGCAAAAGCCTGCTGGGCAAGTTCGAGGGCGATGAGGTGGAGATTCTGGTGGCGGGCGCTCGGCAACAGTTTGCTGTCACCGAGGTCGTTTAAGCAGGATTAATGAACGGGCAGTTCGACACCGTCGAACAGTTCTTCCAGTTCCTGCTTGTTGTGGCATTGAATCGCCTTGGCCATGACTTCGCGGGTCAGGTGCGGCGCGAATTTCTCGATGAAGTCGCACATGAAACCACGCAGGAATGTGCCGCGACGGAAGCCGATTTTGGTCACGCTGGACTCGAACAGTTCGCTGGCATCCAGCACCACCAGGTCGCTATCGAGCTTGGCGTCGACAGCCATTTTTGCCACGATGCCAACGCCCAGGCCCAGGCGAACATACGTCTTGATCACGTCGGCGTCGGCGGCGGTGAACACCACTTTCGGTGTCAGGCCACGATGACTGAACGCTTCGTCGAGTTTCGAACGGCCGGTAAAACCGAACACGTACGTCACGATTGGGTATTCGGCCAGTGCTTCGAGGGTCAGCTTCGACAGCTTGGTCAGCGGATGCCCCTGAGGCACGACCACACAACGGTTCCAGCGGTAGCACGGCATCATCACCAGATCACCGAACAGCTCGAGCGCTTCGGTAGCGATGGCGAAATCCACGGTGCCGTCAGCGGCCATTTCGGCGATTTGCATCGGCGAACCCTGGTGCATGTGCAGGGCAACGTCCGGGTATTGCTTGATGAAGTTGCTGATCACCGGTGGCAACGCATAACGCGCCTGGGTGTGAGTGGTGGCAATCGACAGGGTGCCTTTCTTCTCGTTGGAGAATTCCTGGGCGATCTGCTTGATGCTTTCAACCTTACGCAGAATTTCGCCAGCGGTGGTGATGATGCGCTCGCCGGCCGGGGTAACGCGGGTCAGGTGCTTGCCGCTGCGAGCAAAAACCTCGACGCCCAGCTCATCTTCCAGCAGACGGATTTGCTTACTGATGCCCGGTTGAGAGGTGTAAAGACTTTGGGCTGTTGCGGAAACGTTGAGGTCGTGGTGCGCCACTTCCCAGATGTAGCGCAATTGTTGAAGCTTCATATGAATCCCTCAAAGCAGGTAGACGCCACGGGCATCAGCGACGGTATATAACTATATTAATGGCACGAAGAATAAATCTAGAACTTTTTTATCAAATTGCCATTATTCGTGCTCTATAGATCCCCTTGGCGACGACGTTGCACCAGCGGCACCAGATAGACCGGCACCTTGGACAGTTGCAACACACGGGCGGCGGTTCGCCCCAGAGGCGTTTCCGCACCGGCACCATGGCTGTGACTACCTACGATCAATAAATCCACGGAGAGTTTCTGCGCCTGGTCCAGAATCACCTGCGACGGATCGCCCTGCAGCACCCGCACTGCCTGAATCCGCTCCAGGTCATGCTCCCCCTCGTCCCCCAGCTCTTCACGAAAACTGTCGAGCACCCGCTGCTCGATACTGGCAATCACCGTATTCAGGCCCTGACTGTGAAACTCATTCAGCGCCTGCTCATCGAGATAACTTTGCAGCACCGATTCGGCAAACAAACCCATGGGTTCAACCGCATGCACGACATACAAATTGGCATTGAAGGTCCGGGCCAGTTCCAGTGCATGCTGCATCACCACGGGCGCATACAGCCCGAGGTCCGTGGCATACAGCATCGAACGAATCATATGACCTCCTCGACTGCCAACATGGCGGAGATTTGATTCAGCTTAGCAGTGCCTTGGCGACTACGACGTCCGGCGCAACGCATTGAACGGCGGGCTTAAACCTTTTGCTCGTTGCTTATGCCATGAGGCACGTGACCGGTGGCGACGACTTCACGGGCCAACTCGCAGTGACCGGCCTGATCGTCGAAAAACACGTCGGCCGCGAAGGCCTCGAGAAAGGCCGACTTGGTCAGCCCGCCAAGGAATAGCGACTCGTCAAGACGAATGTCCCATTCACGCAACGTGCGAATCACCCGCTCATGGGCCGGCGCCGAGCGCGCCGTGACCAGCGCGGTACGGATCGGGCAGGCGTCATCCGGAAACTCACGCTGCAGCAGATTGAGAGCGGCGAGAAAGCCCTTGAACGGCCCACCGCGCAAGGGCTCACGGGCGGCCTCACGTTCGCTGGCCTGGAACGCTTCCAGACCACCGGCCTGATAAATGCGCTCCGACTCATCGGAAAACAGCACCGCGTCTCCGTCGAAGGCAATGCGTAACTCGTCGCTGGCCGCACGGCTGGCACCGCCCGACAGAATGGTCGCTGCCGCGAACCCGGCGTCCAGTGCATTGCGGACGTCTTCGGCGTGGGTCGAAAGAAACAGGTCGCAGCCAAAGGCCTTGAGATAGGGATACGGACTGCGCCCGCCGACAAAGGCCGCCCGGGAGATTGCCAGGCCGTAATGGTCAATCGAATTGAATACCCGCAGCCCGGTGTCGGCGCTGTTACGCGACACCAGAATCACCTCGACCCGGGCACGGCCAAGGCTGTTGTTGAGGTGCAGGAGTTTCTGCACCAGCGGAAAGGCATCGCCGGGCTCGAGGATTTCGTCTTCGTGTTCGATCTGATATTGCCGATAGGCTTCGACACCACTCGACAGGTAGACCTTGTGGCTTTCGCTCAGGTCGAACAGCGCCCGCGAAGAAATCGCCAGCACCAGCTTGTCGTCAATTGCCTTTGGCATGCCCTTCCCCCTCAGGTCGGTAGACTCAGGTGTTGCGTCGATCAATGAAACTCAAACTGCGATACAAGGCCTCGATGCGCGGCATCTCACAGCCCGCGGCCCTGGCTGCCGCCAGCGGCCGGGCATAAATCGCCGCCAGTTCCAGCGGCCGCTTGTGCAGGAAATCGTGGTGCATGCTCGGCCAGTAGTCGGGCATTTTTTCGGTCACCTTGAACAAGTGCTCGGCATACCCCGCCGGTACGTCGTGCCCGCAGGCGATTGCGCCTTGCACCACTTCTGCCATCAGCGCCTTGATCAGCTCGCGACTGTCGGCATCGGCCATCAATGGTGTGGTGCTCGCTCCCAGCAAAACCGAGAGACCGTTGTAGGGGATATTCCAGACCAGTTTTTGCCAGCGCGCCTGGTGCAGGTTCGCCATGGCCTGGGAATCGAGGCCGGCGCTGCGGAACAGGCCGACACCCTCCTCGACAATGGCGGCGCGCGTCGGCCCGTCGACGGCGGGACCGCTGTGATAGCCAACGTGCACTGCGCCTAGCGCTTGATGGGTGATGACGCCCGGCGCCTCACGATGGACGCAGATATAGCAGAGCCCACCGAGCACGTGCAGCGAGTCGGGGAGCAACTCACGCAGGCTGTCTTCGACGTCCAGGCCATTTTGCAACAGCAGCACTTTGGCGTTCGGTGCCGCAGCCTGCAGGATGGCGGGTGCCAGGTCGGCGTTGCTGGTGGTTTTCGCGCCCACCAGCAGCCAGTCGCAGGGCGGCATGTTTTCAGCGCTCGAATAAGCCTGTGCCGGGTTCAATGTCAGGGCACCGTGGGGCGCACTATCGACTCGCAACCCATGCTCGGCCACCGCGGAGAACTCACTGCGCAGCAGAAAATGCACATCAAAACCGGCACGCGCCAGCATCACCCCGTAGAAACCGCCGATTGCGCCGGTCCCGATAATGCCGATTGTCGGCCTGGCAACTGTCCCCATCATGGCAACTCCTCTGCTGTTCGACTCAGCGCCTGCCGCACGGCCCGATTGAGCTCGGTGTCGGTCAGACGCGATTTCAGTGCTCCGAAGAATTCGCCGTCGCGAACAACAAACAGCGCCGGCAAGTGAAAGACCTGATACCGCTCGACCACCCCTCCGTTGTTGCCGGCATCGATCCAGCACAGTCGATCGACTGCCAGATCGAGCGTCGGCAATTGCTCGCGGGCAAACCGGCAACTGGCGCAGCCGACACTGGTGAAAATAACCAGCGATACGCCGCTCATCGCCAGCAGCCGTTGGTCGGCGTCAAAATCGGTCAGTTCCAATTCGACCACTATACTGGGTGTAACAATGTCAGATGGCCGACACATGGAGTCTGTGTTCATGGGACGATTCATTCCTCACCCTGACGATGTGCCCGTCGAATTAACGTTGCTGAAACCTGAATGTATTTCGCGACGACAGCTGCACACTATCAGCCTCGGGGGCATGGCTTGCAATTATCACCGCGCGTGGCGCCACGGCACGGCGCTGGAAGTTCGCATGCCGACCGTGAATCCGGACGTGCGTTACCTGGGCTATGTCGCCTGGTGCCTGCGGCGCAAACGCGGTTATCTGGTGGGCATCGCCTTCGTCGACGAACAAATGCTGTTCAGCGCCCGGATGGGCGAGCAGGTGTGCCAGATCGAGCGCTACTGCCGCCTGCATGACACCCACGACGATTTGCAGGATATCCAGGCTCTGGCCCTCGAATGGGTCCAGGAGCATGCCGACGAGTTCTCTCAAGAATCAGTGCACAAGGCTTTTGCCCAGCCTGTGCTGGATTAGGCGCGTTGCCGACGGGTTTGCCGGTCACGTTGCGGAAACTGACTGAGAATGGCCCCTAAACCGGTGTCTGCCCATTGTCGAGCCACGGTGTAACGCGCTAAGGTTCGGCTCCCCGACGCGCTTAATTTGCTGTGCTCCGCCGCGCGGGTTCGCTGGCGGCCGGCACCCGTGACCTGACGAGTAAACGATGGCTGATTTACCGATCAACGACCTAAACGTCGCCTCCAACGAGACACTGATCACTCCCGATCAGCTCAAGCGCGATATTCCCCTGAGCGACGCCGCACTGCGCACCGTCACCAAGGGCCGCGAAGTCATTCGCAACATTCTGGATGGCACTGACCACCGCCTGTTCGTCGTCATCGGGCCTTGCTCGATCCACGACATCAAGGCCGCCCATGAATATGCCGAGCGCCTGAAGGTTCTCGCTGCCGAAGTGTCCGATACCCTGTATCTGGTCATGCGCGTGTATTTCGAAAAGCCACGTACTACCGTCGGCTGGAAAGGCTTGATCAACGACCCGTACCTGGACGACTCGTTCAAGATTCAGGACGGCTTGCACATCGGTCGCCAGTTGCTGCTGGACCTGGCCGAAAAAGGCCTGCCGACCGCCACCGAAGCCCTCGACCCGATCTCCCCGCAATACTTGCAGGACCTGATCAGCTGGTCGGCCATCGGCGCGCGCACCACCGAATCCCAGACTCACCGTGAAATGGCGTCCGGCCTGTCCTCGGCCGTCGGCTTCAAGAACGGTACCGATGGCGGCCTGACCGTGGCGATCAACGCCCTGCAGTCGGTTTCCAGCCCGCACCGCTTCCTGGGCATCAACCAGGAAGGTGGCGTGTCGATCGTGACCACCAAGGGCAATGCCTACGGTCACGTGGTGCTGCGCGGCGGCAACGGCAAGCCGAACTACGATTCGGTCAGCGTTGCGCTCTGCGAGCAGGCGCTGAACAAGGCGAAGATCAAGCCGAACATCATGGTCGATTGCAGCCACGCCAACTCCAACAAGGATCCGGCCCTGCAACCGCTGGTGATGGAAAACGTCGCCAACCAGATCCTCGAAGGCAACAAGTCGATCATCGGCCTGATGGTTGAAAGCCACCTGAACTGGGGCTGCCAGGCGATCCCGAAAGACCTCGCCGACTTGCAGTACGGCGTGTCGATCACCGACGCCTGCATCGACTGGACCGCGACCGAAAACACCTTGCGCAGCATGCATGCCAAGCTCAAGGATGTACTGCCTAAACGCGAGCGCAGCTGATCGCCTGATTGGCTGCACAAAAAGCGCACACAAAAAAACGCCGGGTAGAACCCGGCGTTTTTTTATGCATTCGTTTTATTGAAGGTCACTGGCTCAGCTTGGCAGCGTGCCGCTGGTGACGCTCCATGTAGCGCTCGACGTAGGAGCACGATGGAATGACCGTGTAGCCCATTTCGTCAGCGTACTCCAGCGCCTTCTCGGTCAAGGCTGCCGCAATACCGCGACCACGCAGTGCGTTGGGCACGAAGGTGCGATAGATATCCAGGGTCTGCTTCCCCAGATCCATATAGGTCAGATAGGCACGATGACCGTCCACACTGGTCTCGAACTGATGACCAGCCTGGTCATGGTGGATGGACAACGCCTCGCTCATCACTACTCCTCGCGGGTCTGGAATTCTGACCCCTACCTTACCGATGTTTTTCCGGCGAAGGAACATCTACGCCACCCCGTGCCTGAATGGACACCGAGAAGAGCTGCACCGATCTCGCGCTACCGAGCACGTACAAATAGTAGGCACCATTGACAGAAATGCTCAAGGTGCGCTCGTCATCATGCAGGTTGGCGGGTGCTGCTCCGGATCACGCAGGAATGGCTCGACCGAAGGTCACCCCGAGTCGATCGCCTGTACATTGCCGGATGTTGAGACTTAAGACGAGCGCCCGTTGTTAAAGTCACCTGAACATCGAGAAAGATATTGAGAGGTGCTACGCAAAAGCCGAACAAAAGTGTAGACGACTCCATATAGGCGGACTTTAGCCAGACTGAAAAACAGCGGTGTGCCGCAGGAACTTTTTCTTGCCAGTTCGCTCAGCCACGGGCCTTGCAGCTGGATATTTTTTAAACAATTCAGTTAAAAGTTGCTCGAAAAAGAATCAACGCCTACAATTTTTTTTGCTTCTTGCTTCACGTCAGTTTTACTTACTACAAGTAATGGGTAGTATGTACGCCGGCTATTTCCTCAATCGGAGGAGATAGCTACTTAATAGAAAGTCCTTGAAGGGGAACACGATGAACAACGTTCTGAAATTCTCTGCTCTGGCTCTGGCCGCAGTTCTGGCTACCGGTTGCAGCAGCGCATCGAAAGAAACCGAAGCACGTCTGACCGCTACTGAAGACGCAGCTGCTCGCTCCCAGGCTCGTGCAGACGAAGCTTACCGTAAAGCTGATGAAGCTCTGGCTGCTGCTCAAAAAGCACAACAGACTGCTGACGAAGCTAACGAGCGTGCTCTGCGCATGCTGGACAAAGCTAGCCGCAAGTAATAATCCTTCGGGATTGTTATCAAGCCGATCCATTTTTTGGGTCGGCTTTTTTATTGCCCGGGGTTTTCTCCAGGCAATAAAAAACCCGTCGACGCGGTCCGCGCCGACGGGTTCTTTGCAAGCTTACTGCATCGGGTCGACCGGAGTGCTCGACACCATCGGTGCAACGCTGTTGCCCGGCACAGCGATCTCCACTGGCAGGCCGTCTTCAGCGGCAACCACATCACGCACCACATCCCAGTTCATGCGCAGGTTGTTGGTGATGTCCTCGCGCTTGAGCATCGCATTGATGACCGCAGTGTGCTTGTCGACCACCGACGGGTTGCCCTTGTCGTCCAGCGGCGTATGCGCCTCCAGATAGACCTTGCCGCCACTCATGCCGAACTTGTACGGGTCGTTGATGATCCGCACCGACGTACCGACCGGCACCATGCCCGCCATTTCCAGCACGTTGTTGTTGAACATGCGGAAGCAACCGTGGCTGGTGCGCATGCCGATACCGAATTTTTTGTTCGAACCGTGGATCAGGTAGCCCGGTGTGCCCAGGGTGAACTTGAACGGCCCCAGCGGGTTGTCAGGGCCGGCCGGCACGACATTGGGCAGCGGATCACCGTCTGCTGCGTGCTCGGCCTTGATCGACGCCGGAGGCGTCCAGGTCGGGTTAGGTGTCTTGGCGGTGATGCTGGTGTGGGCAATCGGCGAGCCCCAGCCTTCACGACCGATACCCAGCGGGAACGTGTACACCACGTTCTTGCCTTTCGGGAAGTAGTAGAGACGGTACTCGGCCAGGTTGATCACAATGCCTTCACGCGGGCCTGGCGGCAGGATGAAGCGGGTCGGCAGAATGATTTCCGTGCCGACGCCTGGCAACCATGCATCGACTCCCGGGTTGGCCGCGACCATTTCCGTGTAGCCCAGATCGTAGGTGGTACCAAGGTCGGCAAAGGTGTCTTCGTATTTGGCCTTGATCACCTGTACCTGGCCGATGATGTCCTCACCGGGCGGTGGCAGGGGAAACTCCAATGCTGCAACGGGACCTGCCACAAAAAGGGCGGCAAGAGTCAGGCAGCGGGTGACGGCAGGAAAGCGCGGCAACATCCGGAAAATCCTTCGCATGATCAACAGAGGGTATAAAAACGCGATTGTACACCGCCGTCCGTTATTTCGGGGAGATCGCCCGATTGCAGGCAATGCAAGGCGATTTTGCGATTATCCTCGATCCCGCATTGGGTCCCCGGTTTTACTCGGGACTTGTGGCCACTGAAGATCCCTGTGGGAGCGGGCTTGCTCGCGAAGGCTTGGTGTCAGGCGGTAGATGTTTTGGGGAGTGTACATATCCGTTGCTGCGGTCATGGCCGCTTATGGTTCCGCTCTTACAGCGGGTCACTTTGGAAAAGCCCCAAAGTAACCAAAGGGCTCTTGCCCCTGACATTCGGTGCCTCGCCTGGGCTCGGCATGCCCTCGCTCCGGTCCTGCTCCGTGGGCCCGCCGCCATCGGCCATCCATGGCCGGGGGCGGCTAACCCGGCATCCATGCCGGGTTGCCCACTGCGCAGAACCTGCGCTCGGCCTCACGAGGGGGCGTACACCGCAAAAGCAAAGCGAGGCGGCCTACCGGCCGGCCTGGTTCTGATGCGCGCGTGTTTCCCTGTAGGAGTTGTCGAGTGCAACGAGGCTGCGATCTTTTGGACGTGATACATCCACAAAATTCCAGTCGGCTGTCGGGCCGTCTTCGCGAGCAAGCCCGCTCCCACAATTGGACCGAGTACATTCGGTAGAGCCAGGTCGGCTGGCAGGCCGCCTTCGCTGGCAAGCCAGCTCCTACAGAAGAGCAAAGGCAGATCCGTGTACCCCTACGCTCCTCACCACTCATCAGGCCGAGCGTTAGCTCGCCTGCAGCTCTTGATCTTGATCCACCCGCCCCCTCGGGAGGCTGAGGGGAGGTGTTCATCCGGGGGTGGGCGCGCAGCGCCGTTCGGCGAAGCCGAACACATCGAGAGGAGGTCGAAGCGAAGCCGACCGGAGGCGATGCCCCCGGATGAATGCCGGAGCGAAGGAACCCCGAGCCTCAGCGAGGGGCCGTACGTAAGGGGCGAGACCTTTTGGTTACTTTTGGGGCGTTTGCCAAAAGTGACCCGCTGTAAGAGCGGAACCATAAGTGGCCGTTACCGCAGCAACGGATATGTACACGGTCAACAAGAGACAGGCCGGCTATCAGGCCGCCTCGATTCCTGACAGATCAAAGCTCGAACCGCAATTCAGGCCAGATCGGCGAAGTACCCCGCTTCTGCGACTCAAGAATGGCCCGGCACAACGAACACAGCCGCTGGTCCTGAAAAACCCGGCGGTCGACACTCGACCAGCGAGGTTGTGCCGGTAACAGGCTACCGCACAAGGTCCGGTCCGCCGAGCCGCCCAGCTCCAGTTGACGAGTCACCAGATGCACCCGCACTTCCTGGCAGGCGAACAGATCCAGCTGCTCGTCAGGCTCGATCAGTTGATAGGCAAATAGTGACCAGGCGGGACGCGGCATCGGGGGCTCCAAATCGGGGGCGCCACCTTAGCCGAAAGCCTGCTTCTAGAAAAGTGTCATAACAACGGTTTTAGAGTAGGCCAGACATTTTCCAGCAACTTGTCCTGAGCCCCGGCCGCCGGGTGGATGCCGTCGGCCTGCATCAACTCCGGATGACCGCCCACGCCGTCGAGGAAAAACGGCACCAGCGGGATCTTTTTCTCATCGGCCAGGTTGCTGTAGACCTCGGCGAAGGCCTTGGTGTAACGCGCACCGTAATTGGGTGGCAATTGCATGCCGAGCAACAGCACTTTGGCGCCGCTGGCCCGGGAACTGTCGATCATCGCCGCAAGGTTTTGTTGCAATTGAGTCGGCAGCAAACCACGCAGGCCGTCATTGCCGCCCAACTCGAGGATCACCACTTCCGGTTTATGCTCTGCAAGCAGCGTCGGCAGGCGCGCCTGGCCTCCGGCACTGGTGTCGCCACTGATGGACGCATTGACTACTTTATCGTCGAAACCTTCACGCTTGAGCCGTTGTTCGAGCAGTGACACCCACCCCAGCCGGGTATCCAGCCCGAAACCGGCGCTGATACTATCGCCAACGATCAGGACTGTACCCGCCGCTGCGTTTTGGGCCATGCACATCAAGGCCAGGCCAGCACTCAAAAACCAGACACGCATCGGACTCTCCATGGGCGCAAGCATTCTCATCGCGAAGAACCTTAGCAAAGTGGTTCCCAGCGCGGAAGGTGAACTGACCATCCTGCACGAACTCAGCCTGGAACTGAACAAGGGCGATAGCCTGGCCATCGTCGGCGCTTCCGGCTCCGGCAAATCCACCCTGCTGGGCCTGCTCGCCGGCCTCGATCTGCCGAGCAGCGGCGAAGTCACTCTTGCCGGGCAAGGCTTGAGCAACCTCGATGAAGACCAGCGTGCGCGCATCCGCGCCGAGCACGTGGGTTTTGTGTTCCAGTCATTCCAGTTGCTCGACAGCCTCAATGCCCTGGAAAACGTCATGCTGCCGCTGGAACTCGATGGCCGCAAAGACGCCCGCGAACGCGCCACCCAATTGCTGCAACGCGTAGGCCTGGGCCAACGCCTGACTCACTCGCCGCGCCAGCTCTCCGGTGGCGAGCAACAACGCGTGGCGATTGCCCGCGCGTTTGCCGCCGAACCCGATGTGCTGTTCGCCGACGAACCGACCGGCAACCTCGACAGCCACACCGGCGAGCGCATCAGCGACTTGCTGTTCGAGCTCAACAAGGAGCGTGGCACGACCCTGGTGCTGGTGACCCATGATGAACGCCTGGCTCATCGCTGCCGGCGCCTGATCCGTCTTGAAGCCGGCCTGCTGGTCGCCCCTCTGGAGCCTTGATGGCACGTCTGCCGCTGTTGCGCCTGTTCAGTCTCGCCATCCGCCAATTGCTGCGCGATGCCCGCGCCGGTGAGCTGCGCGTGTTGTTTTTTGCTTTGCTGGTGGCCGTGGCCGCCAGCACCGCCATCGGCTATTTCGGTGCCCGCCTGAACGGCGCCATGATGCTGCGCGCGACCGAATTTCTCGGTGCCGACCTGCTGCTCGAAGGCAGCTCGCCTGCGCGGCCCGAACAGATAGGAAGCGGCACCGAACTGGGACTGGAGCATGCGCAGGTGGTGGAGTTTTCCAGCGTCATCGCCACCGACAACGGCATCCAGTTGTCCAGCATCAAGGCGGCCGATGATGCCTACCCGCTACGCGGCGAACTGAAAAGCGCGCCCGCCCCGTTCGCCACGGAAACAGCCGGTGGCGGACCGCAACCCGGTGAAGCCTGGGTCGAGGCACGCCTGCTGACAGCCCTGAACCTGAAGATCGGCGACAACATCGATGTCGGCATGAAAACCCTGAAACTGGCGCGGGTGCTGACGTACGAACCCGACCGCGCCGGCAATTTCTACAGCCTGACGCCGCGAGTACTGATCAATCTCGGTGACCTTGCAGCAACAGGCGTGGTGCAACCCGGCAGCCGGGTCAGCTATCGCGAATTATGGCGAGGCAATGCCCAGGCACTCGAGACGTATCGGCAACGGATCAAACCGGGACTGGCCGCCAACCAGCGCTTGCAGGACGCCCGCGACGGCAACCGGCAGATCGGCGGTGCCCTGGGCAAGGCCGAACGCTACCTGAACATGGCCAGCCTGGTGGCGGTGTTGCTGTCCGGCGTGGCGGTGGCGCTGTCGGCAACCCGCTTCGCCACCCGCCGCTTCGATGCCAGTGCGTTGCTGCGCTGCCTCGGGCTGTCACGCCGGGAAACCATGGTCTTGTTCAGCCTGCAACTGACCGTGCTCGGGTTGCTGGCCAGCATCAGCGGCGCCTTCCTCGGCTGGCTCGCACAACTGGGGTTGTTTGCCCTGCTGCATGACTTGCTGCCGACCGACGTGCCTCCGGGCGGACTGTTTCCAGCCATCGCCGGGATCGGCACCGGACTGGTGGCACTGGCCGGTTTCGCCTTGCCGCCGCTGGCGGCTCTGGGTCGGGTTCCGCCATTGCGCGTGCTGCGCCGGGACATGCTGCCGATCCCTTCCAGCACATGGATGGTTTACGGCGCAGCGCTGGGTGCCCTCGGCCTGATCATGTGGCGCCTGAGCCTGGACCTGATATTGACCTTTGCCCTGCTCGGCGGTGGCGTGATTGCAGCGCTGGTGCTGGGCGGTTTGTTGTTGCTGCTGTTGAAGAGTCTGCGGCGCATGCTCGCTCGTGCGTCCTTGCCCTGGCGCCTGGGACTCGGTCAATTGCTACGTCATCCGCTGGCGGCCGCAGGCCAATCCCTGGCGTTCGGCCTGATTCTGCTGTCGATGGCGCTGATCGCCTTGCTACGCGGCGAGTTGCTGGACACCTGGCAAAACCAGTTACCCAAAAACGCACCGAACTACTTCGCGCTGAACATCCTGCCGGCGGACAAACAGGCCTTCACCGATCACCTGATCGCCGTGTCGGCACAATCGGCGCCACTGTACCCGGTAGTGCCGGGGCGCTTGATCAGTATCAACGGCGAGCCGGTGCAGCAAATCGTCACCAAAGAATCGGCCGGCGACCGGGCGATCCAGCGCGACCTGAGCCTGACCTGGGCCGCGGACCTGCCGCCGGGCAACAAGCTCACGGCCGGTAATTGGTGGAACGAACAAACGCTGGACGATGTTCCCGGTGTGTCGGTGGAAGGCAAGGTCGCTGAAAGCCTGAAAATCAAGCTCGGCGATCAGCTGGTTTTCAGCGTTGGCGGAGTCAATCGCGAGGCGAAAGTCACCAGCCTGCGCGAAATCAACTGGGACAACTTCCAGCCGAACTTCTTCATGATCTTCCAGCCCGGCACCCTGAAGGATCTGCCAGCGACGTACCTGACCAGTTTCTATCTGGCATCCGGTCATGACCAACAGATTGTCGACCTGTCCCGCGCCTTCCCGGCGGTGACGATCCTGCAGGTCGAAGCCCTGCTGGAGCAACTGCGCAGCATCCTCGCCCAGGTGACCCTGGCGGTGGAGTACGTGTTGTTGTTTGTGTTGGCGGCGGGGATGGCGGTGCTGTTCTCCGGCCTGCAAGCGACGCTGGACGAACGCATTCGCCAGGGTGCATTGCTGCGGGCACTGGGCGCGGAGCGACAGTTGCTGGTCAAGGCTCGACGCATCGAGTTCGGTTTGCTTGGTGCGGTCAGCGGTTTGCTGGCGGCACTGGGGTCGGAACTGGTGAGCCTGGTGCTTTACCGTTATGCGTTCGACCTGCCGTGGCATCCGCATCCATGGCTGTTGCTGCTGCCACTGATTGGCGCCGTGCTCATTGGGGGTGCCGGGGTGTTCGGCACCCGTCGGGCGTTGAACGCGAGCCCGCTGACAGTCCTGCGCGAGGGTTGATAAACACTGCCTCACCACAGGAAGCTGTCATGAGCCGGCACCGCGCTGATCCCCCCGAGGGTGAAGCGCGGGCACTCGGAAACAGTAGCCATACTCAGAAACGCATTCTATTTTTCGTAAAAAATTTCGTTAATCCACCACAACATTTCTCCGCCCGGGGTATGAACAATGGCCTCGTCGCCCACCTCCTTCTTCAAAAGTGCACGCGCCATCGGCGAATCGATCGAAATGTAATCGTTACGGCCGTAGATTTCGTCGTACCCCACCACTCTGAATTTCTTGATTTCACCCGCCTCGTTTTCGATCTCGACCCAAGCCCCGAAAAAGACCCTTCCCTCCTGCTCGGGCGAATACTCGACAACCCGTACATCCTCGAGCCTTTTTCGAAGGTATCGGACACGCCGATCAATCTCTCGAAGCAGCTTCTTGTTGTACTGGTAGTCAGCATTTTCACTTCGGTCGCCCAGCGAGGCGGCCCACGTGACTTTTCGAGTGGTGTCAGGACGTTTCTCTCGCCAAAGGAAGTCGAGCTCTTGTCGCAAAGCCTCGTGCCCTTCTTTTGTGATGATGTTGGTACTCAAGTCGGGTTTCTCACTAACGATTATCTCAAGCAAGGCTGGATGGGGGTCGCGAATTACCGGTTTCATACCCGGCGCCAAAGCGATCTCTTCGAGCATTCCAATGCGACGAGTATCATAGCTTCAGCCGGAATCGTTCAGAATGTTTTAATGGATAGCGCATTCGGGGGCGCGGCAATCCGACGACCTGATGCCCTCTGGCGTTTTGCCTTCCATTCGAATGATCTGCAATGGGCGGGGCCGAATATCCTCCAGCAACAAGCTTGATCGCTCTCGCTCATTGATAGCTCGGAGTACCTGTATCAAATACATCAATTTGAGGGGCTCTGGCCATGGGTATAACCGCACTGATGGGCATCTGGTCTGGCTGATCATCCGTGGTGTGTAGTCCACCCGTGAAGCTTTCGGATCGCTGTACAGTGAACTACTGTCAGTCATGGGTGTGGTGCCCATAGGCTTGCCCATCTTCAGTATCGTTTTGATTGAATGTGAAGCGCTTCAGCTCAACATGCCAATCTCCAGATTTCCGTTGAATTGCAGGGATTCCAACCCACCGTTCACGATGATCAGGGAACCAAATCGATGATAAAAGACGCAAAGGTCGAATCAGAAAGCGAGACTTTTATCGCGCAGGAGACTGACGCTTCGGTCGAACCTGCCCCTGTTTCCGATGTGGTTCGCAATGGAATCTGGCATACACGGATCAGGGGCCAGGCGCGCGAACTGAGTCGCTCGACCCAGTTTGTCATTGTCGCCGCGGTGATCCTGGGACTTACCATGTTCTTCGTCGGCAACTTGGTGAGCGAACGAATAGAAAGTGCCGCGGTACACAGCGCAGCAGAAGCAGGCGCTCAGTACATGGATACGTTTCTGGAACCCTATGTGCAGGAGATGAGCCGGAACAATGAGCTCTCCGCTGCAAGTGTCCAGTCCCTGGACCGCCTCACGGAAAGTCGTTCGCTAAAACATCACATTGTCTCGATCAAGATCTGGCGAGCGGATGGCACGGTGGTCTACGGCACGAATAAAGCCATCACCAACCGCAAATTCCCATTGGATGAGATCACCGAGGCACTCAAGGGCAATGTGGTCACCGACCTTAAAGACCTGGACGAGGATGAGAACGAGTTCGAGCGCGAGCTTAACTTGCCGCTCTATGAGATCTACGCACCTCTGCGGGATTCAAGCTCCGGGAAGATCATCGCGGTGGGCGAGTTTTATGAAAAGGCCGATAGCCTGAAGCGCGAGGTCGATCGGGTCCGACAGCAGGTGTGGATTGTCGTTGGCGCCGCGACGCTGGCAATGCTGACGCTGCTTTTCTTCATCGTGCGACGCGGTGACAAGATTATCCAGCGACAACAAGTGGCACTGCGCTTACGGCTGCAGGAGCAAACCCGTTTGCACATCAGCAATGCCCAACTCCAGCGCAAGATAGCGACGGCGACCCAAGAGTTTTCCCGCATCAATGAACTCACCCTGAGGCGCATTGGTGCCGACCTGCACGATGGGCCGGCGCAGTTACTGACCTTGATTCTGATCCGGCTCGACGACTTGGCCGAAAACTGCTCCGCTGTCGATCAGGAGTCGCTGGAAACCATTCGTGGTGCCGCCACCGACGCATTGCATGAGGTCCGCGATTTATCACGAGGTCTGGCACTTCCGGAAATTAACGACTTGAGCCTGGTGGAAGAGTTGCAACTAGTGGCGCAACGGCACGAGCAACGCACTGGCACCAAGGTCAAATTAACGCTGGGGCTGCTACCGGAGGCCGCGCCACTGCCGCTCAAGCTCTGTTTGTACCGTTTTGTGCAAGAAGCCCTCAGCAACGCTTACCGTCATGCCAACGGCGAAGGTCAGGTCATCCAGGCGGAATACATTGATGAAGTATTGAACATCAGCGTCAGCGACAGTGGTCCGGGCATCGCGGCGGACGCCATGCTGCAAGAGGCATCTGGCAGAACCCGATTGGGGCTCGCCGGTTTGCGCTATCGCATTGAATCTCTGGGCGGGTTGTTCAGCATCGACTCCTGCGCCTCTGGTACATCGGTAAATGCACAGTTCAAATTCTAGTCAGGAGTCGCTGCGGGCATCCATTTGTGTTTTCCCTGCGCCGAGGTGAAGTCGCTCGACAGCTTCGCGCTCCCTGTAATGACGTAGAGCCGTGACCGCTTCGACACGATTTCGGGCGTGCAATTTCTGCATCACACAGCCCATGTGGTGCTTGACGGTTTTTTCGCTGATCAACAGCTTCAACGCAACCTCCCTGTTGGTCAGCCCATTTGAAACTTCACGAATGACCTCCTCCTCGCGATGGGTCAGATCAAACTTATGAATTTCCGCTTCGCGTTTTTTGCTGTTCCTCAGCAGTTTGTTGGCAAACTCGGGGGTGATATACGTCTCCCCCTTGGCAACCGACCTGATCGCCAGGACCAGCTCCGGTCCGCTGACACCTTTCAATACATACCCGCGCGCACCGGCCTCCAGCGCCAAAACGGCATCATCTTCGGATTCTGAAACCGTCAGCATCAACACCTTTACATCCGACAGCTGAGTGGAAATGAACCGCACCACGGCGAAAACATCGCCGGGCATATTGACGTCCATCAACATCACGTCCGGACGCACCCTCTGGGCAATATCCCTGGCATCTTCCGCATTGGCGCCCTGCTCCACGACCTGAAGATCCGCCCGCTTTCTCAACGTGTTGGCAACGCCCTCACGCAACATCGGATGATCGTCGGCAATGCCGATGCGAATGAATGGACTCATGACGCGCTCCCGGAAGGATTAGCACTCGAACACTTATTGATTAATAGCAGGTAACCCGGGATGTCGCCGGTCGCCGGTCGTATGTCGCAGGCTCCAGGTGTTCGGAAATCAGACTTAAGTCGGATGTAATTCGATCGCCAACAAACAGTCATTTTGACAAAAATATGAAATTTCAGATTCCAATCCATTGTTTTTCAACGCAGCTAAAAAAGTCAAAAAACAGACACCCTCATAAACCCCGGATCCATCCTTCATCCGACCAACAGTCGCCCATGTCATACAGCTCTGGCATGAAATGGCGAATATTGGCATCGTGGGCCCTACGAAAACGTTGCTGGGCAACGGTTTCGAAGGCGCACCGTTGCGGGAAATTGTCGATCACTTTGCAATGGCTGATGCTGGCGCTGTTTGTTGGCGTCTACGGTTGCCTTGAAATCAAGGGGCTGTTTACCGCGTGGCGGCCACTTGAGGGGGCGCTCCAGGCCTCAGCGCCGGGTAATCAACCCTTGCCGGGCAACACGGGTGAGTTGCCTGATCACTTCAGGGGCGTCTTCAAGGCTGGGAGATTGAATCACCGCCAGATCGAAACTGTCGTCGGCAAAACGAGCGAGCGACTCACCGTCTTCGACAAACTGGATCAGGAAGGCAGCGGGACCGCCGGTACGACGTGGCCAGCCATCGAGATAACGCAAGAGCGTCGGCTGATGTTTGCCGCCAAGCAGGATTTTTGGATTGCGCTGGGTAAGATGTGCCGTGATCGGCGCGGGACGTACAACGGGGTTTAATGCATTCATTGTGTCGTGTCTCAGCCTCAAAAGTCTGCATGGCAGGTGAGAGGCAACACCGAACCAGCGCTTTAGCGGTATTTCGAAGCCAGTTCCGGCTTCTGTCGGCAACTGAATGAGTCACCTGGCGCCCCGCAAGTAGCTGTTTAAATCGGCGCATGTGCAACATCCTAGAGAAGCTGACTGGACAGTGTCAAGAATGACGCTCAACAAAAAAGGCCCGCACGATGCGGGCCTTTTCGTTGAGCCAGAGCGGTCAGCCGGCGATGACTCGGTCCGCCGAGAGTTTGCCCGCACCTTCGAACAATACCGCGATACTGCCACCGAGCAGGGCCAGGGCGAATTCGTAACCGTTGTTGGCCATGAACAGTCCGTTGCTGATGTGCACCGAGACAATTGCGACCAGCGACAGAAAGATCAGGCCAAGTGCGGCCGGGCGAACCAGCAGGCCGATGATCAAGGCCAGGCCGGCGAAGAACTCGATGCCGCCCGCCAGCATGGCCATCAGGTAGCCCGGAGTCAGTCCCAGGCTTTCCATGTACTGCGCGGTTCCCGCCAGACCATAGCCACCGAATGCCCCGAAGAGTTTCTGCGAACCGTGAGCGGCGAAGACAATACCGACAACGATGCGCAGAACCGTCAGGCCGTAGCCAGCGCGGGTAAACAGTACCTTGTTGATCAGAGTGCTCATGCTGTTTCATTCCTTATAAGTGTGTGTTGGTTGGCCGCCATACTAATCAGTAAATCGCATGTTAAAAGCGCAAAAAACCCGTCATAACAATCAGATTATCTGATCATTTTCGTGAGGCAACCTTTTGCCCCTGGGGCTCCAACGACTCCCGCTCCCGGTCGAACGCCAAGAAATACTTGTTCACGCTATTAACATAGCTGACGGGGCCCATGCCCACTTGCTCCATGGCAACGCGTTCGACCTGGAAGAACCACTGGTTGGGATTCAAACCTCGCCGCCGGGCTTCGGCGCGCATGCCCTGAACTCGCTCCGGCCCGATGTTGTAGGCCGCCAGCACGAAGGCCATGCGTTCGCGCTCGTTGAGTTTCGGGCTGGCAAAGAATTTGCGTCGGATCATTGCCAGGTACTTGGCCCCGGCCTGCACATTGCCGTCAACGTCCTGAATATTGTTGACCCCCACCCGCTGCGCCGCAGAAGGCGTGATCTGCATCAAACCGGTCGGGCCACCGCCACCGCGGGCGGCAGGTTGCAGGGCTGACTCCTTGAAGGCCAGCGCCGCCAGGTTCAGCCAGTCCATGCCCTGGGCATCGGCGTGTTTCTGCAGCACCGGGCGAAGATTTTCCAGGCGCTGCCGGTCCGCCTTGGCCAATGGGTAGTGCACTTGATAGAGACGACGATAGATCCGCAGGAACGCGACGTCCTGATCCGATGGTTTTTTGTAGACGGTGAGGAAGCGATCAATGCTGGCTCGCAGCATCGACGCATCGCGGCGCACGAACCAGAATTCGTCTCCCGGATCACTGATGAGTACCTGCTTGTCGAAACGCAGGTTGGGCAGGATCTTGCCCCAGCGTTCAGCGATCGGCTGCTCGACGATGGTCAGGTGGAAGATCCCGCCCTGCACCATCTCCAATACGTCCTCGACGGCAAGGCTCGGATCGACCCATTCGACTTTGACCGGTGGCAGTTTGTGCAGGGCGAGCTTTTGATTGATCTGGCTGACGGCATCCCCGGCGGCGCTGCCGGCGGGTAACGCCAGGGTCTTGCCGGAAAGCTGTTCAAGCCGGGTGTAGCGACGTTCACCTTTGATGCCCACCAGGACCAATGGGATGTTGCTGGCAATCGGCTCACTGGTGCTGACGGCGAAACCCGCTTGCAGATCGAGCAACTCTCCGGGCGCCACCAGATCGCCCTCCCCGCGCTGCAATGCACCGAGCAGTTGATCCTTGGCCTTGGGAATGATCTTGAGGGTGATTTCCTGACCGTCACGGGCGTGGCCGTTGAGGTATTGCTCGAAAGCTCTCAGGCGATGGTATTCGACCCCGATCGCCTGTCCCTGGACTTCGCCGGAACTGTTGCGGCTCTGGTTGACCAACACCCGCAGCACACGACTGCTGCGGATTTGCGCAAGGTCGCGCACCTCGCTGGCCGGTACGGCTTGCAGTGGCCCGGGCAGACGCGCGGCCGCCGACATCGGCAGTAGCAGCGAACAGCACAGCAGTAGCAAAACCGAGGGACGAATCATCCACTCTCCGGAAAGAATATGAGGCCCGCTTCAATGACGAATGACATCAAGCACGGCGACAAAAACAGAGCGCCCGAGGCGCTGGCAACGTGCGAAAGACTGGCACAATGATGGCAAAACTACCAACCCGGCTTGGTCTGCGGCTCAAGAGACAGCGTTAACCCGTTGTAGTTCTTGGCTTTTCTTATAAATCCACGGCTCTGATATGCTTTCCGGCCTTTGGGCCGAGGTAGCACCATGCAACTCATCGATATCGGCGTCAACCTGACCAACCACAGTTTTGCCGACAAACACCAGGCCGTACTCGACCGCGCCTACGCGGCCGGCGTATGCCAACTGGTGCTGACCGGCACCAGTGTCGAGGGCAGTGAACAGGCCCTTGAGCTATGCCAACAACTGGACGAAAGCCATCAGCGTCTGTTTGCCACCGCCGGTATTCACCCTCACTGCGCCAGCGACTGGAACGCCGACAGTGCCCGACGTTTGCGCAGCTTGCTCAAGGAGCCGAATGTGGTGGCCGTGGGCGAATGCGGGCTGGATTTCAACCGTGATTTCTCGCCGCGTCCGCAGCAGGAGAAGGTCCTCGAAGAACATCTGGCAATGGCCGTTGAATTGCAGTTGCCGGTTTTTCTGCATGAACGCGACGCCAGCCAACGTTTGCTGGAGATCCTGCGCGACTTCCGCGATCAACTGCCGGCCGCCGTGGTGCACTGTTTCACCGGAGAGCAGAAGGCACTGTTCGGCTACCTCGACCTGGATTTGCACATCGGCATTACCGGCTGGATCTGCGACGAGCGCCGGGGCACGCATTTGCATCCGCTGGTCAAGGAGATCAAGCGCGGGCGCCTGATGCTCGAGAGCGATGCGCCGTACCTGCTGCCGCGCAGCCTGCGCCCCAAACCGAAAAACGGGCGTAACGAGCCGGCGTACCTGACCGAAGTATTGCGCGAGGTGGCACTGCATCGCAGCGAAAGCCAGGAAGATCTGGCGGCGCACACTACAGCGTGCGCACGGGCGTTCTTCGCGTTGCCCTCCATCCCACAGTAAACACAGAACCCCTGTAGGAGCGAGCTTGCTCGCGAAGGCTGTCTATCATTCAACATTGCAGTCGACTGATACACCGCCTTCGCGAGCAAGCCCGCTCCCACATTGACCTGTATCAAAATCCGAATTCTGCATGGCGGCACAATACTGGCACCTTGCCAAAACTGTTTCCGCTATCAGAGAAGACCTCCATGGGTGCCTGGCTTAGCAATATCTCGCTGAAATACAAATTCTGGGCGGTCAACGCCGTCGCTTTCGTCACCACCCTGTTGTTGGTGCTATACGCGGTGCAGCTCGAACAGCAGGCTCGCAGTCAGTCCGCCCGGGCTTCGGCCCAGGCCCAAGCGCGATTGCTCGAAGCCTGGCCCGCAGGGCAACCACTGCCCCACGCCGACAACCTGCTGGCGTTCAGTCGCGGGCAGGCACCCACGCTCGATGGACACCCCGTGCAGGAGCTGGTCAATGCCAACGGCTGGGTCGAAATCAACGCAATGCCGCTGTTTGGTGACAACCCGTTGATCGGCGCCGAAGTGTTTACCCGCACCGGTGGCCAGCAGGTCGCCGTGATTGCCCATGGTCCGAGCCTGAGCCAGGTGTTCAGCGAACGTTTTGCCAATTACGCGGCGGCCGTATTCATCCTGATGCTGGCAATGCTCGGTGCATCGCAGCTATTGATCCGCTTCCTGCTCAGTCAGCTCAACACCTTGAAAGACGTCATGTTGCACGTGGAGAAAACCGGCGACCTGTCAGCCCGTGTGCCATTGGCTTGCAGCGACGAAGTCGGGCAAATGGCCAACGCCTTCAACGCCATGCAGGCCGGTTATCAACGGGTGGTCAACACTGTCGCCAGCACCGCCCGGCAACTGGACGTCGGCGCCGCGCGGCTGGCGGCCAGCATGAATGAAGTGCGTCACGGCATGCTGGGCCAGCAAAGCGAAACCGATCAGGTCGCCACGGCAATCAATGAAATGACGGCCACGGTCTATCACATCGCCCAACACGCGGGCGCCACCCGTGATCTTTCGCAATCGGCCGATACCCTGGCCGGCAGCGGCCAGGAGGTCGTGACGCGGGTGCAGAGGTCGATTGCCGGACTGTCCACCGGCGTCCAGCAGACCGCCGAGATGATTCAGCGCCTGGCCGAGGACAGCCAGAAGATCAACGGCGTAGTCAACGTGATTCACAGCATCGCCGAGCAGACCAACCTGTTGGCGCTGAACGCCGCCATCGAAGCGGCACGGGCCGGCGAGATGGGTCGCGGTTTCGCGGTGGTCGCCGATGAAGTGCGCAACCTTGCCAAACGCGTGCAGGCCTCCACCGATGAAATCACCCTCATGGTGTCGGCGTTGCAGGCTGGCACGCGGGACGCCGTGGACTTCATGCAAGAGAGCTCGTTCAAGGCCGACGATTGCGTGCAACAGGCCCAGGAGGCCGGTTCGGCACTGGCCGAGATCACCGGCGCGGTGGCGCAGATGCGTGAAAGCAACACGCAGATCGCGGTGGCGGCCGAGCAGCAGAGTCAGGTGGCGGAAGAGATGAACCGGGCGGTGGTGAGCATCCGTGACGTGACCGAGAATACGGTGCAGCAGACGGTGACTTCGGCGATTACCAGCAATGAGTTGGCGGCATTGGCCGGGGAGTTGAGCAAGGCGATAGGTCAGCTGAAACTTTGAGGGCCTCTTCGCGGGCAAGCCCGCTCCCACAGTTGAAATGCATTCCCCTGTGGGAGCGGGCTTGCTCGCGAAGAGGCCGGAACCGGCAACATCAATCCAGACCATGACGCCTATCAAGCCAATAGCCAGCCTTGATTCGCCGCCAGCATTGACCGAGCCTATTCTTCACCATATGTGTTCAACATGGATCGAGGATCAGCATCATGGGCAAACGTCACCCCAACCTTCCCGCCTGGCAATGGCGAGCGTACCCGAACAATCATCAGCACCCGACCAATCTGGTGCTGCACCTGATCGCGGTGCCGCTGTTCATCGTGGCGTTTCTGTTGATCGTGTCCGGGGTATTCAGCCTGAGCCTGGCGAACGTCGCCATTGGCGTGATCGGAGTGATTGCGGCGCTGGCCCTGCAACGCCACGGCCACAGCATGGAGACGCAAGCCGCCGAGCCATTCAGTGACCGTAAGGATGCAATATCGCGCCTGTTGGTCGAGCAGTTCCTGACGTTTCCGCGGTTTTTCCTCAGCGGTGGCTGGTGGCGCGCCTGGCGTGAGCGCCACCGCCGTCACTGATCAGGCGAACACCGTCACCGTCTGCCGGCTCATGGCGATCAACCGGCCATCCGCGCTCCACAGTTTCGCGGCGGCATGCCCGTAGCCGTCGGCGGCGTGCTCGGTTTCGACGAGGTATTTGCACCAGTCCAGGGTGCTCAGTTGCAGCAGCGGTTGCACGAACTCGATGGTCCAGGTCAGCGTGCTGCCCATCGCCGGTTTCTTCAAAAACGGCATCAGGGCCGGTGGCCAGGCGTCCACCAGCGCCAGAATATGCGCCTCGCTGATGGCCTCTTCTTTCACGTCGCCGCGCAAGCGTACCCAACCGCCCATTTGCCGGGATGTACTACCGCTGAACGGCAGCCCGCCGACGCTCCAGCGCATCGCCAGATGCCGCATGAACTCCGGGAGGACGCCTTCGACAAAAGGCAATTCCTGACACTCGTCCCAGTGCTTCATTTCCGGTGCCGGTTCAGCAGCCACCGCCACTTCCGAGGGGCGCGAGGCACCAAAGCTGCCCTGGATCAACGTCACCACCTGACCCTTTTGCATCACCCGGCCCAACACTTGGCTGACGGCCTTGCCTTCGCGCAGCACGTCGACCTCAAAACTGACCGGAACCTCGGGTTCAACCGGGCCGACAAAGGTGATTGCCAACGAGCGCACCGGACGATCCATCGGAACCCGGGCACGCATGGCTTCGTACTGCAAAGCGGCCACCAGGCCACCGAAACTGGCCCGCCCCTGTGCCCAGGAGGCCGGGATAGACAGCTCCAGCGGCTGGCTACGGACAGCGTCGAGCAATTCGGAAAAACGCATGAAAACCTCAGGGATCGGAAAAAGATGAGGGGATCTTAACCAGCCAGCGAAGGCTATACAGCGCCCATTCCGGCCAAATTGACTGACAGATGAGCCGTGCAGGTTCCATGTCGAACATAAAACACTGTGGGGGCGGGCTTGCTCGCGAAGAGGCCATCAGCCCTGACATTGATGGTGACTGACAAACCGTCTTCGCGAGCAAGCCCGCTCCCACATTTGTTCGATGGTGGTCTCAGGATTTGAAGCAATCGCGACTGAGTTTTTCCAGCACGCGGTCCGCACGCTGTTCAGCCTCGGCCATGTTGGCCTTCCAAACCGCAACACAGGGCAACAAATCCGCTTCTTGTTCAGCCATGACCAGCCATTGCACGCAATCGTGCCAGTCACCCAGCGCACCCTGGGCCGATTTCAATCGGGGCATGGCCGCTTTCGGCAAACGGTCCAGCTCGGGGTAAGCGTCGATACCATAGCGCACGCGCTTGATCAGCAGGCGCAACCGGTGACGGTCGTGGGTCGGGTCGTGCAATGCTTCGTCGAGTTTTTTCCACTGCTTGCCCAGGCGCTTTTCGATGCGCTTGCGCAGGCCCTTGAGCAGTCCCTGGCGCTGGGCAGCGCGTAGAAAACGCGGAAACGCATCAAGGACGATCAGCATTTGCGCGAGCTCGGGACTGGCCGCCACGGCCGGATAGGCCTCGGCCATTTGCGCCATGCGCCACTGTGCAGCTTGCGGTTGATGGTGCTGGAGCAGGTACGCCGCCAGTACTTCGCGATCACGTAGTGGCGTGGTCAGACCGCCCACCCGGGAGGCGGCCGCTTCCAGCTGTTCGACACCGGGCAGCCCGCGCAAGGGGCGCAACAGGCTGCGTAAGCGACGCATGGTTGTGCGCAGATCGTGTAACGCTTCTGGGTCAGTACGCTCTTTCAAGCGGGCCTGACAGGCCAGCAGACGAACTTCCAGGCCCAGGACATGAGCCACCAACCGATCGATCATGGGGGGGTTACTCCGTAATCAGCGCCATACATCTGTAGGAGCTGGCTTGCCAGCGATGGCGACATCAGGTCGCGGTAATGTTCAAGGGCCGTTCGCCGGCAAGCCGGCTCCTACAGGACTAGCAGTGTTTTTAACGCCCCGCGCGCGACTCACGAATATAGAAGCGGGCCTTCTCGGCTTTGGTGGTACACCCTTCGAACCCCTCGAATTGCTGCTGGGTCTTGGCCGCGGTCAACAGCGACAAGGCCTTGGAGTAGCTGACGGTCCCGGCGAAACCTTCGGCCTTGGCCAGGTCCAGCTCATGCCACGCGGCATCCAGGTTACTACCGCAACTGTCGCGATAAGCGGTTTTGCCGGCACAACCGGCGAGCGCCAGGGCAATCAATGGCACGCAAATCCAGGCTTTCATCACTCACTCCTCAAATATAGGTCAACAGTCGTGCAGGTAAGACGGTGTGGCACCTGAAAAGTGCCGTTGGTCCGTTGTGCAAACTATAGCGCTGCCGAGGATAACCATGTGCCGCCATGGAGTGTCGAAAATACGACGTTCTTGCCCCATCGAACGACCATGGCGATTGAAGCATGCCCCTCGATGGGTGCATTGTTGAACCATTCAATCGAGGGCGATCCATGAAAAAGCGTGTCGCACTGGTATTGGGCTCGGGTGGAGCCCGGGGTTATGCGCATATTGGGGTCATTGAAGAGATCGAACGGCGCGGCTATGACATTGCCTGCATCGCCGGTTGCTCCATGGGCGCGGTGGTGGGCGGGATCTATGCCGCCGGCAAACTCAACGATTACCGCGACTGGATCGAGAGCCTGGATTATCTCGACGTGTTGCGTCTGGTGGACGTCAGTTTTCGTCTGGGGGCAATTCGTGGCGAGAAAGTGTTCGGGCAGATCCGCAAGATCGTCGGCGAGGTCAACATCGAAGACTTGCGTATCCCCTACACCGCGGTTGCCACCGACCTGACCAACCAGCAGGAAATCTGGTTCCAGGAAGGTTGCCTGCATCAGGCCATGCGCGCCTCGGCAGCGATTCCCAGCCTGTTCACTCCGGTGATGCAGGGCAACCGCATGCTGGTGGATGGCGGCATTCTCAACCCGCTACCGATCGTGCCCGTAGTGTCGAGCCACTGCGACTTGATCATCGCGGTCAACCTCAACTCCACCAACCAGCGCCACTATCAATTGCCGGTCATCCAGCGCCCCGCTGCCTTCAAGACCCGCTTTGACAGCCTGATCAATTCCGTTGGCTCGAAGTTGCCGTTCCGGCGCAAACAGGCCGAACAATTGTTGGTCCTGGAACAGGAAGCCTTGAAGGCCGAAGGTGCGGACTTCAACCCGTGGATCGAATCCGCCGAGCCCGAAGCGCAGCAACCGGCGGCCGCTCCGCAAACCAGTGGTGCACCCCGCTCCGCAACCGGTTCGTTCATCATCGACAACGTCGGGCCGGCGTCCTTGCTGGATTTGATCAACCAGAGTTTCGAGGTGATGCAGACGTCGCTGGCGCAGTACAAGATTGCCGGGTATCCACCGGACATCCTGATCAACGTGCCCAAGCGTGTGTGCCGGTTTTTCGAGTTCTACAAGGCGCCCGAGCTGATCGCGCTGGGACGGGAGATTGCGCGGGATACGCTGGATCGGTATGAGAATGAGCAGAACTGAACGTCTGAAAACTCTCGATTGAATGTAATGCCCTCTTCGCGAGCAAGCCCGCTCCCACAATGACCCTGTGGGAGCGGGCTTGCCCGCGAAAGCGCCAGATCAGTCACCACAAAATTTCAAAACTATTCACTCAACAACCGATACCCCACCCCCGCCTCGGTAACGATGAACCGTGGCTGGGTCGGGTCATCCGCCAGTTTCTGGCGCAAGTGCCCGACCACGATGCGCAGGTAGTGGGTGTCTTCGGTGTGAGTCGGTCCCCAGATGTCCTTGAGCAATTGCTGCTGGGTGATCACCCGCCCGGGGTGCCGCGCCAGTTGCGCCAGCACGGCGTATTCCTTGCGAGTCAGCGCGACTTCGGCACCGTCGAGCAGTACCCGGCGATACGCCAGGTCGACAGTCAACGGACCGAAGGTCAGCGCCGCTTGTTGGACCTCGCCTGCAGGCGCCTGGCGCAACAACGCACGAACCCGTGCCAGGAATTCCTGAATGCCGAACGGCTTGGTCACGTAGTCATTGGCGCCGCCATCCAGGGCCTCGACTTTCTGCCCTTCACCGGCGCGCACGGAGAGCACCAGCACCGGCACCGTCGACCACTCGCGAAAATCGCGCAATACCTGTTGGCCGTCCATGTCCGGCAGGCCGAGGTCGAGCACCAGCAAGTCCGGTTTGTTCAGCGCGGCTTGTGCCAATCCTTCGCTGCCGGTACCGGCCTCCAGCACTTTATAGCCCTGGGACGCGAGGCTGATGCGCAGGAATTTGCGGATCTGCGGTTCGTCATCGATGACCAAAATGGTCGCGGTCTGGCTCATGAATTCACATCAACACATAGAAGTGGCAAGAGAGTAGCGCAAGCACGATCAGGCTTCACCTTCGTATCCCGGCTGAGCCTGTAGCGGCAGATGCAAGGAAATGCAGGTGCCACGCCCTTCGATGCCGTCGGCGACGCTGATGCGCCCGCCATGGGCACCGACCATGCCCTGACAAATCGCCAGCCCCAACCCGGTGCCCTGCCCGCCACGATCACCTCGCGCCGCGGTGTAGAACATGTCGAAAATCTTCGCCCGCTCCGCCTCCGGAATCCCCGGTCCCTCATCGCTGACCGAAAAAAACAACTCACCGTCATCAGCCCCGGAGCGCAATTGCAAACGCCCGTGTGGCGGCGAAAACCGCGCGGCGTTTTCCAGCACGTTGATCAGTGCCTGTTCGATCAGTGCGGCATGCACGTACAGCAGCGGTAGTTCGGCCGGCACGTCGGTGCTGACCTGCAACGACGCAAGGACTGCCCGCAGGCGGTTGAGCGCGCTGCCGACGATGTCCGCCGGCGACACCCAGTCCCGCGCCAGCTTCAGGGCACCGTGGCCGAGCCGGGTCATGTCGAGCAGGTTTTGGATATAGCGGTCGAGGCGCTCGGCTTCATCGCGGGTGCCTTCGAGCAGCTCACGCCGATCCTCCAGCGGGATCGCTTCACCCAGGGCCAACAGGCTGTCGATACTGCCGCGCATGGACGTCAGCGGTGTGCGCAAATCGTGGGATACCGAAGCCAGCAAGGCACTGCGCAGTTGCTCGGTTTCGCCGTGCAGCCGCGCCGCTTCCAGATCATCGGCCAGTTGCGCCCGGGCCAGCGCCTGGGCCAGCGGCTGGCTCAGCGCGGTCAACAAGCGCCGGCGCTGGCCGCTCAGGATCTGGCCCTCCTTGGCGCATACGCCGAGCAACGCCAGCGGGCCGTCCTCCACCGATAACGGCCACCACCACCAGCGGCCGAACGGCAAGGTGCCGGTGCCCGCACCCGCCGGTTGATCGTGCTGCCAGGCCCAATCGGCGGCGGCGCGTTCGGCTTCGGTGAACTCCAGCGGGCCGCCGGTTTCGACTTTCCAGCCGTTTTGCCCGTCGCGATTGAGCAGGCACAGTTGTACATCACTCCAACCGTTGAGGTGTTGGGCAGCCGCGCTGACCACGGCCTGACGGTCGGTGGCGGCGGTGAGTTTGCGTGACAGGTCGAGCAATTCGGTGGTCTCTTCCTGGGTATCGCGCAGTGCCTGCAATTGCCTGCGCTGGCGCGCCGCGAGGTTGCCAGTGAGGGCTGCCATCAGCAGGAAGAACAGCAAGGTCAGCACGTCTTCTTCGCGCTGGATGCTGAAAGAGAAGTTCGGTGGAATGAACAGAAAGTCATAGGTCAGAAACGACAGCGCCGCACAGGCCAGAGCCGGCCCGAGACTGCTGCGTACCGCCACCAGCAAAACGGCGGCAAGGAACACCAGGGAAATATTTGGCAGTGGCAGAACGCTCGCCACGGCCCAGGCCAGGGCACTGGCCAGAACCGTCGCGAACACGGCCAGCGCGTAGTCGAACCAGACCAGCGACTGCATCGACCGCTGATGGGGTTGATGCTGTTCGTGATCGCTATCGAGAACGTTGATTTCCAGTCCGCGAGCATTGCGCAGCAGTCGCGCCGCCAGCCCGCCACCGAACAGACGTCGGCGCAAGCGCGGCCGGGATTGACCGACCAGCACCAGGCTGGCGCGACGTTCGGCAGCATGCTGGATCAGAGTTTTCGCCACTTCACCGGCCCGTAGCAACACCACTTCGCCCCCCAGCCGTTCAGCCAGTTGCTGGGCACTTTGCAGGCGCAGGCGCGACTGCTCGTCACGCACGCGGCCGTTGTCCACGTGCACCAGGCTCCAGGGCAGGTGCCGTCGCTGGGCCACGCGACTGGCATGCCGCACCAGGCGCTCGGCCTGGGCATCACCGTCGACCCCCACCAGCAAACGCCCGCGCACGGCTGGCGCCGCTTGACCGAGTTGGCGATAGCCCTGAGCCAGATCGTTATCGACCTGAGCCGCCGCGGTTTGCATCGCCAGTTCGCGCAGGGCCGTCAGGTTGGTTTGGGAAAAGAACGCGTCGATGGCCGCCCGCGCCTGCTCCGGCACATAAACCTTGCCATCGCGCAGGCGCTCCAGCAGCTCCCGTGGCGGCAAGTCGATCAGCAGCAGTTCATAGGCTTCCTGTAACACCCAGTCCGGCAGGGTTTCGCGGACCTGCACGCCGGTGATGCCGCGCACCTGGTCGTTGAGGCTTTCCAGGTGCTGGACGTTGACCGTGGTGTACACATCAATGCCGGCGGCAAGCAGTTCCTGAATATCTTGCCAGCGTTTTTCGTGACGGCTGCCCGGGGCGTTGGTGTGCGCCAGCTCGTCGACCAGCACCAGTTTCGGTTTGGCTTTGATCAGACCGTCGAGGTCCATTTCTTCGAGCAACACGCCACGGTACTCGGAACGCACCAACGGCTGCTGCGGCAAACCGCTGAGCAGTGCTTCGGTTTCGGCCCTGCCGTGGGTCTCGACGACGCCGGCGATGATTTTCACCCCTTGGCGTAACTGGGTGTGGGCCGCCTGCAACATGGTGTAGGTCTTGCCGACACCCGGCGCGGCGCCGAGAAATACCTTGAGCCGTCCACGGCCATCGCGGGGCAGGTCTGCTAACAGCGCGTCGGCGCGGCCGGAGTTGCTCATGCTTGAAGCTCTCTTTTTTCTTGAAGGGAATGGGTGACCGTTCTACCGCCTTCGCGAGCAAGCCCGCTCCCACATTAGATCTTCAGTGGCCACAAGTTGTGTGTACGACACCTATCCAGTGTGGGAGCGGGCTTGCTCGCGAATGGCTCCACCACGGATTTACAGTTTTTCCAGCGCCAGGTTCAACTCAAGCACATTCACCACCGGCGGGCCTACCAGTGGCTGCTCGATGTGGGCGTCCAGCAGTTGCTGCAGGGTCGCTACCGGCAGGTTGCGCGCCGTCGCGACACGCGCCAGTTGATAGGCAATCGCGGCCGGTGGCAAGTGCGGATCGAGACCGCTGCCGGACGTAGTGACCAGCGCCAATGGCACCGGCCCCTGGCCTGGCACCAGCAGTTTACCGGCATCGTCGATCACCCGCGTGGCCAGGGCCGGGTTGCTGGGCGACAGGTTGCTGGCACTGCTCGACACGGTGGCAAAGGCACCGGCCGAAGGGCGCGGGTGGAACCAGGCGTCACCGACGAAATCCTGGGCGATCAGCGAGGAACCGCGGACCTTGCCCTCGGCATCACGCACCAGGCTGCCGTTGGCCTGATCCGGGAAAGCCACCTGGGCCACGCCGGTGACCACCAGTGGATAAGCGACGCCGGTAATCAGCGTCATCAGAACTAGCAGGCTCAGGGCCGGGCGTATCAATGTGGACATTTCAAAATCCTCGAATTGTAGGAGCGAGCTTGCTCGCGAAGAACCGGAGAGCGCCGCGTTTATCCAGACAGAACGCGTTATCGTTAACGTCCATCGCTAGCGAGCTAGCTCCTACAGGGGGGTGTCGTTCGCGAGACCTGTAGGAGCCGGCTTGCTGGCGATCGAGCGCGAAGCGCTCGCCATGGGTCAAACCAAATGCAACGCCGTCAACAGCATGTCGATCGCCTTGATGCCCACGAACGGCACCAGAATCCCGCCCAGGCCGTAGATCAACAGATTGCGCCGCAGCAACGCCGCCGCACTCGCCGCTTGCACCCGCACACCGCGCAGCGCCAGTGGAATCAACACCACGATGATCAGGGCGTTGAACACGATCGCCGACAGAATCGCGCTCTGCGGACTGCTCAGGTGCATCACGTTGAGCACGCCCAGTTGCGGGTAGATCGCGGCGAACAACGCCGGCAGAATCGCGAAGTACTTGGCCACGTCGTTGGCGATGGAAAAAGTCGTCAGCGCACCGCGGGTGACCAGCAATTCCTTGCCGATCTGCACCACGTCCAGCAACTTGGTCGGGTCGCTGTCGAGGTCGACCATGTTGGCCGCTTCACGTGCCGCTTGCGTGCCGTCGTTCATTGCCATGCCGACGTCCGCCTGGGCCAGGGCCGGGGCGTCGTTGGCGCCGTCGCCGCACATGGCGACCAGACGACCGTCGTTTTGCTCGTGACGAATGCGCGCCAGTTTTTTCTCCGGCGTGGCTTCGGCCAGCACATCGTCCACACCCGCTTCAGCAGCGATGGCGGCGGCGGTCAACGGGTTGTCGCCGGTGACCATGACAGTGCGAATCCCCAGCTTGCGCAGTTCGGCGAAACGCTCGCGGATGCCGGGCTTGACCACGTCCTTGAGATGGATCGCGCCGAGCAGTTTACCGTCGGCACACACCAGCAACGGGGTGCCGCCGCTTTGGGCGATCTTGTCGATTTCACGGGACAACGGTGCCGCCAGATCGGCACGCTTGAGGCCCACGAACGCCAGCAACGAATCCACCGCGCCTTTGCGGTACACGCGCCCTTGATAGTCGACACCGGACAAGCGGGTTTCGGCACTGAATGGCACGGCTGTCAGCATGTCAGCGGACGGCTCCGGTTGCGGATGAGTGCCGCGCAGGTACTCGACGATCGATTTGCCTTCCGCTGTGTCGTCGGCCAGTGAAGCCAGCAATGCGCCTTCGGCCAGTTCCCTGGCTGTCACGCCAGGCGCGGCATACACCGCCGAGCAACGACGGTTACCGAAGGTGATGGTGCCGGTCTTGTCCAGCAGCAGGACATGCACGTCCCCCGCCGCTTCCACCGCACGACCAGACTTGGCGATCACGTTCAGGCGTACCAGTCGATCCATCCCGGCGATACCAATGGCCGACAGCAAACCGCCGATGGTGGTCGGAATCAACGTGACCAACAGCGCCACCAGGAACACCAGCGGCAGATTGCCATTGGCGAAGTGGGCGAACGGTTGCAGGGTGACGACCACCAGCAGGAAGATCAGAGTCAGGCCGATCAGCAGGATGTCGAGCGCTACTTCGTTCGGAGTTTTCTGGCGCTTGGCGCCTTCGACCAGGGCGATCATGCGGTCCAGGGTCGACTCGCCGGGGTTGGCGGTGATCTTCACCAGCAGCCAGTCGGACACCAGTCGGGTGTTGCCGGTAACGGCCGAGCGGTCGCCACCGGACTCGCGAATCACGGGTGCCGATTCACCGGTAATCGCCGCTTCGTTGACCGCCGCGATACCTTCAATCACCTCGCCGTCACCGGGAATCATCTCCCCCGCTTCGACACGCACCACGTCCCCTTTGCGCAGGCTGGCGGCCGGCACCACCTGGAACGTGCCATTGCTGGTTTTGCGCCGGGCGCTCAGACCTTCGCTACCGGCCTTGAGGCTGTCGGCGCGGGCCTTGCCGCGGCCTTCGGCCAAAGCTTCGGCGAAGTTGGCGAACAGTACGGTGAACCACAGCCACACAGCGATTTGCGCGGCAACGAAAGTCGGCACCGCCGTGTCTGGCACGAAGCAAAGTACGGTGGTGAGGATCGCGGTCAGTTCGACTACCAGCATCACCGGCGCACGTTGCAATTGCCGTGGGTCGAGCTTGACGAAGGCTTGCAGCAGCGCCGGACGCCAGAGGGCCGAGATCGCGGTTTTTGGGGCTTCGGCCGACTTGGTCGGTGATGCAGGTTTTGAAGCTGGAACATGCATATTCATGATGGATTCCTTAGCTCCCTATTTCAGAAGAGCAGCCATACTCAGGTGTTCAGCAATTGGGCCCAGTGCCAGGGTCGGCAGGAAGGTCAGGCCGCCCACCAGCAAAATGGTCACGGTCAGCAGGGTCACGAACAGCGGGCCGTGGGTCGGGAAGCTGTTCTGCCCGATCGGTGCGGTTTTCTTCATCGCCAGGCTGCCGGCCAGGGCCAGAACCGGGAGGATGTAGCCGAAGCGACCGATCAACATGCCCAGGCCCAGCATCAGGTTGTGGAACGGGGTGTTGGCGCTGAAGCCACCGAACGCAGAACCGTTGTTGGCACTGGCCGAGGTGTAGGCGTAGAGCAGCTGACTGAAACCGTGGGCGCCAGGGTTGCTCACGGCTGCCACCGGACCTGGCAGGCTGGCGGCAATCGCACCGAGCACCAGCACGCCAATCGGCATGACCATCAGGGTCACCACCAGCAATTGCACTTCCTTGGCTTGCAGTTTCTTGCCGAGGTATTCCGGGGTGCGGCCGATCATCAGACCGGCGAGGAACACCGCGATCAACACGTTGAGCAACATGCCGTAGAGCCCGGCGCCAACGCCACCGAAGATCACTTCGCCAACCATCATGTTGACCAGCGCCACCATGCCGCTCAGCGGGTTGAGGCTGTCGTGCATGGCGTTGACCGAACCGTTGGACGCCGCGGTGGTAGTCACCGACCACAACACCGTGGCGGTGGTGCCAAACCGCGCTTCCTTGCCTTCCAGCGGCGCGGCCTGTTCGACAGCGACGTTGTTCAAGGCCGGGTTCGGTTGGTACTCAGCCCACAGCGAAGTCGCGCCGCCGATCAGGAACAACGCGAACATGCAGGCGACGATGGCCCGGCTCTGACGCTGGTCCTTCACGTAGTGACCGAAGGTGAACACCAGCGCCACGGGGATGAGGATGATCGAAGCCAGTTCAAACAGATTGGCCCAGGCTGTCGGGTTCTCGAACGGATGCGCCGAGTTCACGCCGAAGAAACCGCCACCGTTGGTGCCCAGTTGCTTGATCGCAATCTGGCTGGCGGCCGGACCGAGCGGGATCACTTGATCAACCCCCTGCAGCGTCACCGCATTCACATACTGCGCGAAGGTTTGCGGCACGCCCTGCCAGACCAGGTACAGCGCCAGCAGAAGGCACAATGGCAGCAGGCCGTAGAGGGTGGCGCGGGTCAAGTCGACCCAGAAGTTACCGAGGTTTTTTGTCGACTTGCGACCGATACCACGGCACAACGCGACCAATACCGCCAGGCCGGTGGCGGCGCTGACGAAGTTCTGCACGGTGAGGCCGACCATCTGGCTCAAATAGCTCAGGGACGCTTCACCGCTGTAAGCCTGCCAGTTGGTGTTGGTCATGAAGCTGACGGCGGTGTTGAACGCCAGCGTCCACTCCTGACCCGGCAGGTTCTGCGGGTTCAGCGGCAGGTGGTCCTGGAACAACAGGATGGCGAACAACAGCAAAAAGCCCGCGAGGTTGAAGGCAAGCAAGGCCAAGGCGTATTTCTGCCAACTCTGTTCGGCTTGCGGGTCAACCCCGGCCAGCCGGTAACAGCCACGCTCGACCGGCCCGAGGACCGGCGTCAGCCACGTGCGCTGGCCTTCCATTACTTTGTAGTAGAAGCGCCCCAGAAACGGCGCCGGGACCAATACCAGGGCGAAAAAACCGAGGATCAGCCAATAGTCATAACTGTGCATAGCCGCTCCTAGTTCCGGTCCGCGCGCAACAGTGCAACCAACAGATAGATGAACAGTCCCACTGCCAGCAGCAGCGACACCCCGTCCAGAACGCTCATGGAAGTTCTCCGTGTTACGGCGTATTGCCGCGTGTGGAGTCATTGTCGGAAAAGAGGCTGTAAAGGAACGAGATCGAGGGTGCGCGCGGGGCATAAAGAAAGCGTAAAGAGTGGGTTTATGCGGGGGTTACAGGGTGCCGGGAGGAGCTCCGGTGCGGAAAACACCGGGAGTGTCGTACGTAGAACTCTAAATTGTGCGCGAGAGTAGTGATTGACGGCTGCAAGTCATGGATAATCCAGCCTAATTGGCGCGACGCAACTGAATGGGGTCAAGAATTCTTGCGCCTCCTCGTTCGCGCCTGCAAGCTACTGCTATCCGCATTACTGAGAAGGCTGGCCCAACATGCGTATCCTTATTACCGGCGGAGCCGGTTTCATAGGCTCGGCCCTTGTTCGCGAGCTGATTCAACACACTGAGCATGATGTGCTCAACCTGGACAAATTGACTTATGCCGGCAATCTCGAGTCGCTGACCAGCATTGCCAACGACACTCGCTACGAGTTTGTTCAGGCCGATATTGTTGATCAGGCGACCGTCAGAGCAGTACTGGCACGTTTCCAGCCTCACGCGATCATGCACCTGGCAGCGGAGTCCCACGTCGATCGCTCCATCGACGGGCCATCGGAATTCATTCAGACCAACATCGTTGGCACCTACAGCCTGCTCGAAGCCACCCGCGCCTATTGGCAAGCCCTCCCGGAGCCTGAGAAAAGCACCTTCCGCTTTCATCACATTTCCACAGACGAGGTTTACGGCGACCTGCACGGTGTCGATGATCTGTTTACGGAAACGACGCCCTACGCGCCGAGCTCGCCCTACTCCGCCAGCAAGGCGGCGTCCGACCACCTGGTCCGCGCCTGGCAACGCACCTATGGCCTGCCGGTGCTGCTGACCAATTGCTCGAACAATTACGGGCCGTTCCACTTCCCCGAGAAACTGATTCCGCTGGTCATCCTCAATGCCTTGGCCGGCAAGCCTCTGCCCGTGTATGGCAATGGCCTGCAAGTTCGCGATTGGCTGTTCGTCGAAGATCATGCCCGGGCACTGCTCAAAGTGGTGACCACCGGCACCGTCGGCGAGACTTACAACATCGGCGGGCACAACGAACAAAAGAACATCGACGTGGTGCGTGGCATCTGTGCCCTGCTTGAAGAACTGGCACCGCACAAGCCTGAGGGCGTTGCGCATTATGCCGACCTGATCACGTTCGTCCAGGATCGTCCTGGTCATGACTTACGCTACGCAATCGACGCCAGCAAGATTGAACGCGAACTGGGCTGGGTGCCCGAAGAAACGTTCGAAACCGGTTTGCGCAAAACCGTTCAATGGTACCTGGACAACATGGAGTGGTGCCGCCGTGTTCAAGATGGCAGCTATCAGGGCGAACGCCTTGGCGCCATCAATTCCAAGGAGTTGCTCGCATGATGAAAGGTATCGTTTTGGCGGGTGGCTCTGGCACACGCCTGCATCCCATTACGCTCGGTGTATCGAAACAGCTGTTGCCGGTCTACGACAAGCCCATGATCTACTATCCGATCTCGGTGCTGATGCTGGCCGGTATCAAGGATATTCTGCTGATCTCCACCCCGCAGGATCTGCCTCAGTATCGCAATCTGCTGGGTGACGGCAGCCAGTTCGGGGTGAATTTCAGCTTTGCCGAGCAACCATCACCGGACGGTCTGGCCCAGGCTTTTCTGATTGGCGAAGAGTTCATTGGCGATGACCCTGTGTGCCTGATCCTGGGCGACAACATCTTCCATGGCCAGCACTTTGGCGAACAATTGCAGAACGCGGCAAAACGCTCCTCCGGCGCCACCGTGTTCGGTTACTGGGTCAAAGACCCCGAGCGCTTCGGTGTCATCGATTTCGACCGCGATGGCCGTGCGCTTTCGATCGAAGAAAAACCGAAAAAGCCGAAATCCAGTTATGCCGTTACCGGCCTGTATTTCTACGACAACGATGTGATCGAGATTGCCAAGGCGGTAAAACCTTCGCCTCGCGGCGAGCTGGAAATCACCGACGTCAACAATGCCTATCTGCAACGTGGCGATCTGCAAGTCGAACGCTTTGGTCGAGGTTTCGCCTGGCTCGACACCGGCACCCACGATAGCTTGCTCGAAGCCTCTCAATACGTGCAAACCATCGAACACCGCCAGGGTTTGAAAGTGGCGTGCCTGGAAGAGATAGCCTATGAAAATGGCTGGATCAACCGCGAACAGTTGCTGGAGCGCGCCCGATACTTCGGCAAGACGGGCTATGGCCAGTACCTGGCCAAATTGGCCGGGGAAGAGTAATGGGTCTGTGTGAGTCCGATTTGCCCCGTGACGAGACTGGACTGTTTCCATGAAAGTACTCATCAATGGCCGGCATGGTCAGGTCTCACACGAGCTGCAACAGCGGCTGGGTGCTGTCGGCGAGCTGATCGTATTGGGTCGCGATCAGCTCGATCTCGCGCAACCCGATCAGATTCGCCGTCAGGTGCAAAACGTCCGGCCCGATCTGATCATCAACGCGGCAGCCCATACAGCGGTTGATCTGGCAGAAAGCGAGCCGCAAACCGCCTTTGCCATCAACGCGGTAGCTCCCGGCATCCTTGCCGAAGAAGCGCTGGCTCTTGATATTCCGTTGATACATTACTCAACAGACTATGTATTCGACGGGATGAAGGCCGGACCTTACACCGAGGACGACGCGCCAAATCCGCTCGGGGTGTACGGCAAGAGCAAGCTGGCCGGTGAACAGGCCATCAGGGATGTGCAAGGTAAACATCTGATCCTGCGTACCAGTTGGGTCTATTCAACCCATGGCCGCAACTTTCTGCTGACCATGCAGCGTTTGCTGCAAGAGAAACCGGAGTTACGTGTAGTCGCCGATCAAATCGGAGCACCAACATGGGCCGGTACAATCGCTGATAGCACCCTTGCCCTGATCGAACGCTGGCAGGCGAACGAAGTTGCTAAATGGGGTACTTATCACCTGACCGCTCAAGGTGAAACCTCCTGGTTCGGCTTCGCCCAGGCGATCGGCGAAGCGTTGCGACAACAGGGCAAGCATTGCGCCGACCTGTTACCGATCCCGTCCAGCGACTACCCGACACCCGCAGCCCGGCCGCTCAACTCGCGCCTGGATTGTGGTCGCTTGCAGCGCGATTGGGGCGTCAGTCAACCTGACTGGCAAACGGCGCTGCGCGAGTGCCTTAGCAAACAAACCTGAGCATCAACCGCTGCCCGCACCTGCATTGAGGCAGCCGGCGCCTGCATCGCGGCCGGTTTCGCGTACTTCATGCTCAGCGCGCAATTGCGCGCCGACGCACCGGCGAATGCGATATTGACCGGACATTGAATGCGTTCGAGTGAACCTTGAACAACAGGCATAGAATGGGGGTGATAGCGATGGAACTGCGATGAAACCCCATCACTCAAAGTGGTATGCACGATCGGTTGGCGAACCCTCGCCGACCCGCCTGCCTTCAAGGAGAGTCCTATGCCCTGGTATGCCTGGTTGATTCTGGTCGTTGCCATCGGCTCGATCGTTGGTGGTCTGATGATGCTGCGCGACACCGCCAACAAGGTCGAACTGACCGAAGAGCAACGTAAGCGCGTCGCCGAACGCAATGCGGAAATGGACGCCAAGGAAGCGCAGGACCGCTGACTGAAAACCCCGCCTTGAACGGCGGGGTTTGTTTTTGCGTGAATACTCCTGAAACCATGCTGTTTTGTGCCCATATCGAAGCATCTGCATGTTTTTTAGAAGTAGAAGTACAGTCACCATGCAATTTTCATTGGTTAATATGGCCGCATTGATGCGGAGATATCAGATGCGTTACTCGCAGGACCATAAAGCCCAGACCCACCAACGCATAATCAAAGAGGCTTCAGCGCGATTTCGACGCGACGGTATCAGCGCGACCGGGCTGCAACCCCTGATGAAAGCACTGGGCTTGACCCACGGTGGCTTTTACTCGCACTTCAAGTCCAAAGACGAACTGGTGGAAAAAGCCTTGCAAGAGGCTGGCGTACAAGTCGACGGCTTGTGTGCGCAAATCTTCGCCGAGGAGCATCCACTCGAAACCTTCATCGACACCTACCTGTCCGAATGGCATCAAACCTCGCCTCAGGAAGGCTGCCCGCTGCTGACCATCTCTTCGGAACTGGGGCTGCGTGGTCAACCGAGTCCAACCAGCGATGTCGTGCTCCAGGCGCGACTCGATCAGATCCAGCACACCCTTGGCGGAGAGCGCACCGCCGACCGCAGCATCGTCATCATGTCTACGCTGGTCGGGGCCTTATTGTTATCCCGCAGCGTTGCCGACGCCGAGTTTGCCCAACGGATTCTCGACGTCGCACGCGAACACCTCAAACACTCACAGGATTAACCCTGCCAACGCTTGAACAGCACACTGGCATTGACCCCGCCAAATCCGAAGCCGTTGGACAACGCGTATTCGATGGCCATTGGCCGCGCATTGCCATGCACGACGTCCACACCTTCAGTGGCAGGGTCCGGGTTCTCGAAATTGAGGGTTGCCGGCACGATCTGGTCGCGGATCGCCAGCAGCGTAAAGATCGCTTCGAGTCCTCCCGCTGCACCGAGCAAATGCCCGGTCGCCGACTTGGTCGATGTCACGGCGATGCCGTTTTGCGCACCGAACAACGCCTTGATCGCCGCCAGCTCACCCAGATCACCCACCGGGGTCGAGGTTGCATGAGCATTCAGATGCTGAACCTGAGCCGGTGAAACACCGGCCTGCGCCAACGCCAACGACATCGCTCGCCGCGCACCGCTGCCGTCCTCGGGGCCAGCGGTCAGATGATAGGCATCAGCGCTGGTGCCGTAGCCGACCAGCTCCGCCAGAGGTCGGGCGCCCCGGGCCAGCGCATGCTCCAGAGACTCGATGACCAGCAGCCCGGCCCCTTCTCCCATGACAAAGCCATCGCGACCACTGTCGAAAGGCCGCGAAGCACGCTCAGGCGTTTCGTTGTAAGCGCTGGACAGGGCGCGAGCAGCCGCAAACCCGGCAAGACTGACGCGATCGATCGCCGCTTCAGCACCGCCGCACACTGCGATATCCGCCTCACCCGCACGAATCAGCCGCGCCGCGTCACCTATCGCCTGAACCCCGGCGGCGCATGCCGTGACCGGCGCACCTAATGGCCCCTTGAAGCCATGCTGGATCGACACATGACCTGCCGCGAGGTTGACCAGAAACGACGGGATGGTGAATGGAGACAAACGTCTCGGGCCACGACTATCGGTGGTGCGCACCGCGTCGGCAATCGCGCCAAAACCACCCACACCTGAACCGATGATGGTGGCCGTGCGCTCCTGGGCGTCGGCATCCAGCGCTTGCCAGCCGGCTTGCTCCAGTGCCTGACGCGCGGCTTCCATGGCGAACAGAATGAATCGGTCCATCTTCTTCTGTTCCTTGGGTGGGGTCGCCCGGTCCGGATCGAACCCCGCCTCCGGATCATCAGCTAGCGTCGGCACTGCACCGCCGACCTTGGCCGGCAGATCGGCAATCACCTCTTCCGGTAGATTGCGCAGCCCGGAGCGCCCGGCCAGCAGCCGTTCCCAGACCACTTCGACACCGCTCCCCAGCGGCGACACCAGGCCCATGCCCGTTACAACTACACGACGATCATTCATACCGCACACACCTCAAGACGGTTGATGGCGCTTACCGATAACGGGCAGCAGCCTTGCTTTTGGAAAGGTTAGGCGCCATCACATAACGCGCCGCCACGAACGCATCCCAATCCGCCGCATCGGGCAACGAAGGAATAGTGATCAATTCACCCTGATCCAGACCCGACAACGCAGCATCGACCATCTCACCTGCCTCCATCACCATTTCCGCAGGAATCTGTGACGCATCGATACCGGAGCGCTCCCAGATTTCAGTACGTGTCACACCGGGCAGCACTGCCTGGATCTTCACCCCGGTGCCATCCAGCTCGGCGTTCAACGATTGAGTCAAGCTCAATACATAAGCCTTGCTGGCGCTGTACGTCGCATTGAAACGCTCAGGAAACAATGCCACCACCGATGCAATGTTGATGATCGTGCCGCGCCCGGCCTTGGTAAAACCGGCCGCAGCCGCCGCGGCCAATCGCGTGACAGCGGTGATATTCAACTGAATCATTCGCTCCAGTTGATCGGTATCGGCATTGGCCAACAGCCCGTCCGCCGCCACACCGGCGTTATTGAGCAACAGGCTGATACTCGAATCGACGCGTAACCGCTGTTCGAGTTGCAGCACGTCTTCTTTTTGGGTCAGGTCCGCCTTCAGCACTTCGACCTTGATCCCATGCTCCGAGCGCAGCTTGCTCGCTGCCGCCTCCAGTCGCTGCTCGTCGCGAGCCACCAGCAACAAATCAAAACCACGGGCTGCCAACCGCTCAGCGTAAACCGCCCCGATACCGGAGGAAGCACCGGTGACGAGGGCCGTACCTTGGGACTGAACCGAATTCATGACTGTGCTCCTGAAGGATGCCGAGAGATGCCTGACGCCAAAACACTTCGGCGCAAGCGGCGTTTATTATAGGCATAATCCAAATTCAATATGATAGCCGTAATTTATTATTCCCGAGGAACGGGCGGCTCTCGGCAGTGGCCCGGTCAGAATGAGCGTAGACCCGGAATGAACGTGAAACCGCACCGGGCGTCTGCAATGGAAACGGCTGGCCCGCCGCGCATAAGTCTCGCTACAGACAAAGGCCGATCAATGATCGGCCTTTGTCGTTCAGTCACATGCTTAGTTCACTTCGATCTTGTCGCGGTTTCTATCCAGAATCGCTTTGCCGATACCCTTCACTTCCAGCAATTCGTCAACTGACGCAAACGCACCATTACTTTCACGATAAGCAACAATCGCTTTGGCTTTGGCCTCGCCCACTCCAGCCAACTCACGTTGCAGCGTAGGTGCATCAGCACTATTGAGATCGACTTTGCCGGATTGCGCCTTGGCGGCTACATCCCGCACCAAAGGAGCATTCATCACCTCAGGTGCGCTGACAGGCGCGGCGTTTGCCGTAAGAGAGGCGCTGGTGAGAAGGGCGAAAACCAGAGAGTAGAAACTGCTTGTACGCATTAGTGAAGCTCCATGCCATCGTTTGAGAAAGCAGCTTTTCCAAAGCTGCTCTCCAAACTTAGGTCATGTCATTGAACTGTCAAAAATGTGTACGTTACAGGATATGAAACAATCAGGGCTCCAGGCGGCGCTGCTGGTAGATCCAGTCGACAATCTCACCGTCCGGGGTGTAGCCGCTGACCGTGTCGCGCAACAGCTGGCGGACGCGCGCATAGTCGTCCTGATCCACCGCGGCGAGCAACTCGGTCAACTTGACCTTCAGCAAATCCCAGGACAGGTGATCCTCGTTGGCAGTCATGATCATCGGGTGCTGAGTAGCCGACACGTTGTCACCGATCAGCAGCTCTTCGTAAAGCTTCTCGCCCGGACGCAGCCCGGTGAACTCGATAGCGATGTCGCCATGCAGGTTTTTTTCCGAGCGCACGCTCAGGCCGGACAAATGGATCATCTTTTCGGCCAGCTCGACGATCCTCACGGGCTCGCCCATGTCCAGGACAAAAACATCACCGCCCTGCCCCATGGAGCCCGCCTGAATCACCAGCTGCGCCGCTTCAGGGATGGTCATGAAGTAACGAGTGATCTTCGGATGCGTAACTGTCAGCGGACCGCCCGACTTGATCTGTTTGTGAAACAACGGAATGACCGAACCCGACGATCCGAGGACGTTACCAAACCGCACCATCGTGAAGCGCGTTTTGTTCACGCGCGAAACGTTGCTCGTATCACCGAACAAAACCGGAGCCAATTCACGACTCAGCGCTTGCAACGTCAACTCGGCAAGGCGCTTGGTACTGCCCATGACATTGGTAGGCCGCACGGCCTTGTCGGTCGAAATCAGGACAAAGTTGGCCACCCCTGCCTGGAGCGCAGCCTGGGCCGTATTAAGCGTGCCGATCACATTGTTGAGCACGCCTTCGGCAATGTTGTGTTCGACCATGGGGACATGCTTGTACGCTGCGGCGTGATACACCGTGTCCACTCGCCAGGTTTTCATGACATCGAGCAACTTGTGCGGGCTACGAACCGACCCAAGAATCGGCAAAAGACGAATGGACAGTGACTCTCGAGCGACCCGTTGCTCCAGTTCGGACAGGATGCTGTAGAGATTGAACTCACTGTGTTCAAACAGTAGAAGCGTTGTCGGGCGCAGCGCCAGAATTTGCCGGCAAAGCTCGGAGCCAATGGAGCCCCCGGCGCCCGTCACCAACACAGACTGCCCGGTGATGCAATGTTCGAGCAAATCCGCCTGGGCCGGGACTGCGTCACGCCCAAGCAGGTCGGCAATGTCCACTTCCTGGATATCGTCGACCTTGACCCGGCCACTGGCCAGGTCCATGAACCCCGGGACACTTCGAACGTGCAACGGGAAGCCTTCGAGAAACCCGAGAATCTCGCGGCGGCGTCCACGGTTGGACGAAGGAATAGCGAGGAGAATTTCCTGAGCGCCAGTGTTGTCGATCATCTGCTGGATGTGTTTGGGCTTGTACACCTGCAACCCGGAGATCACCCTGTCGGCGATTCCGCTATCGTCATCGATGAACGCCACAGGCCGCATGACCCGCCCCATCCGCAGTGCAGTAACGAGTTGATTACCTGCCGCCCCCGCGCCGTAGATGGCCACTTTCGGCAGACCGTCATCCCGGCTGGTAAACGGGACGTGCTGAGCAGCACTGAACCAGTCGCCCATGAAATACTGACGCATGGCCAGGCGCAGTCCGCCGATCATGATCAGGCTCAACCACCAATAGTTGAAAATGATCGAACGAGGAACGACGTTTTGATGATTGCTGTACCAGTACACCACAACGCCAAGTATCAAGGACGATAGTGTCACTGCCTTGATAATGGCAATGAGCGCGTCATTTCCAAAGTAACGCATGACGGCACGGTACATGCCAAAGCGGATGAAAAGAGGAATGGCGATGACAGGTGCACTGACAAAAAGCCAGACGTGCTGAGTGAACGGGTTGACCAACTCGTCCAGCCCGAGACGCACGACAAACGCCATCCACAGGGCACACCAGACCAAACAGATATCAGTCAGAACCTGCAGAATACGTTTATGTCGTCTTGGCAGACTTAACAACCTTGCCCGAATCTTATCCATAACCCCTCTAAACACCTCTCGAAGCTCCTAGCATTGATACAGCAACAACAGCTTTCGGTAATTCACTTGCCGATAAAGCAATACTCAAAAACCAATGCGTCCATCATGCCTTGCCAGCGACTTCCAACTCGCCTGCGTGATACTTGAAAGCAAGCAACACCAGAGGCACGTAGGCCAGGACCAGTCCTGCCACGCCTTCGAGATACTGCATGACGACCAATATAGCCACTGGCACTAACCACAACAAATTGATCGCAGCTATTGTCAGCGTGACCGCCCGATGGCTGCCATATTTTCGTGAAGCATACTGGTATCCATGGCTGCGATGGGCCTCATAAACCTTATCCCCGCGCAACAGCCGACGAATGAGGGTAAAGGTGGCGTCAACAATAAAGACGCCCAACAAAATGAGCCAGGCCCAGAGAAACAGTGGATTCGTCCATGCCGCATAAAGCGACATCACCGCCAACACGATGCCCAGAAAACCACTGCCGGCATCGCCCATGAAAATCTTCGCCGGCGGGAAATTCCAGACAAGGAAACCCAAGACGGCCATCGCCAGTACAAGCGGGGCAATGGCGAGGCTGGCGTGGCCTGCAATCCAGTAAACCAGGCAAGCACCGACACAGGCGCAAATCGCCTCGACGCTGGCCAACCCATCAATACCATCCATGAAGTTGTAGAGATTGAGCATCCAGACCAGATAGAACGCCCCGATGACATAGCCGAACCAGCCGAGACTGAACTCATGACCGAACAGGCTGATCGGTGCCATCCCCCCTATCCAGAACAATGCCCAGATGGCACCAGCGAAATGCGCAAGCAGGCGCCAACGCGCGGCAATATGCCCATGATCGTCGAGAAAACCGATGATCGCGATCCAGCCGCCAGCTCCCAGCAGCGCCAGCGCCATTGGCCAGGCGACGGCATCTGTCCAGGCCAGTACAGGCAGCGCAATCAGAAAACTCAGGACGATCGCCACACCACCACCCCGAGGGGTCGGGGTCGAATGTGAACTACGCGCATTAGGAACATCAATCAAGCTGCGCGCCAATGCGTATTTGCGCAATGCACCTGTGCCCAAGAATGAAACACCCACCACTAACGCCAACAACCAAATTGTGTTCAAAGGTCAACTTCCTGAAACAGCCAAAACCAATTCTGCAATTGAACCGGCACTGTCATAAGCCAGCTTAGCGCTGCCTTTCCTTGTAGTAGTTGGCAGCCGACGCAAGCGCCTCATCGACGCTGACCGGAGGAACCCAGCCGAGCAATTCTCGAGTCTTGCTTATATCGACTTGCAACGAACCGCACAGTCGTTGCGACAAGGCCTGCTTGCCTAAAAGCTGCGCACCCCGTTCAAGCAACACGCTCGGCACAGGCAACAAGCGTGCAGGTTTACCCAATGCCTGCGCCATCCGCGTCAACAATTGTGTCGTGGACAAATCCTCCCCATCGCTGACGAGGAAGGTCTGATTGGCGGCGGCCGGGTGACGGATGCAGGTCACGATCAAATCAGAAAGATTTTCCAGCGCGACCAGGCTGCGCCGATTGTGGATAGCCCCGAATGGCAAGGGTATTCCCTTGTCCAGCCAACGCATCATGTTCAGAAAGTTGGCTCTCACACCCGGGCCGTAAACGAGCACCGGACGGATGATCACCACTTCCATCCCGGAGACGCTCGCAATTTCGCGCAGTCCCTGCTCAGCCTCCATTTTCGAGATGCCATACGGATCGCCAGGTGCGGGAGTCGCGTCGGCGAAGTATGGCTGATTGAGCGGCGTACCTTCGCCATTCACCTTGATCGAACTGATGAACACAAAGCGACGAACGCCCAACGCGGCAGCCTGCCGGGCGAGGCTGAGCGTGCCTTCCACATTCACCTTGCGAAACGCCTCCAGCGGATCGGATTCAGTGTCATTCATGACGTGAACGCGAGCCGCGCCATGAATGACAACCTCCACTTGATCCAGCGCCTGCGACCAATCGGTATCAGCACTGAGCCCGGCGGTTCGAACGGTAGTAACGCGCGACGGACAGTCAGGCAAGGCGTGCCCACGAATGGCTGCCACCGGTTCCAGATCGTCAGAGGCCGCCAAACGACCCAGTACTGCGCGACCAACGAAACCCGTAGCACCTGTCAATAAAACACGCATTTTTTCAAACCTCGACGACGCTCAGGATTTCGACCAGACAGTACGATTGATGTAGTCGGTGTAACTCAAAACGACCCGAACTACCTGCTTCGACACAGGACCTGCCTGGTAATCCCTCACGACCGGGATAACGCGCTGGGTACGATCGTGCTGGCTGGTGACCACACGCACGGCATCCAGAACGCCCTCAACTTTCAGCCCACTCATGATGAGCGTGCCTTCATCCATCCCTTCTGGACGCTCGTGCGCATTACGAATGGTAATGGCAGGCAGATTCAGAAGAGAGGCTTCCTCAGTGATGGTGCCGCTATCGGACAGCACGCAAAACGCCGACATCTGCAACTTGATGTAGTCAAGCAGACCGAATGGTTTCGAGAAACGAATCAGAGGATGGTCCAGCGATTCACCAATCGCTTCCAGACGCTTGCGGGTACGAGGATGCGTGGAAACGATAATGGGATACTGGTACTTGTCGGCCAGGGCTCGCAGCGTTTTGAGCAAATCGCGGAGGTTCTCCGGCGTATCGACGTTTTCCTCACGGTGAGCGCTGATGATGAAGAACTTGTCCTGCTCCAGGCCTTCTCGCGCCAGTACGTCGGAAGTGAGGATTTTCGGCATGTAATAGTCGAGCACCTCCTCCATGTGCGATCCGGTCTTGATGATGGTTTCAGGACGAATCCCTTCAGCAATCAGATAACGCCGGGCATGCTCGGTCAGGACCATATTGATATCGCTGAGGTGATCGAGCACCTTGCGATTCAGTTCTTCAGGGACGCGCTGATCAAAACAGCGGTTGCCGGCTTCCATGTGGAACACCGGAATCTTGCGGCGCTTGGCGGCAATGACGGCCAGACAGGTATTGGTATCGCCGTAGAGCAGCAGCGCATCAGGCTTTTCGGCCTCAAACACTTCATCCGCCTTTGAAATCACTTCGGCGATGGTCTTGGCTGCGGTTTCGCCGGCGGCACCCAGGAAGTAATCAGGTTTACGGATTTCAAGATCATCGAAAAAAACCTGATTCAATTCGAAGTCGTAGTTTTGACCTGAGTGAACCAACACATGATTAACCTGCTTATCAAGCTCAGCAATAACGCGGCTCATCTTGATAAGTTCTGGTCGCGTACCAACCAGCGTCATGACCTTAAGCATCAAGTTGCTCCTGAATGTATTCCAGATTCAAAAGAACTTTCTTCACGCCTTCTACATCGAGACGCTCTGTATTGTGGGAGGTGTAGTCATCGAGATCGGATATCTCTTGTTCGCCCTCGACAAAGAACTTCTTGTAGTTAAGGTCGCGATTGTCCGAAGGAATGCGGTAGTAGCGCCCCATGTCTTCGGCCTTGGCCATTTCTTCACGGGAGATCAGCGACTCGTAAAGCTTTTCGCCGTGGCGGGTACCAATGACCTTGACCGCATTGTCGCGAGCAAACAGTTCCTTGAGCGCTTGCGCCAGGTCCGCCACTGTCGAGGCCGGTGCTTTCTGGACGAAAATATCACCTTGCTCGGCATGCTCGAACGCGTGCAGAACCAGGTCAACAGAATCCTCGAGCGACATCAGGAAGCGTGTCATGTTCGGGTCGGTGACGGTCAGCGGCTCACCACTCTGCAGCTGTTTGATGAACAACGGGATCACGGAACCGCGCGATGCCATGACGTTACCGTAGCGGGTTGCGCAGATCACCGGACCTGTCGCCGGTATCATCCGCGACTTGGCCACCATCAGCTTTTCAGCCATGGCCTTGGAAATACCCATGGCATTGATCGGGTAAACAGCCTTGTCGGTACTGAGTACAACAACGCGTTGCACACCCGAAGCAATGGCCGCATTCAATACGTTTTCGGTACCCATGACGTTGGTACGCACGGCTTCCATCGGGTAAAACTCGCAGGAAGGTACCTGCTTCAGGGCTGCGGCGTGGAAAATGTAATCCACCCCCACCATAGCCTGATCGAGGCTGTCGCGATCACGTACGTCACCGATATAGAACTTCACTTTGTCATTCGACAAAGCAATGCGCATATCTTCCTGTTTTTTCTCGTCACGGCTGAATACGCGAATTTCTTTTACATCGGTATCCAGAAAACGCTTCAACACCGTATGGCCAAATGAGCCCGTACCGCCCGTGATCATCAAAACTTTATTATCGAACATAACGACCTTCCCAAACCTGATTGAATTTAATGATCAACGCAATGCTCGCATCGATTTAACCAATTCCAACCATGAAGGTGGAACGTAACCGGTTGCAGCCTGAAATTTCGAGGAGTCCAGCGAGCGATCTATAGAAACTTGACTATCCGCGATGATATCGATTTCTTTTTCGTAAACTTCCGCTACCAGTTTCAGAAGAGACAGCTTGTCAATCGGTGCCACAGAAACATGATAAAGGCCGTGGAGCTCAGGATTCGGGATCACGTAGTCGCGAATGACACGCGCCAGTTCTACGGTAGGAAGCCCCGAAAAAATGGCCTTCTCATAACCCTTGACCGGGCCGTTCTGGGACAGGAACCAGTCCACCAGCGAATACTGGCTTCCCAGCTCGTGACCAATGATCGAGGTCCGTAGCGTGACGGCATTCAGTTCCTCGTGAAGCTCACCGATGTACTTGGACTTACCGTAGAGATCCTCTGCATCGGAGATATCCTCCTCGGTGTACATGCCTTTGCGGCCAGAAAACACGCAATCGGTGCTGATATGAATCAGGCGAGAACCGGACAACGCGCACAACTTGGCAATGCGATGCGGCAGCATGGCATTGATCGGGAGTGCGGAAAGGGGGTCCTTGGCGTCAGCCAATTGCTTGATGAGCCCGATACAGTTGATGACGACATCCGGCTTGACCTGCGCCAGAACCGAAACCAGCGAGTCGTGGTCAAGCACGTCAACACTACTGATCAACGAACTGTGCATGTCCTCAGAAAAGTGTTTTGCGCCACCTGGATTGCGCAAAGTGCCCCACACTTCGTAGTGCGGGTTTCCATGGAATTGCCTGAACACTGTGCTACCCAGCATTCCGGTGACCCCTAACACGAGAACTTTCATTTTGAGCTACCTTTCAATTCATTGATCCTGCTACTGAGGATTTCGACCAGACGCTGGCTCTGCCGCTCCATTTCGAAATGCTCGAGGTAGTACGCGCGACCTGCCTGCCCCAACGATTCCCGCTCATCCGAAGTCATGCGGAAAAGTTGCTCAATGCAATTGGCCATACCTTCGGCGTCTTGTGCCGCTGTGGTCAGACCGGCTCCCGCCTCTTGAATGACGCGCGCACCCTCACCGTCCAGTGCGGCGATGATCGGCCTTCCCGCTGCCAGGTAAGCCTGGACTTTACTAGGGATGGTATAGGAGAACGCCTCATCCTGCTTCAACGTCACCAACAATCCTGCGGCACGATTGAAAAAATGTGGCATTTCACTGGCAGCAAAGCGTCCGGCGAGAACAAGGTTGTCCAGCGCGCGCGACTGCTTCTGGGTTTCGATCCAGCTCGACATACTGCCGCTACCGACCAGGACAATCCTGACTTCCGACAAATGGCGCAGCTTGTCAGCTACCTCCACGAGTGTTTCGACCGACTGCGCCGTCCCCAGATTTCCAGCAAAAACCAGACAAAAATGATTGTCTAGTTCTGCAAGCAATGACTCTGGAATTCGCGCCTCTTCGACACTCGGCGGTATGTCCTGGTAGGAGTTAGGGTAATACACAACCTTGCCAGGGTTGGCATAACGGGCAACCGGCTCGCGGAACGCTCGCGACTGAACGAGAAGCGTATCGACAAAGGCGTAAATGCCTTTGACTAGCCATCCCACAACCCCCAAAACCGCCTTGTTTTTTATGAATCCGGTTGCACTCAAACTCTCCGGCCAGAGATCCTGAACCCAAACGGCCAGATGACTTTTGAGCTTCCACTTCAAGTAAATCGCAGGAATTACCGAGGTTATAGGAGACGGCGCAAACACAAAAATCGCGTCAAAATGCTCACCCTTTACTGCGCCCGGGTAAAACTTCAGGCCATTTAAGATAAATGACAAATAGTTCAACACGAGATTCTTCGCCCCGGAAGAACCACGTGGCCTGAGTGGTGCACGGCAAACACTAACGGACGACTCGAATTTCTCTTCCTGATACCCAGAAGCACTGTAACCGCCAAAGACAACGCCATCGGGGTAGTTCGGCTTGCCAGTAAGGACCTTTATGACGTGCCCTTGACCCGTCAAGTTCTTGACCAAATCATTAACAATGAAAGACTCGGGCCAAAAATATTGCGTAACCACCAGAATTTTCATCTAGCAAGCACCTTCTTTTGAGCGTTTGGCCAACACCGGCAACTCGGACCAAGTCTTATTCGAGGTACTTTCCCAATCAAACTTGTCACTCTGCAAAACGGTCGCACTCGACAACTTACTCAATAGCTCAGGAGTTGATAGCGCCTCAACCAGCACGTCACCCATATTCATTGAATCAAACGGAGAAAAATAAAGTGCTGCATCTTCTCCGAATTCCGGCATGGGCATTACATCGGAGTAAATCATTGGCCTTCCGGAAGCCTGCGCTCCTTTCAGAACACTGTCGATCGACTCACTCGCCTTGATCAAAGGCGTCAAGTCCGGCCTGTTGTGCTCATCAATCGGAATCGGCACAGTAACAATAAATACATTGCAACCAGCTAATTCGCGCGGCTCCAAGCAAAAACTCAGCCCCGATGCAGATTTTAATTCGCCGTCAGATACCTCGCGCGTAGCATCATGACCGGAACTCAGTGCACCAACCCTTGCTTTGTTGATATCAAACCCAACCACACGCATTTTCTTGCCAAACTCTACAGCCAGCGGCAGGCCCACATAACCGAGACCTACAACGGCCAAATCTACATCTTTGAGTTTAAGCATTGAATTCCCTTGCCACCATTTGCCGGGCCGTTCGCAAATCAATTCATTATTTTACAGATTCAGAAATCGGAACTACAACCGCTAAAATTAGAAATTATACCGAATGTGACTATAGGAACCATAACCATTTTCAAACGTTTGCATCAACCGTGTTCAGCCTGATGCCGGCAGCTCTACGCACGATTAAGCTCTCCTGACAACCCGATAATGTCAGGCCCAGCAGTAGCACGGATAGCCATAGAGGTTTATCCAAGAACCTGGAGCTACAGGATGGCGGTCGCATCCTCCCCCGGCGCCAAAGGACCTGCTCGATTCTCGTACCAACCTTCCACCGCCCCTCCCCTACACACTTTCAGGCAAGCAACCGCCTTCCTATCAAGATCAATAGATAGAGTTGTTTTCATTTCCGGAGAGGGATAGGTATTCAAAAAACTCGATCAGAAGTCGCGCGATATTGCACCACGCGGTATGTCGAAGAGATAGCGATCAGATCTTGTCAACCGGAAGCAAAAGCTCACGAACTTTTTAGCTTCCGGAAAACTTTAAGATTCCGCCGCTTTTCAAAAATGACAGATTTTCTGTCGAACTACCCAATGAAATACAAAGGGCTTTTTCAGATAAAGTTTTACACGATATCAAATCTTGACTTAAGAGCCTTTGGTCCAAGCTTGATAATAGAGCACACAAAAGAAAGTATAGCTCGGTATCTATTGAATCGAATTTCAAAATTTGGGTAACATGTCGTCAAATCGATAAATTTTGAAGTCGTATCTTCGATGTTGAACTGCCTAGCTTTAGCTCTATGTGCATCAGATAGAGAATTATATTGAGAAACTTCCATTCGGTATAGCATTTCTATGCATTCGACAATAGGAATTCGACGCGTTGTGGCGGAAGCCTCATTGTATGAGTAGCCGTCAATTTCCGAAAAAAAGCCACAAGTATGAGGAGTTGATATTGATTCTATACCGACAATTGACGGCACACCCGCTGCAGAGGCCTCAATGAGAGTGGTACCGGAGCCTATAAAACAAAATGCATCATTAAAAATCTCAGGAAGATCCGAATACTTTACTTCACCCATAAAGTGAACAAACTGCGCTACGCCACACTGAACCGAGTAATCTTCAAGCGCTTTTCTTTCGGGCCCGTCACCGTATATGAAATATTGAAAATCATCGACAAGCCGTAAGCTTGACAATATAGATATTACATGTCTGTTGTAAACTTTAAAATCCACAAGACGACCAACAGACAACAGCTTTAATGACAGCTTGCCAGGATAACACTTCCTATAATTTTCAAGTGACACCCCCAAAGGCAACAATGCCACCTCACTATTATCTAAAGCCTTGTACGTAGCTGCAATCTCCGCAGTACTCTCATTGGGAAATAGAGTGAGCTTTACATTCTGATCATACAATTCAAGCATCTTTTTTCTAAAATAGATATTTCGATCTCGCCACCATACAATTTCTCGAGAGTGGTAGATGCCGATAGAGAGCGCGCCGAAAGAATATTTTTTCCGCTGGAAGTACATATATGCCAGAGTCAATAAATCAACTACATGTACTACATCAAAATGAGTATGAGAACGCGCACTCGCAGGCACCAAGGCGTTTAGCCAACTGGACGCTCCAAAAAATGGAAAATACTCAACAACGTGAACTGTTGCTACAGACGATAGCTTTTGAAAGAGTAAATGATCATGCTTACTGGAAAGCAAAATCACAGTAACGGTGTGGCCCTGCTTCTGTAATTCGGTGGCCAATCGGACCACGTAGGTTTCTACGCCACCCATGGATAGACCACCCATCACAAAAAGTATATTTTTCAATTTACTCTCTACTTACTAATTATTGAAATTAAAAAACTGAACTGCTTCACCTGACCAACCAGCATTATCGGTCAAATTCAAGTACAAAGTCAGCCCTGCATACAACACTATTAAAGCGTAGCCCAACCATTTACCGAACAACGAAAAAACGACAAAAGGCAACAAGACATACTCAAACATCGAAATAGCCGCATAACTCCTTCCCGCGACAATTGCAAAGTCGCCCAACGTTATCCGTATAAAGGTTGCGCAAAAAAAGAAGCAAAACACCAACTCAAAATTTTCATATCTATCTGAAATTTTTTGCCAAAAAATTAAAGCCAACCCCACAAAAACCAAATTCTTTAAATTCACAGCACTAAACAAGGCTAACGGATAATTATAAATCTCCGCATTGAGATACAAATTTATTTTCTCACCTATGAACCCAAAATTAATTAAATATGAAAAAAATGTTTGTATATCAAAAAAAGCCGTAAAAGCCAGAAAAAAAAGCGCGACCGCTGCATACACAGTACGACTTGGTCGAAGCTGATAAACAGCGAAAGGCAGTAGAATCAACAATGATGAAACATGTACAAATGCGGCACAGATCACCAGAAATAGGAACGCACCAATCCTCCGTGAAGGAATAAGCGTCACTCCCCAAAATAGAATCGCGGAGGCCAAACCAAGACGAATAGCATTTAGCTCTTTATTTAGATAAAAATGGCAGAAATATACAAGAATGGCACCGCCGACATGAGGAGAAAAGAACTTTATCGCTCTGACATTCAGCGCTACAGAGATTAATGCAACGACACTGAAAAGCACGCATGGCTCGCTACCAAAACCGCGCAATACTGAAAGCAAGGTAAAAAACCCGAGTTCTATGTTGAGCTGGGAGTAACTGTAACCGCATAAAAACTCATCACATCCAAAGAAAAACGGTACAGTCTTGAACATTTCCGCATACGCAACGTCATCGCTACCAACACCCAAACTCCGCAACGAAGCTAAAAACACAAGAACTATAGCGGATGAAAAAACTGCAAGTTGCTTGACCCACCCCTGCCTAATCAACATTTCCGTACCACCGGAAACCGTCAAAAATATAAATACTGCGTAAATAGGCCAAACAAACTCAATTGACATCAGCTACGCACCCAATACTTTAATACAACAACACTAACAAAAAAGCATATGATATATGACATCATGTACGCAACCGTGACACCTTCGGCGCCAATAATGAACCGCCCCATCAAGAAGCTTAGAAATACAAATAGACCAGCCTGAAAGACTTCCGAGATAATATAAATACGGGTTGCCGCCCTCGCAACCGCAACGAAACCAATGACATAGTTAGAAGCTTTAAAAAAATCACCAATCAACTGGTACAATAGAAAACTGTTTAGCTCCTCAAACTCCTTAGAAAGTAGCAAGGGAACAAAAAACTCTCGACCAAAATAAAGCGTCCCGCCTCCGACTGCGAAAACGGCCATGACAAAGACTATAAATTTATGGGTTAGTCGTTCGATTTCTTTCTTATTATCACACCGCGATATCATCGGCATGAAATAGGATGCCAAAAAAACACTAAAAAACCCCAAATACGCACTAGAAAGCTTAATTAGACCTTGCCAAATCCCCGCCTGGGTGTAGCCGGCATTACTAATTAGATTTTGTCGAATATAAATTTCGACCACGGGAAATGCTATGGCACTCACGCACAACATCAAACTAAACCAGCTTAACTTTTTAAGTAGGAGCGAATCTATTTTCCTACGCCTAAACCTGAAACGCAGCGAAGACCTCAGATACAAATAAAGGCTTGGAACTGCCGCCATTGCCAAGATCGATACAATCGCAATTGCTGCGCCCGACAATCCAAACTTTGATATCAACAACCAAGCAAAAGGTAATGAGATTAAATTTCCAATTATCTGAGTAACTGCGAACGACTTAACATCGGCAAGGCCATTTGCAACAGAGGAGAACAGCATATTAAAGGCTAGCATCAACTGAAACAGTGATAGCAACGATATCACCCATGCAAGGTTGCCATCCCCAAGTATGAACACTGATATTGGGCGAGAAAAAAGCAAAAACAACAAAGCTAGAAGAACAGAAAATACAAATGCAAAAGCTGAAGCTGTGCTCAAAAGTTTATAGAGATTAAACTTGTCATTTCTATACTCAGCAGAATATTTTATGACGCCATGAGTGATACCTCCACCAGCCAGCAGAGCAAGTATCGAAGTCAGACTCATAAAATGGCCAAGCTTTCCTAGTCCGTCTGGCCCCAAATATAGGGCGATTAACTTTAGAATCAGAAAGCCGACCACTATTTTTGAAGCCTGGGCGAGAGTCGTCAATATGGCGCTGGAAACAGCTTTCCGATACTGAAGCGTGTCGCTGGATTCGTTATGCGCCACAGGACATAATCGCTGCAGTTACTTGGCTCTTGACCTCATTTGCCTCCTCGGCATTCATACCCAACCAGAGAGGCAAACGAATCAGGCGTTCACTTTCTCGGGTTGTGAACTTATCCTCACCTGAAAATACACCGAGTTTTTTTCCAGCGGGAGCCGAATGCAATGGAATGTAATGAAACACGGCACCAATACCAAGGTCTTTTAGTTTACCCAGCACCGCCGTGCGCGCATCAATATCCTTAACTTTAATATAGTACATATGGGCATTCGCGACACAGCCATCCGGCACTACTGGAAGATCGATAATTCCCTTTTTTTCAAAAGCTTTAAAATGCTTATCGTACATTCCCCATAAGGCAAGGCGCGCAGTATTGATATACTCAGACTTTTCTAACTGGCCATACAGATAAGCTGCTTGTAGTTCACCGGGAAGATAACTACTTCCTACATCCACCCATGTATATTTATCGATCATCCCTCGAAAAAATTGACTCCGGTTCGTCCCTTTTTCCCTGATTATTTCTGCGCGAGCAACAAAGCGAGCATCATTGATTATCAACAACCCGCCTTCACCACCGCTTGTAAAGTTTTTTGTTTCGTGAAAACTAAAAGCCGCCATGTGGCCAATAGATCCCAGTTGACGCCCTTTGTAGGTAGACATCATTCCCTGAGCGGCGTCCTCTATGACAAACAAACCATTGCGCTCAGCGATGTCCATTATTGTGTCCATCTCGCAAGCGACACCAGCATAATGCACAGGAACAATAGCCTTGGTCCGTGATGTAATAGCGCTCTCAATCAGGGTTTCATCAATGTTCATTGTATCTGGTCGAATGTCGACAAATACGATTTTCGCCCCTCGAAGTACAAAGGCGTTTGCCGTACTAACAAAGGTATAGCTTGGCATGATGACTTCATCACCCGGCTGAATATCTATGAGAATTGCAGCCATTTCCAATGCCTGAGTACAAGAAGGCGTCAGTAGCGCCTTGACGCAGCCCAATGTGTTCTCAAACCATTGATGGCACAACGCAGTGAACTCACCATCGCCAGACATTTTACCGCTGCGCATTGCGCGGAGAACGTATTGATCTTCATTGCCAGTATATGGCGGCTTATTAAATGGGATCATTTTTTTGCTCACTTAAAAATTCGACTTCGAGTTTCAGCAGATCTTTTTTACGCTGTTTTATAAGCTTCGCTGGCACGCCGGCATATATCCCCCATGGCTCAGTCGACCTAGTGACTAGTGCCATTGAGCCTATAGAACAACCTTCTGATACCTGAACACCCGGAAAAATAACCGTCCCCGCTCCCACAATGACATGCTTGCCGAGTCGAACAGCGGAAAATTTCTCGTTCTTGAATTTTTTCGGAACGAGAGAGTTGGTCAACGTCTCGCCACTATAATCGTCCGATTGCGAGAAGACTTTTACGCCATATGCCAACGTACAAAAATCATCCATGACGATACCAGGAATACCTCCGGCGACAAGACACATTGGCGTGATGTGATTATATCGACCAATTTTTACGCTTCCCGAGATTACACAAAAATCGTCAATCCTGGAAAAATCACCTATCTCAATTTTGTCCGCATTGTAAATACACGCCTTGTCACTGATCTTTACCTGCTTGCCAAGACTCTTGAAACCCAATCTTTGGAGTTCTTCATCTGTTAGATAGGCCATCTTGATGTACCAATTGAATTTGCAGTGCTAAATTTTATTATTTCTGTCATTACCGGTTACAAGCTTGCTTTGAGGTATCTTACCTAAGCCCTGCGTTTCCTGCTCATAACCGAGAGGAGTGATTGTACTGGCAACCGGTAGCTATCAGTCGAAAACTACCGACTGGCTGTACATCCAATAACCTGAGCTCGCACAATGCCGTCGAAGAACCAACGCAAGTGCCTAACATCCAGCACTTGCCTTAGAGAAACCTCAAGAAAGCACTCTACGCCTACTCCACAAGTAGCGGACCAAACCAGTCAGCAGACCCAGGAGCAACCCGCCAATCACAGCCAACCCTATGTACAGCATTTTCTTTGGATGTATAGGTTCGTCAGGTACCTCTATAGATCCATCTTGCCGAAAAACAGAAACGCTTGAGGAATCAATCTGCAGGTCTTCATAGAAGAATTTCTTGATTTCAAGCATACGAAGATTTTTTATGAAGGGATCGTTACTTTTTCTGTCCTGCAAATTTTTTATTTCTGCACTTAGCGCTTTGGTGCCTCGCATGTACGTCAACTGGCCATCCATGGTTGCAGTAACTTCGGCGGCAACATTACCAGCTATGATAGGAGGCTCTTCAAGACCAATCGATTGCGCAACCTTCAACGCTTCTTGTAGTCGGCTAATCGAATCATTCCGTACCCCATTTTCAGTTTGCCGCAAAATACTGATTTGCTGCCCAATATTACGAGCGCGAACTTCTGCTTCCCGCGTAACGTTGGTGATCACCTCACTCTTAGAAACAATACCTGCATTTGTTGCGTAGGTTTTCACCCACTCGGTTGCGCGCGCAGGATCATTATCCTGAACTGAAACTGAATATCGATCTGGCTGTTCCTTGGAGGGCAACCCTATAGTAAGTTTCTTTAAATACTTTGAATACAATAAATCCTGCGAACCTTTTCGATCCGCTTCAGAAAGTGATGGTAAATACACTTCGAGAAAGAACGCGCGGCGCAAAGCCTCGCTTTGCAAGTTGCGAATAAAAACATCATACACATCTTTTACTGTATAAGGTGTAAGCTCCAAGTCTTTGGTTCGACCATAGTTAAAATCGGCGATCCCATTCAAAGTTGGTGGCAGCAAATATACACGAGCTTCATAAACTGGCTTACTGACAAACGCATAAACTGTTACACCCAAAGCAACAACCAAAGTAGTGCACAGTATCATTACTTTTTGAGCCCAAAGGGATCTCATCAACTCAAAAAAATCTATCTCATCCGACCCGGGCTTGGTCGATGGGTCATTCGTCATTCTGGCCAGCCTTTTCTAGTATGCATTTATGATGTTGCGTTTCATGTTCCAAGCTCGTATTTTAACTAATCCTAGGATCCTTTTTCTTCTTTTGCGCAAAAATAAAAGCTAGAAGAGGCCCTATTGCCATACCGATCAGCAACACCAAAATCAGCGATAAAGCTACCGGAAGCTCCGGAGACGACCAGCCAAGAAACACCAGTGAAACAGGTTGCTTATTTTCAAGCACAAAGATGACTGTCGCAAATACAATCAGCAGTGCGATTACAAAAAAAATTATTCGCCTGAAATTACTCATCGAAAACCTTCTCGCTAATTCTGATTACAGCTCAGCATCCTCATCCTCATTCACCCGATCCCTCAACTCTTTACCTGGTTTGAAATGCGGAACGAATTTGCCGTCGAGGCTGACAGACTGGCCGGTTTTCGGGTTACGGCCGACCCGTGGCGCGCGGTAGTGCAGAGAGAAGCTGCCAAACCCCCGGATCTCGATACGATCCCCGGTAGCCAGACACTGGGACATTTGCTCAAGCATGGTCTTGATGGCCAGCTCCACATCCTTGGATGAGAGCAGCCCTTGATGGGTGACAATTCGTTCGATCAACTCCGACTTCGTCATATTTTTCCCTTCTTTTTCAAGCAGCTAGGTCAGCGCTTCAAAGGTTTTAGCACGCCCGCACGATTTTGAACAGCCCGAGTTTTGCCATCTATCCCACACCCGCAAAATGCTTGATTCCTGGAAGGCGGAAGACTTCTGAGCAATCCCAGTCTCATCGGCAAATCACCAACATAGTGCGCGTCAGGAAGCCTGCCGGGTTGAATCCAAAGGGAAAACTCTCCTCCTCTTCCTTGACATCATCAGACCTCGCCAAAATTTTGTAGCCCAGCCCCTTGCACTCCTTAGCCGCGCGCTTGTAACACTTTTCCCATTTCGAACCGAGCCCGGAACAATCGACCTCAATACCGCTAACCCCATGCACTACGTGAGTTTTGGCGTTGGTGGTACAACCCGCTAACGCCAGAACTGCTACTGCGACAATGAGCTTGTTCATTCACTTCCTTTTGCCAGAAAGCATACCGGACGATCATTTGTCTCAGGCTAAAGACTAGCTGTTAATAAGCGTTTGATCCGATTAAACAATCAGACAATTTTTCGGCATTTTTGGTTCACGACTCAAGCTGGTAAAGCCGACTGCGGCCCACCAAATTCCAGGCACAAAAAAGGGCGACCGAAGTCGCCCTTTTTTACAGAAAGTCAGAACTCAGTTCTGTTTTTCCATTTGTGCACGCAGCAGGTCACCCAGAGTGGTGGCCACAGGAGCATCAGTAGCTACTGGCTTGTCGCGCAGGCTCTGGATTGCTTCTTTCTCGTCTTCAACGTCTTTCGACTTGATCGAGAGCTGGATTACACGGCTCTTGCGGTCAACGCTGATGATCTTGGCTTCTACTTCTTCGCCTTCTTTCAGAACGTTGCGCGCATCTTCAACGCGGTCACGGCTGATTTCGGAGGCTTTCAGAGTTGCTTCGATATCGTCGGCCAGAGTGATGATGGCGCCTTTAGCGTCAACTTCCTTCACGATGCCTTTAACGATGGCGCCTTTGTCGTTCTCTTGAACGTACTCGGAGAACGGATCGCTTTCCAGTTGCTTGATACCCAGGGAGATGCGCTCGCGCTCTGGGTCAACCGACAGGATAACGGTGTCCAGCTCGTCGCCCTTCTTGAAGCGGCGTACGGCTTCTTCGCCCACTTCGTTCCAGGAGATGTCGGACAGGTGAACCAGGCCGTCGATGCCGCCGTCCAGACCAATGAAGATACCGAAATCGGTGATCGACTTGATGGTGCCGGAGATTTTATCGCCCTTGTTGAACTGGCCAGAGAAATCTTCCCATGGGTTAGATTTGCACTGCTTGATGCCCAGGGAGATACGACGACGCTCTTCGTCGATGTCCAGAACCATAACTTCCACTTCGTCGCCGACTTGTACGACTTTCGAAGGGTGGATGTTCTTGTTGGTCCAGTCCATTTCGGAAACGTGTACCAGACCTTCAACGCCTTCTTCCAGCTCAGCGAAGCAGCCGTAGTCGGTCAGGTTGGTTACACGAGCGGTAACGCGAGTGCTTTCTGGGTAACGGGCTTTGATAGCAACCCATGGATCTTCGCCCAGTTGCTTCAGGCCCAGGGAAACACGATTGCGCTCGCGATCGTACTTCAGAACCTTGACATCGATCTCGTCGCCAACGTTGACGATTTCGGAAGGATGCTTGATACGCTTCCAAGCCATGTCGGTAATGTGCAGCAGGCCATCGACGCCACCCAGATCGACGAATGCGCCGTAATCGGTGAGGTTCTTGACGATACCTTTGACTTGTTGGCCTTCCTGCAGGGATTCCAGCAGAGCTTCGCGCTCGGCGGAGTTCTCGGCTTCCAGGACGCTGCGACGGGAAACGACAACGTTGTTGCGCTTCTGGTCCAGCTTGATGACCTTGAATTCCAGCTCTTTGCCTTCCAGGTGCGTGGTGTCGCGCACTGGACGGACGTCAACCAGAGAACCTGGCAGGAACGCACGGATGCCGTTAACGTCGACAGTGAAGCCGCCTTTAACCTTACCGTTGATAACGCCCTTGACCACTTCTTCGGCTGCGAAGGCTGCTTCCAGAACAATCCAGCATTCAGCGCGCTTGGCTTTTTCACGGGACAGCTTGGTTTCACCAAAGCCGTCTTCAACCGAGTCCAGAGCAACGTGAACTTCGTCACCGACGTTGATGTTCAGTTCGCCAGCGTCGTTGTAGAACTGCTCAAGCGGGATGAGTGCTTCAGACTTCAGGCCAGCGTGAACGGTTACCCAGCGAGCCTGGTAATCGATATCAACGATAACACCGGTGATGATGGAGCCTGCCTGAAGGTTCAGGGTTTTTAGGCTTTCTTCAAAGAGTTCCGCAAAGCTTTCGCTCATTTTAATTCCTGTTGATGAGGGCGAAGAATACGCCCATCTCCACACCCCAGACGGTGTGGGTTAGTTTCATTTAAAAGAAGCCACCGCAGGACTATGACTGGTCCCCTGCGGCCTTCTTGGTCACCCGGCGATATCGCGAATGGCGATCTCGCTCATGATGCGTTCCAGCACCTGGTCGATGGACAATTCCGTGGAATCCAGCTGTATGGCGTCAGCCGCCGGTTTGAGCGGGGCTACCGCTCGCTGGGTGTCACGCTCATCGCGCGCACGTATCTCATCTAGCAGACTCGACAGACTAACACCCTCGACTTTGCCCTTCAACTGCAAATATCGACGACGTGCCCGCTCCTCGGCACTGGCGGTCAGAAAAATCTTCAGCGGCGCGTCAGGAAAAACCACGGTGCCCATGTCGCGACCATCCGCCACAAGACCCGGCGCTTCCTGAAAAGCACGCTGGCGCTGCAGCAGCGCCTCGCGTACAGCGGGCAGCGCAGCCACCTGGGAAGCACCGGAACCGACGCTTTCGGTGCGAATGACATCGCTGACTTCGTCACCCTCCAGAATGATGCGTTGCAACTGACCGTCCGTCGCTGCGATGAATTGCACATCCAGATGAGCGGCGAGTTTTTTCAGCAGCTCTTCATTGGTCAGGTCGACACCATGGTTATGCGCGGCGAAGGCCAATAATCGGTACAACGCACCGGAATCCAGCAGGTTCCAGCCCAGGCGCTTGGCCAGAATCCCGGCTACCGTGCCCTTGCCCGAGCCGCTTGGCCCATCGATGGTGATAACCGGTGCAATGTTGATCACGACTGTGCCTCTTGCGCCACGCGAATACCGACCTGTGCGCACAGCGCCAGGAAGTTCGGGAACGACGTCGCGACGTTGGCGCAATCATGAATGCGGATCGGTGCACTGGCGCGCAGCGAAGCAACGCTGAATGCCATGGCAATACGGTGATCGCCGTGACCATGCACTTCACCGCCGCCGATCTGGCCGCCGTCGATGATGATGCCATCCGGGGTTGGCTCGCACTTGACGCCCAGCGCCAGCAAGCCGTCCGCCATGACCTGGATACGATCCGACTCCTTGACCCGCAGCTCTTCGGCACCACGCAACACGGTGCGCCCTTCGGCGCATGCGGCAGCCACGAACAGCACCGGGAATTCGTCGATGGCCAGTGGAACCAGCGCCTCGGGAATCTCGATACCTTTGAGTTTAGCTGCACGTACGCGCAAGTCTGCTACTGGCTCGCCACCCACTTCACGCTGGTTTTCCAGGGTGATGTCGGCGCCCATCAGACGCAGGATGTCGATCACACCGGTACGGGTCGGGTTGATACCGACGTGCTCCAGCACCAGCTCCGAACCCTCAGCGATCGATGCCGCCACCAGGAAGAACGCCGAGGACGAGATATCACCCGGCACTTCAATGTGGGTCGCGGTCAGCTTGCTGCCGGACTCGACCGACGCGGTCGCACCGTTGACCGTTACCGGGTAGCCGAAGCCGCGGAGCATGCGCTCGGTATGGTCGCGGGTAGGAGCCGGCTCGGTTACGGTGGTCTTGCCTTCGGCATACAGACCGGCCAGCAGCAGGCAGGATTTAACCTGGGCACTGGCCATCGGCATGGTGTAGGTCAGGCCCTTGAGCTTATGGCCACCACGGATGATCATCGGTGGACGACCTTCAGCGGCGGTTTCGATCACGGCGCCCATTTCACGCAGTGGATTGGCCACGCGATTCATCGGGCGCTTGGACAGCGAAGCGTCGCCGGTCAGGGTGCTGTCGAAGTTCTGTGCGGCCAGCAGGCCGGACAGCAGGCGCATCGAGGTACCGGAGTTACCCAGATAGATCGGGCCCGGCGCAGGCTTCAAGCCATGCAGGCCGACACCATGAATGGTCACGCGACCATGATGCGGGCCTTCAATGACCACGCCCATGTCACGGAATGCCTGCAAGGTCGCCAGGGCATCTTCGCCCTCAAGGAAGCCTTCGACTTCGGTGACGCCTTCGGCCAAGGAGCCGAGCATGATCGAGCGGTGTGAAATCGATTTGTCACCTGGTACGCGAATCCGACCGGACAGGCGGCCACCAGGTTGAGCCAGGAAAATCAGATCGTTGGAATTCATAGCGTCCACATAGGCCCTGCGGGCCAGGATTTTACTGAAATGCTCGCGGGCAACCCGGGCGCGAGTGAAAACGCCCAACAACTGGTGCCCATCCCCTGCATCGACCGCGTCGCGCAAGGCGTCGAGATCGCTGCGAAATGTATCGAGTGTGCGCAGGACAGCTTCGCGGTTGGCGAGGAAGATGTCGTGCCACATGACCGGGTCGCTCCCGGCGATTCTCGTGAAATCGCGGAAACCGCCCGCAGCGTAACGGAAGATCTCAAGATTTTCATTGCGCTTGGCCAACGAATCGACCAGGCCGAATGCCAGCAAGTGCGGCAGATGGCTGGTCGCGGCCAGCACTTCGTCGTGACGCTCGACCTGCATGTGTTCGACATCGGCACCCAACTCGCGCCACAGGCGATCGACTACCGCCAGGGCTGACGGATCGGTTTGCGCCAGCGGCGTGAGGATCACTTTGTGGCGGCGGAACAGATCGGCATTGGAGGCCTCCACCCCGCTTTGCTCGGAACCGGCAATCGGGTGCCCCGGCACGAAGCACGACGGCATACTGCCAAATGCTTCGGTGGCCGCACGCACCACATTACCCTTGGCACTGCCGACATCGGTCAGAATCGCTTGCCCCAGATCCATGCCGGCCAGACGCGCGAGCACTTTCTCCATGGCCAGGATCGGCACCGCCAACTGAATGACGTCGGCGCCCTGACAAGCAACGCCCAGGTCTTCCTCGCAGCGATCCACCACACCCAACTCGACCGCGAGTTTGCGCGATTGCGGATCGAGATCGACCCCGACCACTTCGCGGCACATACCGCTTTCACGCAAACCCTTGGCAAACGAACCGCCGATCAACCCAAGACCGACCACCACCAGGCGACCGATCATAGGTTCAGCAGATTGCAGCGCAGTGACATCAACCACGAGCCAGAACCTTGGTCAGCGCTTCAAGGAAGCGACTGTTCTCTGCCGGCAAGCCAATGGTGATGCGCAGATGATTCGGCATGCCGTAATTGGCCACCGGACGCACGATCACGCCTTCACGAAGCAGGCCCTGGAACACCGGGGCCGCGACTTGACCGAGATCGACGCAAATGAAATTGCCTTTGGACGCAATCCAGCTCAACCCCAGCTCACGGAAACCGGCTTCCAGTTGCTGCATGCCGGACTCGTTCAACTGGCGGCTTTGCGCCAGATACTCTTCGTCCTTCAACGCCGCACAAGCTGCGGCCAGGGCCAGGCTGTTGACGTTGAACGGCTGGCGCACACGGTTCAGCACGTCCGCGACCACCGCCGTGGACAAGCCATAACCCACGCGCAGTGCCGCCAGGCCATAGGCCTTGGAGAAAGTGCGGGAAACCAGCAGGTTCGGATAAGCCGCCAGGAAGTCCAGGCCATCCGGCAGATCGCTGCCTTCGGCGTACTCGATATAGGCCTCGTCCAGTACGACCAGTACATGCTCCGGAACATCCTGCAGGAATTCGTCCAGCGCCTCGGCGTCGAACCAGGTACCGGTCGGGTTGTTCGGGTTGGCGATGAAGACCACGCGGGTATTGGCATCGATGGCTGCCAGCATTGCAGGCAGGTCATGCCCCCAATCCTTGGCCGGAACCACCTTGGCCTGTGCGCCGACTGCCTGAGTGGCAATCGGGTAGACCGCGAACGCATGCTCGCTGAACACAGCATTCAGGCCAGGCGCCAGATAGGCGCGCGCCACCAGCTCAAGAATGTCGTTGGAGCCATTGCCCAGCGTCACTTGATTCAGCTCTACGCGGCACTGCTCGGCCAGCAGGGTCTTGAGCGCAAAACCGTTGCCGTCCGGATAGCGGGTCAGCTCGGCCAGCGCCTCGCGGATGGCCGCCAGCGCCTTGGGGCCGGGGCCCAGCGGGTTTTCGTTGCTCGCCAGTTTGACGATGCTGGCTGGATCGAGATCCAGCTCACGAGCCAGTTCGTCCACGGGCTTGCCCGGAACATAAGGCGAAAGTTGTTGCACGCCCGGCTGTGCCAGAGCGAGGAAATTGCCACTCATTTGCTACCGCCCCTTAGAGAACTGCTTTCGGGTAGGAACCCAGCACTTTGAGTGCCACTGCTTCCTGACTGATCTTTTCCAGCACCCCTTTGACCAGCGGGTCGCGATGATGGCCGACGAAATCGATGAAGAACACGTAGGTCCATTTACCGCTGCGCGACGGACGAGTCTCGATTCGCGTCAGGTCGATGCCATTGTCGTGGAACGGCACCAGCAACTCATGAAGCGCACCCGGCTTGTTGCTCATCGAGACGATGATGGATGTCTTGTCGTCGCCGGTCGGCGGTACTTCCTGATTGCCGATCATGAGGAAGCGCGTGGAGTTGTCCGGGCGGTCCTCGATCTTCTCGGCCAATCGGGTCAGCCCGTACAGGCCAGCGGCCATGTCGCCGGCAATCGCCGCCGAGTTCCACTCGCCCTTGACCCGCTTGGCTGCTTCGGCGTTGCTGGACACCGCCACGCGCTCGACATTCGGGTAATGGGCGTCCAGCCACTTGCGGCACTGGGCCAGTGATTGGGCGTGGGAATAAATGCGGCTGATGCTGTCGGTCTTGGTGTTTTCACCGACCAACAGGTGATGGTGGATACGCAGCTCGACTTCGCCGCAGATCACCATGTCGTGTTCGAGGAAGCTGTCGAGTGTGTGGTTGACCGCGCCCTCGGTAGAGTTTTCCACCGGCACCACGCCAAAATTCACCGCACCTGCCGCCACTTCACGGAACACTTCGTCGATCGCCGCCATCGGCTTGCTGATCACGGCGTGGCCGAAGTGCTTCATGGCCGCCGCCTGGGTGAAGGTGCCTTCAGGACCGAGATAAGCCACTTTCAGCGGCTGCTCGAGTGCCAGGCAGGAAGACATGATTTCGCGGAACAACCGCGCCATCTCTTCGTTACCCAGCGGCCCCTGGTTGCGCTCCATGACACGCTTGAGCACCTGAGCTTCACGCTCAGGACGATAGAACACCGGCACTTCGCCTTCGGCCAGCGAGGCCATCTTTACTCGCGCGACTTCCTGGGCGCAGCGCGCACGCTCACTGATCAGCTCCAGGACCTTTTCGTCCAGGGCATCAATGCGCAGGCGCAGTGCCTTGAGTTCTTGCTCAGACATTAGCCGTGTTCCTTCTCGAACTCTGCCATGTACGAAACCAGCGCGTTGACGGCGTTGATGTCGACGGCGTTATAGATGGAGGCGCGCATGCCGCCCACGGAGCGGTGACCCTTGAGGTTCAACAGGCCGCGCTCGTCGGCACCGGCCAGGAACGGCTTGTCCAGACGATCATCTGCCAGGCGGAACGGCACGTTCATCCACGAGCGGTCCGACTTGTTGATCGGGTTGCTGTACAGGCCGCTGGCATCGATGAAGCCATACAACGTGCGCTGCTTGACTTCGTTGAGCTTGCCAATGGCCTCGACACCGCCCTGCTCTTTCAGCCACTCGAACACCAGGCCGGACAAGTACCACGCCAGGGTTGGCGGCGTGTTGTACATCGAGCCGTTGTCGGCCGCGACCTTGTAATTGAGCATAGTCGGGCAAATGGAGCGGGCGTTGCCCAGCAGGTCTTCGCGAACGATGTTGACCACAATGCCGCTCGGGCCGATGTTTTTCTGCGCGCCGGCGTAGATCATGCCGAAACGCGAAACATCCACCGGGCGCGACAGGATGTCGGAGGACATGTCAGCCACCAGCGGAACGTCACCGGTCTCGGGAATCCACTGGAATTCCAGGCCGCCGATGGTTTCGTTCGGTGCGTAGTGGACGTAGGCCGCGTCTTTCGACAGCTTCCATTCGTTCTGGCCGGGAATGGCGAAATAATCGTAAGGCTTGGCGGTCGCGGCAACGTTGACGTGGCCGAAGCGTGACGCTTCTTCAATGGCCTTCTGCGACCAGATACCGGTGTCGATATAGTCGGCCGAGCCGTTTTCCGGCAACAGATTCAGAGGAATCTGAGCAAATTGCTGGCTGGCGCCACCTTGCAGGAACAGCACTTTATAGTTCGAGGGGATATTCAGCAGATCACGCAGATCCTGCTCGGCCTTGGTGGCAATGGACACGAACTCATCGCTGCGATGGCTCATTTCCATGACCGACAGACCCTTGCCGTGCCAGTCGAGGAGTTCACCCTGGGCGCGCTGCAGGACAGCTTCGGGAAGCGCCGCAGGACCGGCACAGAAGTTATAGGCTCTCTTGCTCACATCCAATCTCGCTCTGATTTGGTGGTATCACGCAGTAAATCATCAGCCGACACCAATCTAATGTGGGAGCGGGCTTGCTCGCGAAAGCGATTGGACTGGCGACATCTTTATTGGATGTCAGTCCGTCTTCGCGAGCAAGCCCGCTCCCACACTGGATCTTCGTGGGTGTCGATATTTCATTACGGACAAACAACAAGGGGGCGAATTTTCATCCGCCCCCTGCTTACCCGCTTATTCCTGTGGTTCTTCGTCAGCGGCGGCGTCGAGTTGCTGGTCTTCGGCAACGTCGTCGATCACGACCTCACCGACAAACCCGTCACCCTCTTCACCTTCGAGCTCTTCACCCTCGACTTCCGACGGCTCCTGAACCCGCTCCAGCCCGACCAGCGTTTCATCGTTGGCCAGTTTGATCAGGGTCACGCCCTGGGTGTTACGGCCCAGGCTGGATACTTCGTCGACACGGGTGCGCACCAGGGTGCCCTGGTCGGAAATCAGCATGATTTCCTCGCCATCAAGCACCTGAACCGCACCGACCAGACGGCCGTTACGCTCGTTGCTGACCATGGCGATAACGCCTTGACCGCCACGCTTGTACTCAGGGAACTCGGTGATCGCCGTGCGCTTGCCGAAACCACGCTCGGAAGCGGTGAGGATCTGGCTGCCTTCTTCAGGGATCAGCATGGAAATCAGCTTCTGGCCTTCCGGCAGACGCATGCCGCGCACACCGCGGGCGGTACGGCCCATGGCGCGAACGTCGGATTCCTTGAAGCGGGTGACCTTGCCGCCATCGGAGAACAGCATCACTTCACGCTCGCCATCGGTGATGGCTGCGGAAATCAGCACGTCGCCTTCGTCCAGCTCCAGCGCGATCAGGCCGACGCTGCGTTGACGGCTGAAGGATTCCAGCGGGGTCTTTTTCACGGTGCCGTTGGCGGTAGCCATGAAGATGTAGTGACCTTCGGTGTATTCCTCGACCGGCAGCATGGTGGTGATGTATTCACCATCATCCAGCGGCAGCAGGTTGACCAGCGGACGACCACGGGCCGCGCGGGACGCTTCAGGGATTTCGTAGGTTTTCAGCCAGTACACCTTGCCCTTGCTGGAGAACAGCAGCAGCGTGGTGTGGCTGTTGGCAACCAGCAGGTGAGCGATGTAGTCCTCATCCTTGACGCCGGTTGCCGACTTGCCTTTACCGCCACGACGCTGGGCCTGGTACGCAGCCAGCGGCTGGGTCTTGGCATAGCCACCGTGGGAAATGGTCACGACGCGCTCTTCTTCCGGGATCATGTCACCCAGGGTCAGGTCGAGACGGGCATCGAGAATCTCGGTGCGACGTACGTCGCCGTATTCCGCGCGAATCACTTCCAGCTCTTCGCGGATCACTTCCATCAGGCGCGTGGCGCTGTTGAGGATGCGGATCAGCTCGCCGATCTGGTTGAGGATCTCTTGATACTCGGCCAGCAGTTTTTCGTGTTCCAGACCGGTCAGGCGGTGCAGACGCAGTTCCAGAATGGCTTGCGCCTGTTCTGGCGACAGGAAGTACTTGCCGTCGCGCAGACCGTATTGCGGATCGAGGTTTTCCGGACGGCACGAATCGGCGCCGGCACGTTCAACCATCGCCACCACAGCCGAGGATTCCCAAGGGGTGCTGACCAGCGCTTCCTTGGCTTCCGACGGCGTTGGCGACGCCTTGATCAGGGCGATGACCGGGTCGATGTTCGACAGGGCAACCGCTTGACCCTCAAGGATGTGGCCACGCTCGCGCGCCTTGCGCAGTTCGAAAACGGTACGACGGGTAACCACTTCGCGACGGTGACGGACGAAGGCTTCCAGCAGGTCCTTGAGGTTCAGGATCCGTGGACGGCCGTCGATCAGCGCGACGATGTTGATACCGAACACCGCTTGCAGCTGGGTCTGGGCGTAGAGGTTGTTGAGGATCACCTCAGGCACTTCGCCGCGACGCAGTTCGATCACGACGCGCATACCGTCCTTGTCAGACTCGTCACGCAGCTCGGTGATGCCTTCAAGCTTCTTCTCTTTGACCAGCTCGGCGATCTTCTCGATCAGTCGCGCCTTGTTCAGCTGGTATGGGAGTTCGGTGATGACGATCTGCTGACGGCCACCGACCTTGTCGATGTCTTCGATCATCGAGCGGGCGCGCATGTAAATGCGGCCACGACCGGTGCGGTAGGCTTCGATGATGCCGGCGCGACCGTTGATGATCGCGGCGGTCGGGAAGTCCGGACCAGGGATGTATTGCATCAGTTCATCGACGGTCAGCTCGGGATTGTCGATGAGCGCCAGGCAACCGTCGATGACTTCACCGAGGTTGTGCGGCGGAATGTTGGTCGCCATGCCCACGGCGATACCGCTGGAGCCGTTGACCAACAGGTTGGGAATACGGGTCGGCATGACCGCCGGGATCATTTCGGTGCCGTCGTAGTTCGGCACCCAGTCCACGGTTTCTTTGTGCAGGTCAGCCAGCAGCTCGTGCGCCAGCTTGGTCATGCGCACTTCGGTGTATCGCATGGCCGCGGCGTTGTCGCCGTCCACCGAACCGAAGTTACCCTGACCGTCTACCAGCAGGTAGCGCAGGGAGAATGGCTGCGCCATCCGAACGATGGTGTCGTACACCGCGGTATCACCGTGCGGGTGGTACTTACCGATCACGTCACCGACAACACGGGCAGATTTCTTGTACGGCTTGTTGAAGTCGTTGCCCAGCTCGCTCATCGCGAACAGCACACGCCGGTGCACGGGCTTCAAGCCATCGCGCGCATCCGGCAGTGCCCGCCCGACAATTACGCTCATCGCGTAGTCGAGGTAGGACTGCTTCAGCTCGTCTTCGATATTGACCGGGAGGATTTCTTTGGCCAGTTCGCCCATGAGAAGCCTGATTCCTTTTTCTGGTGAAACTTCGTCACATCCATATGGGACCAACGAAGCTCGCCGATACAGGCTGAGTGCCATGCACCGACTTACGACAAATCAACGAGTTATGCCATGGATCTGCGCAGTAAAGGTCACCCCGTAGGGCAACTCTGGAAACCGCCGGATGTTATCACAAGAGCCGCCACGCACCTATCCCCTAGATGCGCATGGAGAGTAGTTAGTTGACCGGTGACAGGCTTGAAGGGGACGAGAGGGGCTTAGAGCTGTGTTGAATGGAGAATTTGTGGCTGATTCGGGTTGATTTGCTGGCTTTAAGGGCCTCTTCGCGAGCAAGCCCTCTCCCACAGATTTTGTGTACACCCTAAAACACTGTGGGAGCGGGCTTGCCCGCGAAGGAGACTTCACAGACGCCAGAGTAATCAATGCAGACGTTTACGGCACATCAACTGCGCCATTTTTGCCGTATCCGGGCGTTCGACGATGCCTTTTTCGGTAACGATCACATCGATCAGGTCCGCCGGGGTCACGTCGAACACCGGGTTAAAGGCATCGACATCGGCCCCGACGCGCTTGCCGCCGACATCCAGCAACTCCCGGCCGTCACGCTCTTCAATCGGAATGTCATCACCGCTGGCCAGATGCATGTCGATGGTCGAACTGGGCGCCACCACCATGAAGCGCACGCCGTGGTGCATGGCGTTGACGGCCAGTTGATAGGTACCGATTTTGTTGGCCACGTCGCCATTGGCAGTGATCCGGTCAGCGCCGACGATGACCCAGGTAGGACCTTTGGTCTTCATGATATGCGCCGCGGCGGAATCGACATTGAGGGTTACGGGAATACCTTCATTGGCCAGTTCCCAGGCGGTCAGCCGCGAACCCTGCAGCCATGGACGGGTTTCGTCGACATACACCCGCTCGACCATGCCCTCGATGAACGCAGCACGAATCACCCCCAGCGCCGTGCCGAAGCCGCCCGTCGCCAGCGCGCCGGTGTTGCAGTGGGTCAGGATCGCCTGGGCGTTGCCCTGATGCTTGCGGATCAGGTCGACACCCAGCTGCGCCATGGTCAGGTTGGCTTCGCGATCACTTTCATGAATGGCGATGGCCTCGGCCTCCAGCAACGCCAGCGGATCGGCATTGTCTTTCAGACGATCAAGCCGGTCGTGCATGCGGCCCAGTGCCCAGAACAGGTTAACGGCGGTAGGACGGGAATCGGCCAGCAGCGCAAAATCCTCTTCCAGCGCTGCGTACCAGTCGCCACCTTCGGCAATCCGGGCGCGCGCCGCCAACACAATGCCATAGGCGGCACTGATACCAATCGCCGGGGCTCCGCGCACCACCATCGAACGAATGGCCTCGGCCACGCCAGCGGCGCTGGTGTAGGCGATCCAGTTTTCCTCGAACGGCAAAATACGCTGATCCAGCAGATGGAGAGCGCCATCACGCCAATCGATGGCCTTTACCTTTTCCGCAGCCAACAGTCGATCGCGCATCCCAAACCCCGCACTCATGAACAAAAGCCGCCGATTATAGCGATCCCCCCGCGAAGACGCTCGGGTATACTTCGCCATCCTTTACAAAAGCACTGGAACCGACCCTCGATGCCGAACACTGCCGCTGCGCTCGACCTGTTGTTGCTGCCGACCTGGCTGGTACCCGTCGAACCCGCTGGTGTTGTCCTCAAAGAACATGGCGTGGGCATCCGTGATGGACGCATCGTGTTTATCGGCCCACGTTCTGCCGCACTGAAGCTTAACGCAACCGAAATCCGCGAATTGCCCGACACGTTGCTCAGCCCGGGCCTGATCAATGCCCACGGGCACGCGGCGATGACGCTGTTCCGTGGCCTGGCCGATGACCTGCCATTGATGACCTGGCTGGAAAACCACATCTGGCCCGCCGAAGCCAAGTGGGTCGACGAGAACTTCGTGCGCGACGGCACCGACCTTGCGATCGCCGAGCAAATCAAAGGCGGCATCACCTGTTTCTCTGACATGTACTTCTTCCCGAAGGTTGCCAGTGAGCGCGTGCACAACAGCGGCATTCGCGCGCAAATCGCGATTCCAATCCTCGATTTCCCGATTCCGGGCGCCGCTACGGCGGACGAAGCCATTCGTCAGGGCGTCGAGCTGTTTGGCGATCTCAAGCACCACGAGCGCATCAAAATCACCTTCGGCCCCCATGCACCCTACACCGTAGGCGACGAAAACCTGGAAAAAATCCGGGTGATTGCCGAAGAACTGGACGCATCGATCCACATGCACGTGCATGAAACGGCGTTCGAGGTGCAGCAATCGGTCGAGCAGCGTGGCGAACGACCGCTGGCCCGACTGGCTCGCCTGGGCTTGCTGGGGCCGCGCTTCCAGGCGGTTCACATGACCCAGATCAGCGATGAAGACCTGGCACTGCTGGTAGAAAGTAACAGCAATGTGATTCATTGCCCGGAGTCAAACCTGAAGCTGGCCAGCGGGTTCTGCCCGGTCGAGCGCTTGTGGGAGGCCGGGGTCAATGTCGCGGTCGGCACCGATGGCGCCGCGAGCAACAATGACCTGGACCTGCTCGGAGAAACCCGCACTGCGGCCTTGCTGGCCAAGGCTGTCGCCGGCTCGGCCACCGCGCTGGATGCCCATCGCGCCTTGCGCATGGCCACCCTCAACGGCGCCCGGGCCTTGGGTATCGAAGCCGAAACCGGCTCGCTGGAAATCGGCAAAGCGGCGGACATGGTGGCTTTCGACCTCTCCGGCCTGGCCCAGCAACCGGTCTATGACCCGGTTTCGCAGCTTATATACGCCACCGGCCGGGACTGCGTGAAACACCTTTGGGTTGCCGGCAAGCAACTGCTCGACGACCGTCGCCTGACACGCCTGGATGAACAACAGCTTGGCACTGTCGCGAGGGCCTGGGGCCAGCGCATCAGCGGCCGTACCGAATCGTAAGCACCCCGGAACGCAATCCGGGGCAACAGGATTTTTCAAGTTTTAGAGGACTTAAACCATGAGCAACGTCGACTACGCCGAAATCGCCAAATTCGAGGCCCTGGCCCATCGCTGGTGGGACCGCGAAAGCGAATTCAAACCGCTGCACGACATCAACCCGCTGCGAGTCAACTGGATTGACGAACGGGTCAACCTGGCCGGCAAAAAGGTCCTCGACGTTGGTTGCGGCGGCGGCATCCTCAGCGAAGCCATGGCCCAGCGCGGCGCGACCGTAATGGGTATCGACATGGGCGAAGCGCCGCTGGCGGTTGCCCAGTTGCATCAGCTGGAGTCGGGCGTCAACGTCGAATACCGGCAGATCACCGCCGAAGCCCTGGCCGAGGAAATGCCCGAGCAGTTCGACGTGGTCACCTGCCTGGAAATGCTTGAGCACGTGCCGGACCCGTCTTCGGTGATCCGCGCCTGCTTCCGCATGGTCAAACCCGGCGGCCAGGTGTTCTTCTCGACCATCAACCGCAACCCGAAGGCGTACCTGTTCGCCATCGTCGGCGCCGAATACATCATGAAGTTGCTGCCGCGCGGCACCCACGACTTCAAGAAATTCATCCGCCCTTCCGAGCTCGGCGCATGGAGCCGCATGGCCGGCCTGACCGTCAAGGACATCATCGGCCTGACCTACAACCCGCTGACCAAGCACTACAAGCTGGCCGCCGACGTGGACGTCAACTACATGATCCAGACCCTGCGCGAGGAGTAAGCCGATGCCAATCAGAGCAGTTCTTTTCGACATGGACGGCACCCTGCTCGACACCGCGCCGGACTTCATTGCGATCTGTCAGGCGATGCGTGCCGACCGCGGCTTGCCACCGATGAACGACAAGCACATTCGCGACGAGATTTCCGGTGGCGCCAGGGCTATGGTCGCAGTGACCTTCGCCATGGACCCGGAATCGCCGGGTTTCGAAGCGTTGCGCCTGGAGTTCCTGGAGCGCTACCTCGTGGGTTGCGCCGTTCACAGCAAGCTGTTCGACGGCATGGCTGAATTGCTCGCCGACATCGAAAAAGCCAACCTGATCTGGGGTGTGGTCACCAACAAACCATTGCGTTTCGCCGAACCGATCATGCAACAGCTGGGGCTGGCCGAACGTTCGGCGCTGCTGATCTGCCCGGATCACGTGAAGAACAGCAAACCGGATCCGGAGCCATTGATCCTGGCCTGCAAGATGCTCGACCTGGACCCGGCCAGCGTTCTGTTCGTAGGTGACGACTTGCGCGACATCGAGTCGGGCCGTGATGCCGGCACCAAGACGGCTGCGGTGACCTTCGGCTATATCCACCCGGACGACAACCCGCGTCACTGGGGTGCGGACGTGGTGGTCGATCATCCGCTGGAGTTGCGCAAAGTGCTCGATAGCGCGCTTTGCAGCTGCTGAATCTCTTTACTGAGCTCGACCACTGTAGGAGCGAGCTTGCTCGCGAAAAACCTGAGAGCGCCGCGGGGTGCCAGGCTCGTCGCGTAATCGTTGACGACCATCGCGAGCAAGCTCGCTCCCACAAGGTTCGCTCGTTCTGATTTGTTGAGGTTTTTTATGTTTGATTATTCCGCCCGCCCCGAACTGCTCAAGGATCGGGTCATTCTGGTCACCGGCGCAGGACGCGGCATCGGCGCCGCCGCGGCCAAAACCTACGCGGCCCACGGCGCAACCGTACTATTGCTGGGCAAGACCGAAGCCAACCTGACCCAGGTTTACGATGAAATCGAAGCCGCCGGCCATCCACAACCGGCGGTCATCCCGTTCAACCTCGAAACCGCCCTGCCCCATCAGTACGATGAGCTGGCCGCAATGATCGAGAGCGAATTCGGGCATCTCGACGGCCTGCTGCACAATGCATCGATCATCGGCCCGCGCACGCCGATCGAGCAGCTCTCCGGCGAAAACTTCATGCGGGTCATGCAAGTCAACGTCAATGCCATGTTCATGCTCACCAGCACACTGCTGCCGCTGCTCAAGCTGTCGCAGGATGCCTCGGTGGTGTTCACCTCCAGCAGCGTCGGCCGCAAGGGACGTGCGTATTGGGGGGCTTACGGTGTCTCCAAATTCGCCACCGAAGGCCTGATGCAAACCCTGGCTGACGAAGTCGATACCGTGGCCCCGGTACGCTCCAACAGCATCAACCCGGGCGCAACTCGCACCAGCATGCGCGCCCAGGCTTACCCGGGTGAAAATCCGCTGAACAACCCGACGCCCGAGGAGATCATGCCGGTCTACCTTTACCTGATGGGCCCGGACAGCACCGGTATCAACGGCCAGGCGTTCAACGCCCAGTAACGACCGTGCGTCGCTTTTTTGTGCCGCGCCGGCTTCCCGACGCGGCACTCGAAGGCTCTCGCATTCGAGCCAGACACCTGTCAAACAAACGTCACATGCAGCGCTACACGTGTAGCAAATGAATCTCAACCAATTGATTTAGCTTGGATTTTATTCGGATGAACCGAATGGCACGACTTTCGCTCTAAGTTTGCTCAAACACGCAACGTGAAAGCAGACGGGGTGAAGCATGAGTGCGGAAGTTACTCATCTTCTACAAAGCAGATTAAACTTGTACGAAATGTCCTACGGGACTGACGGACCAGTACGACGCGCAGCCCTAAGCCGCTCTCACCCTGCTTGTAAGACAGCCTTACTGCTTAGGGGCGCACGCCTTATGAAACCACCTTCCCAGACCAACGCAATTGACTTCGATAGCGCCAAATTGCAGCGCCTGGGCTTTGGTCAGCAGCCGCCCCTTCTGGAAAGACCCGTCAGCCTTGCGCAATTGCGCCAGCAACTGAGCCTGCAGCTGCAAACCAGTCTTGAGCCACAACGCATTCTCGGGACGTTCTATCGCGAAATTCAGCGGTTGGTGCCGTTGGATGCCCTGAGCTACCAGCACAAGAGCAGTGACCTGCGCCTGGAGTTCGGCCAGCGCGGCCACCATTCAATCAGTTACAGCCTCAGCCATGAAGGCGAACACCTGGGTGAGCTGGTTTTCCGTCGCAATCAGCGTTTCAGCGAACAGGAACAAGGCCATCTCGAATCACTGCTGGCCGCGCTGCTTTTCCCGATGCGCAACGCGCTGCTTTACCGTACCGCCACCCAAAGCGCACTGCGCGACCCCCTGACGGGCGCCGGTAACCGCATCGCCATGGACCAAACACTGCAAAGGGAAATCGAGCTGTCCCGGCGCCATCTGCAACCGTTATCAGTGCTGATGCTGGACATCGATCACTTCAAGCAAGTCAATGATACCCATGGCCACAGCACTGGCGATGACGTGCTCAAGGCGGTCGCTGCTTCGATCAAAAACCAGCTGCGCAATGTGGACATGGTGTTCCGCTATGGCGGAGAAGAATTCCTGATCCTGCTGTCGAACACCAGCCGCGAGGCCGCGGCCATGGTCGGTGAGCGGCTGCGGTTTGCAGCGCAGTCTGAAGAGTACCTGGCCGATGATCATACAATCGCGCTGACGGTCAGCCTCGGTTGTTCGACCCTGTTGCCCGGCGAGTCTGCCGAAAGCCTGTTGCGACGGGCAGACAGCGCTTTGTATGTGGCCAAGCGCGAAGGACGTAACCGGCTGAAGATGGCGGGCTGATTTTTCAGCCACAACACAAACCAATGTGGGAGCGGGCTTGCTCGCGAAGGCGGCGTATCAGCTGACATCTGAGCTGAATGACACTCCGCTTTCGCGAGCAAGCCCGCTCCCACAGTTTTTTTATTGCGTGATGGCTGTATCAGCCTTCGGCCAGTGCCAGCCGCTCACGAGCGACCGGTGCTCTCTCTGCGTGCTCCAGTTGCATGCACCGTTCGAGAAACAGGTACATGTAGTCGTAGCTCTTGCAAACGGCCTGACGCAGCTCCACCTGCAGGGATTTGCCCGGATTGGTGCCCGCCAATGCGCAGATGATTTCCAGGGCTTCCCATGGATGGGCATCGTCGTATTGGGCATGCATCTTCAGCCACTTCATCGCGCGCTTGCGGTCTTCTTCGGGGAAGGATGCCGCGTAGATACCATTGGAACAAACCAGCGCCGACCATTCACCGGTGGCGCCCTCAATGGCGTAGTTGGTGGCGGCGATTGCAATGATCAGCGAGTCTGCCGAACTGGTTTGCCAGCACCAATGGCTCAAGGCATGAAGTTCAGGGGCAACCTGTTGCGCCTGCAGATCTTCCAGGCTGACACCGTGAGCACGGCTCCAGTGCACCCAGTAATCGGCGTGATTCAGTTCGACGCGAATATTGCGCATCAGCCAGCGCCGCGCCATGTCTTCGCCGGGGTGGCGGGCAAAGCGGGTCTTGGTCAGGTTTTGTGCCATGTACAACGCGAACTGTTCGACCACTGGCCAGCCACCGATCAGGTACTGGCGCATGGTTTTCGCACTGAGCTTGTTGTCTCTCATGCGCTGGTACAGTTCGTGTTCGACAACCCGGCGCTTGCTCTCGCTGCAATCCTGGATCAGGCGCTGTGCCCAGGCGGGATAACTTGCAGCTTCCATGAGGGGTCCGGTTCTGTTGAATGTGTCGATCACTGTCGAGCTCCTTTTGATTGTGATTTTCCGGATCGGCAAGAGACTTCAACGGAATGTGCCAGGGGCCTTGAACAACAAAGGCTGTGGCCTGGCAGGACGACTTTGCAGGCTGTCGCAGGTAAACAGATGCGGGCGTTCTATGACATACCCTTGAGCGTAATCCACCCCGATTTCCAGCAATGCCTGCTCGATCTGGGGTGTCTCGACAAACTCGGCAATCGTACGCTTACCCATGACATGACCGATGTGATTGATCACTTCGACCATGGCGCGGTTAATCGGGTCGTCCAGCATATCCTTTACGAAACTCCCGTCGATCTTCAGGAAGTCTACAGGCAAATGTTTCAGATACGCGAATGAGGACATTCCGGCGCAAAAGTCGTCGAGCGAAAAATGACAACCTAAGCCTTTGAGTTCATTGATGAATCGGATAGCACTGCCAAGATTTGAAATGGCACTGGTTTCAGTAATTTCAAAACAAATCATTTCAGGCGGAATCGCGTACGTCACAAATTGTTCACGCAGAAAGTCCAGGAACGCCTCATCTCCGATCGTTGTGCCTGACAGATTTATCGCACACATGGCCAGCGGCCCGGGTCGCCGCTCTGTGCGGCACTGTGCAATGACCTTGAACACGTTCTGCACGACCCAGCGGTCGAGCGAACTCATCAGGCCATAACGCTCGGCGGCGGGAATGAAACTGTCAGGCAGGATCATGCGTCCGGCTTCATCATGCAGGCGCAACAGGATTTCGATATGCCCGCCATCGTCTTCGGTCTGACCGAGGGGCACAATTTCCTGGGCGTACAGGCAGAAGCGGTCTTCTTCCAGTGCCATGTGCAAGCGCTGCACCCACGCCATTTCGCCGAACCGCAGGGACAACTCCGAATCATCGGGGTGATAGACCTGAACCCGATTGCGGCCCTTTTCCTTGGCCATATAGCAGGCCATGTCGGCAGCACGCAGAGAGGTTTCGAGCGTCGTCGGATTCTGCGCAACATGCACCAGCCCGATACTGACAGTGGTCACGAAAGGCCGACCCTTCCAGACAAAATGCAGATTCTGCACGGTCTGGCGCAGGCCCTCGGCAATTTTCTCCGCCGCTTCCGGTGCGCAGTTTTCCAGCAGGATGCCGAACTCGTCGCCACCAAGGCGCGCCAGGGTATCGCCTTCGCGCAGCCCGGATTGCAACAGCGCACAGATATGCCGCAACAGTTCATCGCCCGCCGCGTGGCCGCAGGTATCGTTGACCAGTTTGAACTGATCCAGATCGAGGAACATCAGGGCATGGCGACCCGAGTAGCGGGTCAGGTTGTGCAGCGCCTGTTCCAGGCGATATTCGAACTCGCGGCGGTTGGCAAGCCCGGTCAAGGCGTCGTGGGTCGCCTGCCACGACAGATTGGCGATGTATTGCCGCTCCTGGGTCATGTCATGCAGCACCAGCACCGTCCCGCTGACTTTGCCGGCATTGCGGATCGGCGCTCCCACCAGCGTGACCGATACAGTGCTGCCGTCCAGGCGTTGAATCAGCTTGGAATGCTCACTGCCGCCACTGAGCTGGCCGCTCAGAATATGTTCGATCAGGGTGAAACCATCGGTCTGGGCATTTTCGTCCAGCAGGTTGAACAGCGCCGCCAGCGGCAACCCCGTTGCCTGCTCGGCCTTCCAGTGGGTCAACGCCTCGGCCGCCGGATTCATGTAGGCAATCGCACCTGAAACATCCGTGGTGATCACTCCATCGCCAATCGATTGCAGGGTGATCTGCGCCCGTTCTTTCTCCAGTTGCAGCGCATCGGCGAAGGCATGACGCTGCTTGAGCAGTTTATGGGTGCGCATCAAGGCCAATGCAATCAAGCCCAGGGCGGTGGCCAGATTCGTCATCAGCAACAAACGCAGAATCACCCGCGAACCTTCACCCAAGGCATCGCTGAACGCCTTCGCCGCCGGCGTCACGCCGTCATTGATGGCGAAAATCTGCTCCTTCCAGCGCTGTACATCCGCACCGGAGGCCGGGCCGGCGGCGATGTGCTGATGCATGTCCCGCGCAACGGCATCGAGTTGGACCAGGTAGGCATCACCCACTGTCCAGCGATCGATGGCTTTTTCGAGGTAGCTGAAATGACGGAAATTGAGATACAGCCAGATCAGGCTGGACACGTCGTCAGGATGGTTGCCGCCCTTGAGGATCGCCACGCGTGCGGCCTCGATATTCGGCGGCTGATGATCCAGCGCCACACGCAACTCATGCCCGCCCTGAGGCACGGAAATGGCGTTCTGGTATTTATGAAAAATCGCTTCGTCGCCGCTGTCGGCGTAAAGGTTGAGGTAATAGATGGCGTCTTTCTGGCCCTTGGACCACAGGCTTTCACCGGCGACATAGCCACGGACCGCTGACAGCACGTAAAGACTGACGCCCCCCAACAGGGCCTGAAATAACACGACGGCGATGAAAGGCCAGACAATGCCTAACAACCGTGGCGTTCCGAGAGTCCGCGTTTGATTCATGAGATCCCTTGCTTTAGCACTACTTGATCATCATCCAACGTGATCGCTACAGCTAGACTAGGGTGCGTTCCAAGTCCCGGCAAGTGATGAGCAAAAAACACCCGTAGCCCCCCTCGCAATATCTATATACCGCACGAACCCCCTTCCAGGTCGTTGTAATCGGTAGTGATCGCCCTGCTGAACCGCAGGGAACCAACCGAAACAAGACAAGAGAAGCCGCATCATGCAAACACTCACTTCAGACGCCCCAGGCATTTCAATTAGCACTTCAGACGCCTCAGGCACTTCATCCCCGACCACCGCTCAGGTCCATCAGGGTCAACTCCAAGACTATAAACTGTTGCTAACGGTTTTACGGGATGTGGAGGGTTCAGTATCTCGTTTTTCCCAAATGCTACTCAGGCCACGATTTTTTTCACCCATGGATCATGAAAACGAAACTGGCCAGGAAGCGTTACAGCAGCTGCTTGTGGATCCCGACTACGTTGAATTGTGCCAAAAAAACAACGTCTCCCCGCATCATCTGATCGTCACCTTGAATGAAGGCGCCTTTGTTTATGAGACATCAGATCGTGAAGGTGCAAACAAGACCGAACTGAATCTGACAGGAAACGACAACTGGAAAGCACTTCGAACCCGGATCGAACAGGCTGCCACTTTGCTGGGTGGACAAATTCGCTATGACCGCTTGATCCCGGCACCCAGATTTGCCACGTTTTACGGGTTGCACCCATGGGATCTGGCCAACTCCGCTAAACATCAAGCTGCCATCGACACCCTTGAAGAAAAGGTCGCTAGTTTTCAATTGGGACTCGAGGACGATTTCAACATATTGGACCTCAAACCCATTCTTACGAATGAAGATCGACAGGTTTCGTTTCAAGGTGTCCTGACAACCGATTCCAGTGATGAATTGCATGGGCAGTTCATTACAGGCGAAATCCAAAGAGTCATCCAATCGTTTCTACCTGATGGGATTACATCCCCGCTGACCCATTTGGCCAACGACATTCTGACATCAGCCATACCTGAAAAGGTGGGTGCCCAGCCAACCGTTTTTCTTCAAAAAATCCTGCAAAGTCCGGAAGCCGAAAAACTGGGAACCGTCTTACTGACGACGATAGATTGGTACGGAGGAAAAACGGGTGAAGAAACCTCGTCTTATATACGCACCAAAGTGGTAGCCCAAGCCCTGCGAATCTGGTTCAAATCGAAATTTATTGTATACCCCGACAGGATCGCCGGTTATGACCTGGAATCAAACTTAAACTGGGGAAAAAGTTACAGCGATATATGGATGGATTTCATAGATCATTTACTCACATCGAAACGGGCCTTCTCAAAAGAAGAAGCCATTGTCATGGCGAGGCTGTACCTCTGCGAGTTCCCAACCGAGTTCCGCATCAGCGACATTCCGCCAGAGCTGCCATACAGGAGCTCCGTCGTCTGGGTGAATTTTGTGAACGGCGTAAATTTTATAAACCTTACCGACTCCAAGGCGCTGTACAGAAAAACCTTCCAGCAGTTGGTCAATATGCCTTTAAAAATAAGCAAGGACGCGAAAGAAGAGCAACTGCCCGCTATAGCTCTCGCAAGACTGCTGCCGACAATGGAATGGGCAGTAACCCAGAGGGTAATTCCTCAAAAACAACATGAGGAATACACACAGACCGAAATTGAGCTAGCAATATCAGAATTGGATACGTACACCAACGCATTGAACGACGCGATCAACAAACTCGACAAGGAGGCACCCAAACGCCTGTCCATAGCAAAATCCGTTGTCGGCAATGATTTCCCCAAGATGGCTGAAGACGGTTCCATAATCGATTCCTACTGGAGTGACCATGAACTGGTGGAGCCTGCTCGATACATCAACTTGGCGAAAAGATATTCAGTCGTTGATGTCGTTGCCGACGATAACTTTGACAGCAAAAAGCCGTGGGCAGTTATCAAAAAAAACAGTACAACCGTTAATTTTTATATTTGGCTGGACGAAGACAGAAAACTGCATATTGGAGACGATTCATCTGGCAAAAAATACAATACCGTTTGCAATGCCAAAGAACTTTTTAAAAACGAATTCAACGACTACAAAACGGCGCTGACTGGCGCTTATGAAACCCTGATAAAAAGCTTGCTGTCGTCACTGACGCTCCCTGACCGTCAGGCGCTGGAATTGGGAACGCTCAAGATATACACCTTGAGAAAGGAAACGTATAAAGTAGAAGCCAAGCACGAAACACCTGAAAAAACATTACTGCTCCGCGCCCGTAACGGCCTGCTGTTGGTGACTATATACAATGGTGTTACCAGCACATTCGAACTGCTGCCAAGAGCCGGAATTATACGTCGCATCAACAATCTGGACACGAAGTTATTTGGCGGTCTGCTCAAGACAGAGACCTGGCACATAGGTATGAATCCCTACCACGTCGAAGTCTTGTGCCATAAGACACTACCCTTTGACTGGAAAGCTCACTCAACAGGCAGTAAACCTCTGAGCGCAGCGCAGTGCGAGGCCATCATCGAACAATTGGGCCACACGTTCATGCCTCCTGTCAGCACTTTGGAGAATGCCGACGATGTAGCCCTGACGATAAACTCAAAACGCGGCCAGGAAATCAGTCACTTCATCGCAACCGAACTGTTGTTCGTTGATCCGAAAGCACTTCACGAGGCCGCTTATGGCCAGACACTGTTTGACCGCGACAGGGCCTCTCAGGAAAGCTTCGCAAATTTCGCCAAGAGTCTCGTACCGTTCTGGAAGTCTATCGAAGACATTAACTCCGATGATACAGAGCGTAAGGTGAACGGTGCATTTGGCCTGTCGCTGGACCTGGCTTCATTTGCTTTGCCCATCGGCAAACTGGCCTCCGGTTCGTTAAAACTGCTTAGCAATGCAAGCCGCCTGACGGTAATCGCCAGACTCACGGTATTTGCTTCACTGACTAAAGAGGTGTCGATCTTGGCCCTGCAGGCATTGAATCCGGTTGATGGAGTCGGCTCGCTGCTCAAGACGCTGGGATCCCGAGGGGTAAAACTGGGCAGATCCGGTATTTTCAGGATCAAAGCCATGGCGGGCAAGGCCGGCCACTACGAATTTGCTCAGAGCCTGCCACAAATCGACGATACGCGGCGCTGGAAGCCGTTGTCGACCGGTGATCGACTGGCTTCAGTCAAAGGCCTTGAAGATGTGCCTGTACGCAATACCGGCTCCATTGCATCGCCGGCCTTCCATGCAGTAGATCCCGTTTCAGGCAAACCTTTCGGACCGCGTTTGTCCGCGCATGACATATCAATGGGCCCTTCGACATATCAGCGCATAGGCATCGCGGATAACGAGGAGTTGTATGTAATTGCCGGAACAGTTCATGTGAGAAAGACATTAGAGGTTGATGGTAGAACAACTGTGTTCATCGACAAGGTGCCATACCGAAATCATGAAAATGCTTTGTGGCGCGTCGACAGCCTCGATGCAAGCAAGAGTCTCAAAACTGTACCTTGTCGTTCTCGCAGAGCCCCTGGAGAAATCTGCAAAACCAAGTACGTCATTACCAACTTTCCTGCTGAACGCCCCGCCGAAGGCACTTTTATGGATTTTGAGGATAGTTGGGCTCCGTGGTTCGGGGACGGCAGATTCACACCCTCTCAACCGACATCAACTCAATCCCGTCAACTACTGGCGTTTGAAGGAAAAATTTACGAACTCACAGGTGGCAAACTCATTCCTTACAAGGGCAGGCCTCAATGGATCGGCCTTCAGCAAAAAACGCCTATTCCCAAGAACACCATCAACGCCCACCTCGAATTTCAGGACGGAATCTATGGAGGCTTGAAAGTGACCGGTAGCGCCGAAAAAATCGATGATGTGCATGAAGTCGGCGCGCTCGTCGTTTATTCCAAGGACGAAAGCCATCGGTATGTTTTCGCCAGGCTGCATATGGATGATTACTACATGGTCAAATTTTCAGCCAGCGAGAGCGTCCAGGGGACGTTGCAAATGAACAAGGTGCCCGAACAACGTTTTTTGGAAGATACGGTCGAAAAAGAGCTACGACGCATATACACAGGGTCTTTGAATGCGAACAACATGGTGCGCATTCATGGAAGAGATAAGGTCCATCAGGCGCTGGATAAACTCGATGAATTCGCGGTAAATATTGGAGCACCGGCGAACCCTCTCGATGAATTGAAGTGGGTGAAGGTGACAGCTTATTCGGCATCATCACTACTGCTTGATGGCCCAACAAGGGCCACTGCCGCGACACTTTCAGATGGCGCCGATCTATGGACCAGAAGCACTATGACGCCCCCCGAATTACAGCAAAGTGTTGCGAATAGATTCGACGCCCTTTTTTTAAGGGCCACAAGTGAGGTATCCAACAGCACAAAGATTGACAAAGCAATGGAGGATCTACAAAAGCTCCTTCCATTCAATCAGCAGAGGCTGCGTAATATCGCTTTTGCCGAAGTCAAAACCGCTGCAGGAAAAAATGAAATTTACGTCAGCGTTTCTGGAGCTGGAGACAACACCAAACACCTCCCCCTGTTCAAGTCCAAGGGAAAGACGGGAGTAGTTGAGTTCGATGACTCGGTCTATTTCAACATCGACAAGTTGAGGGAGCCGATAAATCCTGAATCCTTAAAACTATCGAGTAGCGAGGTATTGCTATCGATCCCTCACCCAATTAACGACCCAGCCCGACCCGACGTTATCAATTGGGCAACATCAGTAGATAGCGAAAGTAAATTGATCGGTTTCATCAGTGATAAATACCCAAACACGGGTGACATCAAATCGATCAACGTTGTCACTACCCTGCCGCCGTGCGACTCGTGCTCAATCATTCTGAAAGGGTTCAATTATGACCATGGGGTCGATGCGCTCAACGTGATATGGGGCAAGCGCCCTAATGGACGCAAAGCACAATCCTGACAACCTCGGCGACGAATCCAGCAGCATCGGCAGCTCTTTGAGCAATCCAAACCAAGTTCAACCCGCTCAATGCTGCTGCAAATGCCCATACAGCTTGGCGTACAAACCACCATCGGCGATCAGCCGCTGGTGGTCGCCATCCTCGGCAATCTGCCCGCCATCGAACACCAGCACCCGGTCGGCTTGTTTCACCGCCGACAGTCGGTGGGCAATGATCAATGTAGTGCGATTGCTCAGGAACCGCGCCAGTGCCTGGTGCAGGTTGTATTCGGTGGCGGCGTCCAGCGCCGAGGTGGCCTCGTCCAGAATCACCACTTTGGGTTCGGCCAGCACCATCCGGGCGATGGCCAGGCGTTGGCGCTGACCGCCGGACAAACGCACACCGGAGCGCCCGACGATGCTGTCCAGGCCATTGGGCAAATCCCGGACCGTACCGTGCAATTGGGCAATTTCCAGCGCCTGCCAGCAGGCCTCGTCACTGCGTAAACGGCCCATGGTCAGGTTGGCCCGTATGGTGTCGTTGAACAGCGCCGGGTGTTGCAGGACCACGGCTACATTTTCCCGCACGGTTTCCAGGCCTATTTCCTGCTGGGTCGAACCGCCGAAACGGATGGTCCCGGCCTGCGGCGTGTACAGACCAAGCAGCAACTGCACCAGCGTGCTCTTGCCGCCGCCACTGGCACCGACGATCGCGACCTTTTCGCCGGGGGCGATGGACAGGTTCATCTGGTTCAAGACCAGTTCATCACCGTAACCGAAACTCAACCCTTGCACTTCCAGCCCGACCGTCTCGCGAGCGTTGAACGGATCGACTCCGCCCGGGTACTCGGGCTCATCGTCACGGGACAGCAGTTCGTTGATCCGCGACAGCGCACCGCCGGCAGCGTAGTAGGCATATTGCAGGTTCAGCAGTTGTTCCACCGGACCGATCATGAACCACAGGTAGCTGAACACCGCGAGCATCTGGCCGATTGAAAGGTCGGAAAACAGCACGGTGAGCATCGCCGCGGCCCGGAAAATATCGATGCCGAACTGGAACAGCAAACCGCTGGCGCGGTTCGACGCATCGGTTTTCCATTGCGAATTCACCGCATAGTCACGCACGTCCCGGGCGCGTTGCCCCAGGCGACCGAGGAAAAAACCCTGGCGGTTGCCGGCACGAACTTCCTGGATCGCATCCAGCGTTTCAGTCAGCGCCTGGGTGAAGCGCGAAGTGCTGTCGTTCTCGAGTTTCTTCAGGTGCTTGACACGCTTGCCCAACTGCACCGTGGCGTAGATCACCAGCGGGTTGAACAGCAGGATCAGCAATGCCAGTTTCCAGTGCATCCACATCAGAATGCCGGCAGTGCCGACCAGGGTCAGCATGGCCACGAGGAAACGGCTGAGGGTTTCGCCGACGAATTTGTCCAGCGTGTCCAGGTCAGTCACCAGGTGCGTGGTCACCGTGCCGCTACCCAGGCTTTCATATTCACCCAGGGAAATACGCTTGAGCCGTTCGATCAGCCGCACACGAATCCGATAGACGATGTCCTTGGCCAGCCCGGCGAACAGTTTTGCCTGCACCACGTTGAACAGCAATGCCGTGCAACGCAGGGTCAAGGTCACCAGCAGCATCAGGCCGATATAACCCGCGGCCTTCTGCCACTCTTCGGGCAGCGCGTGGTTCATGATCTTCAGCGCAGCATCACCGTGACCCAGCAACACTTCATCCACCAGCAACGGCAGGAGCAAGGGAATCGGCACGCTGCACAAGGTCGCCAACACGGCCACGCCGTTGGCGATCCACAGGGATTTCTTGTGATGCAGGGCCAGGCGACGGATTTCCGCCCAGCTCAGACGGTCGACACGTTTAGCGGTAGAGACATCATCGGACAGGTCAGGCACAGGCAGCACGCTCCAGCCAGCGGCCGAGCAGCGGGGACAGCACGCTCAGAGGCTGATAGCCGTTGGTCAGCAATGCCAATTGACCCTTGCGTTCAGCGAGCAATGTAGGAAAACCGGCGATGCCCAGGTCCTGGACCCAGGTGAAATCGGCGGCGGTGGCTGCGTGCATATCAGCCCGGTCGAAAGCGCCTGCGAACTCGATGCGCGGCAGACCGGCCTGTTCCGCCAACTCGACCAGCACGCTGGCCTGGGTGACATCACGGCCTTCGGCATAAAATGCGTGCTGAATCAGCCCGAGCAGTTTCAACGCGCAATCCGGCGCCAGGCTGCGCGCCGTCACCAAGGCCCGGCAGGCAGGTTCGGTGTCGTAGACAAAACCGTCGGGCAGCGCGCCTTCGATCTTGAACGGCTGGCCGGTGGCCTCAGTGACCGCTTGCCAATGCTCAAAGATATAGCGTCGGGTGGTCGGTTCAAGCGCCGCACCGCTACCGGTGCGCAAGCCGCCCACAATCAAGTGCACTTCCACGCCTGCGGCTTGCGCCTGCTCGACCAGTGCGTTGGCCACCGGGGCAAACCCCCAGCACCAGGAACACATTGGGTCCATCACATAGAGCAGGCGCGCAGACATGGTTCAGGCCTCGGAGGATGCTTGCTTGTAGTTGTAGCCGATCGGGTGAGGCATGTTGCGGGCCTTGGCCAGTTCGATCTGCTTCTGTCGGTCGATGGCACTACGACGAGTCTTCTCGCTCAGCTTATCCCAGCAATGCGGGCAACTGATGCCGGCCACGTAATGCTCGGACGCACGGTCTTCAACGCTGACTGGCGTGCGGCAGGCATGACATTGATCGTAGTCGCCTTCGCTCAGGTCGTGGCGCACGGTCACGCGGTTGTCGAACACAAAGCAGTCGCCCTGCCACTTGGTTTCTTCCTGCGGCACCTCTTCGAGGTACTTCAGGATGCCGCCCTTGAGGTGGTAGACCTCATCGAAACCTTCGCTGAGCATGTAGCTCGACGCCTTCTCGCAGCGGATGCCGCCGGTGCAGAACATCGCGACCTTCTTGTGCACGGACGGGTCGAAGTTGGCTTTGATGTAGTCGGGAAATTCGCGAAAACTGGTGGTTTTCGGGTCGATGGCGCCTTCGAAAGTACCGATCGAGACTTCGTAATCGTTACGGGTGTCGATCAACAGCACTTCCGGGTCGCTGATCAGCGCGTTCCAGTCCTGCGGATCGACGTAGGTGCCGACCTTTTTGTTCGGGTCCACCCCGTCCACGCCGAGGGTGACGATTTCTTTCTTGAGTTTGACTTTGGTGCGGTAGAACGGCTGCTCGTCGCAGTACGACTCTTTATGGTCGATGTCGTCCATGCGCGGGTCATTCTTGAGCCAGGCCATCAGCCCGTCGATGCCTTCGCGGCTGCCGGACACAGTGCCGTTGATGCCTTCTTCGGCAATCAGCAGTGTGCCTTTGATGCCGTTGTCGACCATCGCTTGCAGCAGCGGCTCGCGCAGGGCGACGTAATCTTCCAGGGTGACGAACTTATACAGTGCCGCCACGACAATCTGTTGTGTCATGGGTAAATCTCCAGGTGGCTACCCTCGTAAGGGGTGAACCGGATGCGAAAAAAAACGCGCCGGGTTAGCGGCGCGTTGCATAGTCTAACAAAAATAAAACCTTCCCTGTAGGAGCTGGCTTGCCAGCGATGGCGCCCGTGAGATTGCCATCGCTGGCAAGCCAGCTCCTACCGGAAGCGTGCAGCTGCTTAATGCTTGCTGCCGCCGGCACAGGTCGGCGAGGCCGGGGCTGCGTCGATCTGTGCCCATTCCTCTGGCGTGTAGGTATGCAGCGCCAACGCATGGAACTCGCCCATCAGCTCGCCCAGCGTGGCATAGACTTTCTGATGACGCTTGACACGGTTGAGCCCGGCAAACTGCTCGCTGACCACCACCGCCTTGAAATGGGTCTGCAATCCGCGGCTGTGCATGTGGCTCTCATCCAGCACTTGCAGATGCTCGGGCTGAAGCAGGGCGAGCGTCGATTCGATGCGTTGTTGCATGGTCATACCGAACTCCGCTTAAGGCTTTTTCTTGGCTGGAGCAGCCGCGTCTTGCGGGGTCAGCTCAGCTGTCATGTCAGCCAGCAGCTTGTTGACCACCGGTACCGCGCTTTCCAGCTTGGCCTGGGTCATCTGGGCCGATTGCTGGGTCAGCTGGGGCATTTTTTCCAGGACTTTCTTGCCCAGTGGCGACTGGTAGAACGCAACCAGGTCCTTGAGCTCGGATTCGGTGAAGTTGGTGGTGTAGAGCTTGACCATGTCCGGCTTCAGCTTGTTCCAGCCAATGGCCTGGTCCAGAGCGGCGTTGGCCTTGGCCTGGTAGGTTTCCAGCACGGCCTTTTTCGACTCAGGGGCTTTAGTCTGTTCGAAACGCTGGGCAAACATCTGCTGTACTTGCATGTACACCGGGGTGCCCAGTTTGTCAGCGTGCGCCATGGTCAGGAAAGCCTCGGCACTGGCGTTATGGCTGGCGGTGTCGGCAAGAACCTGGCCGCTGGCGCAGACCAATGCAACAGCGGTACAGATGGCACGAAGACGAGTCATCGGGTTTCCTTTTCTAGCTGGCGAGGTAAGACCCCAAGGGCGTCCATTCTGCGCCTAAAAAAGTGTGTCGCTCAACCCCAAGCCTTGTCGCGCCTGATTTAGAGGGGTTGAATGGTCAATTACAGACTGATGGAACCGCGGCCGTCGATCACGGCCTAAACTGCGCAATCGGACCTACAGGAGTGAGCAAGATGAGCCGTATCGAAACCGACAGCCTCGGCCAGGTTGAAGTCCCGGATGAAGCCTATTGGGGCGCTCAGACGCAACGCTCGCTGATCAACTTCGCCATCGGCAACGAGCGCATGCCGCTGGCCGTGTTGCATGCCCTGGCGCTGATCAAGAAAGCCGCGGCACGGGTCAATGATCGCAATGGCGACGTGCCCGCCGATATCGCCCGCCTGATCGAGCAGGCGGCCGACGAAGTGCTCGCCGGCAACCACGACGACCAGTTTCCGCTGGTGGTCTGGCAAACCGGCAGTGGCACCCAGAGCAATATGAACGTCAACGAAGTGATCGCCGGCCGCGCCAACGAACTGGCCGGCAACCCGCGCGGCGGCAAGTCCCCAGTGCATCCCAACGATCACGTCAATCGCTCCCAGAGTTCCAACGACTGCTTCCCCACTGCCATGCACATCGCGGCCGCCCAGGCTGTGCAACATCACTTGCTGCCGGCGATCAGCGAGCTGTCCGGCGGGCTGGCCGAGCTGGCTGCTCGCCATATGAAACTGGTCAAAACCGGCCGCACCCACATGATGGATGCGACACCGATCAGCTTCGGCCAGGAAATCTCGGCTTTCATCGCGCAACTCGATTACGCCGAGCGGGCGATCCGCAGCGCGCTGCCCGCGGTCTGCGAGCTGGCCCAGGGCGGAACGGCCGTCGGCACCGGGCTGAACTCACCTCACGGGTTCGGCGAGGCCATCGCCGCAGAGTTGGCCGCCCTCTCAGGCTTGCCGTTTATCACCGCGCCGAACAAATTCGCCGCACTGGCCGGCCATGAGCCGCTGACCACGCTGTCCGGTGCGCTGAAAACCCTCGCCGTGACGCTGATGAAAATCGCCAACGATCTGCGCCTGCTGGGTTCCGGTCCGCGCGCCGGCTTCGCCGAAGTCAAGCTGCCGGCCAATGAACCAGGCAGTTCGATCATGCCGGGCAAGGTCAACCCGACCCAGTGCGAAGCGTTGTCGATGCTGGCCTGCCAGGTCTTGGGCAATGACGTCGCCATCGGCTTTGCAGCCAGTCAGGGCCATTTGCAGTTGAACGTGTTCAAACCGGTGATCATCCATAACCTGCTGCAATCGATCCGCTTGCTGGGCGATGGCTGCAGCAACTTCCAGCAGCACTGCGTGGCAGGTCTGGAGCCGGATGCGGAAAAAATGGCTGAACACCTGGAACGAGGCCTGATGCTGGTGACGGCGCTCAACCCGCACATTGGCTATGACAAATCGGCGGAGATCGCCAAGAAGGCCTACAGCGAAGGACTGACCTTGCGCGAGGCGGCGTTGCAACTCGGGTACCTGACTGATGAAGAGTTCGATGCCTGGGTACGGCCGGAGAACATGCTGGAGGCTGGGGCCAAGGGCTGAACTCTGTAGCGCCTGAAAGTCCGTCTTCGCGGGCAAGCCCGCTCCCACATTTGACCGCGTTCGCAGTTCAATGTGGGAGCGGGCTTGCTCGCGAAGAACGATAATACGGTCTACCGACCGACCGCCATCCGCATCCGCCGCGCCTTCAACCCGGCAATCAACGAAGGCCCCAACGCCACCAGCGCCGACCCCAGCACCACCAGCACCGCGCCGCCATAACCCAGACCATTGATCGTCTCGGCATGTACATAGTCGGGCCACAGCCACGCGGCCAAGGCAACGGCAACGAAAGTCACCAGCGGCGTGATGGCCAGCGTCGCGCTGACCCGGGAGGCTTCCCAATGGGCCAGGGCCTCGGCAAACGCGCCATAGGCAATCAGGGTGTTGAGGCAGCATGCCAGCAGCAACCATCCCTGCAACGGGTTCAATTGCAGTGCTTCAAGCGGATGTACCCACGGCGTCAACAGCAGCGCGCAAAACAGGTAGATCACCATCATCACCTGCAGCGAATTCCACACCGTCAGCAATTGCTTCTGCCCCAGGGCATAGAAGGTCCAGACCGTGGACGCCAGCAGCACCAGCAGCACGCCGGCGGTGTAGTCGGTCAGCGACGTGAGCAATTCACTCAGGCGCTGGTTGAAAAACAGCGCAAAACCGATCAGCAGCACCAGCAGCCCGATCCCCTGCCCCAGGCTGAAACGCTCCTTGAACACGAACAGGCTGGCGATCAGCAGCATGATCGGCCCCATTTGCACCACCAGTTGCGCCGTGCCGGGGCTGAGCAGGTTCAGGCCCATCAGATACAACACATAGTTACCGACCAGGCCGAGCACCGCCATCAGCACCAGCCAGCCACCGCGCGGACCGAGCACTTTGCGGCTGGGCAAGCGCCTGGTGGCTGCCAGGTAAATGAACAGGCAGCCGCCGGACACTATCAGGCGAAACCAGGTCACCGTCACCGGGTCCATCACCAGCAACACCTGCTTGAGCTTGATCGGCAGGATTCCCCACAACAACGCGGTCAGCAAGGCCAGGAACAGACCGTAAACCCAGCGACCCGATGAAATGTGCATGTGAACCCCGAAGCCAAATAACAGGAGCCGTCATTCTAGGCGCAGAGCGGTGACGCACACAGGGACAGTTACGGTCTGGCCGCGAATGAAACTGTGCGGGTCGCAATGTGAAAGACTGCGGCGCCTGCATTCGCGAGCAAGCCCGCTCCCACATTTGACCGTGTACACCGTTCAATGTGGGAGCGGGCTTGCTCGCGAAAGCTATCTGGCAGTCAACACAAAGTGCGGAGACCTAGCGCACCGCCTCAAACAACCCCGTAGCCCCCATCCCGCCACCCACGCACATGGTGACGATGCCGTAACGCAGATTGCGTCGCTGCAACTCACGAACGAGATGCCCGACCTGGCGCGAACCGGTCATGCCGAACGGGTGGCCGATGGAAATCGAACCACCGTTGACGTTGTACCGGGCGTTGTCGATTTCCAGCCGGTTGCGGCTGTACAGGCACTGCGAGGCAAACGCTTCGTTGAGCTCCCAGAGGTCGATGTCGTCAATCCGCAAGCCTTTGGCCTTGAGCAGTTTCGGTACCGAAAACACCGGGCCGATGCCCATCTCGTCCGGTGCGCAACCGGCCACGGTAAACCCGCGGAAGAACGCTTTCGGCTTGAGCCCCAGTTCCAGCGCTTTTTCCAGGCTCATCACCAGGGTCATGGACGCGCCGTCAGACAGTTGCGACGAGTTGCCCGCCGTGACCGAGCCGTCTTCGGCAAACACCGGTTTCAACCCCGCAAGACTTTCCAGGGTGGTGTCCGGGCGGTTGCAGTCATCGCGGTCGACGATGCCGTCGAGGATCTGTGCCTGACCGGTGGTCTTGTCCTCGACGCGGTATTTCACCGCCATTGGCACGATTTCATCAGTGAACAGCCCGGCGGCTTGAGCCTGGGCGGTACGCTGCTGACTTTGCAGGGCGTACAAATCCTGCTCTTCACGGCTGACGCTGTACCGACGTGCGACGATTTCAGCGGTCTGGCCCATCGGAAAGTAGATGCCCGGCACCTGTTCCTTGAGCAGCGGGTTGATCAGGTTGTCGGTATTGACGCTTTTCATGGTCAGGCTGATGGATTCGACGCCGCCGGCGACGATGATGTCGCTGCAACCCGAAGCGATCTGGTTGGCAGCGATAGCGATTGCCTGCAAGCCCGAGGAACAGAACCGGTTGAGGGTCATGCCGGCCGTGCCGACACCCAGGCGAGACAACACCGCGACGTTGCGACCGATATTGAAACCCTGTGCGCCTTCGTTGGAGCCGGCACCGACGATGCAGTCCTCGACGCTCGCCGGATCGATACCGGTGCGTGCCAACAGTGCATCGACACAGTGTGCCGCCATGTCGTCCGGGCGGGTCATGTTGAATTTACCGCGAAAGGATTTGGCCAGGCCGGTCCGCACGCTGTCGACGATCACCACTTCACGCATGGCATACCTCATTGTTGTTGTCGGTTGAGAGTGGACCGAGCATAAGTCCACCCCTTCACCGACCGCGACAATCATTCACCTCGCGTATGCGTAACCATCGCCTCAATCCTTGTCCTTATGCTTCTTGCGCTCGTGGCGGTCGGATCTTTCGAACGCCTCCTCCAGTGCCCGGTTGATGGTGCGCAGTACCTTGACTCGCGCCCAGCGCTTGTCGTTGGCTTCCACCAGGGTCCATGGCGCAATTTCGGTGCTGGTACGGTCGACCATGTCGCCGACCGCCGCGCGATAGTCATCCCATTTTTCACGGTTGCGCCAATCGTCCTCGGTGATCTTGAAGCGCTTGAACGAAATTTTTTCGCGCTCCTGGAAGCGCTCCAGTTGCGTCTGTTTGTCGATGGACAGCCAGAACTTGACCACGATCACCCCGGCGTCGGTGACCTGTTCTTCGAAATCGTTGATTTCACCGTAGGCACGCAGCCAGTCCGCCGGGCTGCAAAAGCCTTCGACACGCTCCACCAATACCCGGCCATACCAGGAGCGGTCGAACACGGTGAACTTGCCCCGGGCCGGAAGATGACGCCAGAAGCGCCACAGATACGGTTGCGCCCGTTCTTCTTCGGTGGGCGCGGCAATCGGTACGATGCTGTACTGACGTGGGTCCAGTGCCGCCGCCACCCGGCGGATCGCCCCGCCCTTGCCGGCCGCGTCGTTGCCCTCGAATACCGCCACCAGTGCGTGCCGGCGCATGCGTTTGTCACGCATCAACCCGGAAAACCGTGCCTGCTCGGTGATCAGCTGTTCCTCGTAATCTTCCTTGTCCAGGTGCAGGGTGAGGTCCAGGCTGTCGAGCAAATTCACTTGATCGACACTGGGGAACACTGGCGCCGCGCTGACCTTTTCCGGATGGATCGTCGGCCGCGTCAATGCGCCGTGCAGGCCCGCCAGCAGAATCCGCCCCACGGCCAGGTTCCGATAATGTGCATCCGCCCCGGCGATCACATGCCAGGGTGCATAGTCGCGACTGGTGCGGCGCAACACCCGTTCGCCGTACTTCACGAAGCGGTCGTAGGTTTGCGACTGCTGCCAGTCCAGCGGGCTGATGCGCCAGCTGTGCAGCGGGTCGTCGGCCAGTGCCTTGAGGCGTGCCTTCATTTGCTTTTTGGAGAGGTGAAACCAGAACTTGAAGATCAGCGCACCTTCGTCACAGAGCATTTTTTCCAGACGCTCGGCCCCGTTGATCGCCTGGTCGAGACGCGGATCCTTGAACTCGCCATGGACCCGTCCCTGCAGCATCTGGCTGTACCAGTTGCCGAAGAAAATCCCCATGCGGCCCTTGGCCGGAAGCATCCGCCAGTACCGCCAGGCCGGTGGCCGCGCCAGCTCTTCGTCGGTTTGCTGGTCGAACGTGCGGACCTCGATCAAGCGCGGGTCCATCCACTCGTTGAGCACCTTGATCGTCTCGCCCTTGCCGGCACCTTCGATGCCGTTGATCAAAATGATCACCGGAAAGCGGCGTTGCTGCTGCAATTCGAATTGCGCTTCGAGCAACGCTTCGCGCAGGGCCGGGACTTCGGCGTCATAGGTGTCTTTGTCGATGGCGTGATCGATTTCGGCAGATTCAAACATGAGCGGCTCCCTTCCAGATGTGAGCAAGACTAGCGGATGCACCTCTCCTGCGTGGAAGAAATCCATTGATGGGGCAGATACGAAACTCGTGGCGAGGGAGTTTGTTCCCGCTGGACGGCGAAGCTATCCCAAACCCTTTCTCAAGGGGACTGGGACCAGTGCGGCTGCTTCGCAACCGAGCGGGAGCAAGCTCCCTCGCCACAGGTTTTTGTGCAGGCCATCGATTTTCGATGACTCAGCCAATGCATGCTTTGCCACGGACCAAGCAACGCCCCGTCGATCGGCTAGAATGGCGGCCTTGCCGTTGCCGAGCCTGCCATGAAACCTGTACTGCCCCACGCCCAACTCGACTGGGACGACCAAGGTCGTCCGTATTCGCGAGTGTTCGACGATGTGTACTTCTCCGATCAGTCGGGGCTGGATGAAACCCGCTATGTGTTCATCGAACAGAACCGTTTGGCCGAACGTTTTGCCGCCTTGCCGCAGGGCGGGCGCTTGGTCATCGGTGAGACGGGGTTTGGCACGGGGCTGAATTTTCTGTGTGCCTGGCAGGTGTTCGAGCAACACGCGGCGGCCGGTGCGCGGCTGCATTTTGTCAGCGTCGAAAAGTACCCGCTGAGCCCGGCTGACTTACAACGTGCCCTGGCGCTGTGGCCGGAACTCAAGGTGTTTGCCGATCAGTTGCTGGCGCAGTACGTGGCGATCCACCAGGGTTTTCAGCGTCTGACGCTGGATAACGGCCGTGTCACCCTGACCCTGCTGATCGGCGACGCGCTGGAACAACTGCCCCAACTCGATGCCCGGATCGACGCCTGGTTCCTCGACGGTTTCGCTCCGGCGAAAAATCCCGACATGTGGACCGCCGAACTGTTTGCCGAACTCGCACGCCTGGCCGCCCCCGGCGCGTCCATCAGCACCTTCACCAGCACCGGTTGGGTGCGGCGCCTGCTCAATGCCGCCGGCTTCAAGATGAAACGCATCCCCGGCATCGGCCACAAATGGGAAATCCTGCGCGGCGAGTTTCTCGGCTGGCCGCAGGAAACGCCTGCCCCTGCCCTGGATAAACCCTGGTTTGCCCGCCCGGCTCCGCTGACCGGCGAACGCCAGGCACTGGTGATCGGTGCCGGGCTGGCCGGTTGTGCCAGCGCCGCCAGCCTCGCCGCGCGGGGCTGGCAAGTGACATTGCTGGAGCGCCACGCCGACATCGCCCAGGAAGCCTCGGGCAACCCACAGGGCGTGCTCTACCTGAAGTTATCGGCCCATGGCACGGCGCTGTCGCAAATGATCGTCAGCGGTTTCGGCTACACCCGACGACTGCTCGAACACTTGCAACGGGGCCGCGACTGGGACGATTGCGGTGTGCTGCAACTGGCGTTCAACGCCAAGGAGGCCGAACGCCAGATGCAGTTGGCGCAAGCGTTTCCTGCGGATCTGTTGCACTTGATGGATCAACCCGAGGCACAGGCCCTGGCCGGCATCGGGCTGGCACACGGGGGCCTGTTCTATCCCGAAGGCGGCTGGGTTCACCCACCGGCGTTGTGCCAATGGCAGGCATCGCACCCGCTGGTTAATGTGCTTGCGCATCACGATGTGCTCGAACTGCGCAAAGTTGAGGGCCAGTGGCAGGCCTGGGACGGCGAACGATTGCTTGCCAGCGCGCCGGTGGTGGTGCTCGCCGGTGCTGCTGAAATCCAGCGTTTCCCCGAGAGCGCCGGATTGCCGCTCAAACGCATTCGCGGACAAATCACGCGCCTGGCGCAAACCCCGCAAAGCCAGTCCCTCGGCACGGTGGTGTGTGCCGAAGGCTATGTCGCCCCCGCGCGGTTCGGCGAACACACCCTGGGGGCCAGTTTCGATTTCAAGAGCGAAGACCTGACACCCACCACGGCAGAGCACCTGGGCAATCTGGCCATGCTCGAAGAAATTTCCCACGATCTGGTCACGCGGCTGGAGATCGATCGGCTCGACCCTGAAAGCCTTCAAGGTCGCGCTGCCTTCCGTTGCACCAGCCCTGACTATTTGCCGATCGTCGGTCCGCTGGCCGACAGCCAGGCCTTCGCCCAAGCCTATGCCGCGCTGGGCAAGGACGCCCGGCAAGTGCCGGATATCCCATGCCCATGGTTCGATGGTTTATACGTCAACAGTGGCCACGGCTCGCGGGGTCTGATCACCGCGCCGTTGTCTGGTGAATTACTCGCCGCCTGGCTGGATAACGAACCCCTGCCCTTGCCCAGAAGCGTGGCCGAAGCCTGCCACCCCAACCGTTTTGCCCTGCGGCGCTTGATCCGGGGCAAGTAGTCGATACAGCAGACGAAGTCTCCCTCACGGGGGGGATTCGGCTGTGGTCTGTCGGCATATAACCCATCGATCTAAAACTCCCCTTACCGAGGAGGGTCACTTTCTGAGTACCTGCCGTTTTGGCGTGGTATCGAATGACCCTCCCCAACGGAATAACCGGTAAGGAATTTATGTGCGGATTAGCTGGCGAGTTACGTTTTGATCATCAACCTGCAGACCTTGCAGCCATTGAACGAATCACCCATCACCTGGCCCCTCGCGGCCCCGATGCCTGGGGTTTTCATAGCCAGGGACCGATTGCCCTGGGCCACCGGCGCCTGAAAATCATGGACCTGTCGGACGGCTCGGCGCAGCCGATGATCGACCCGCAATTGGGCTTGTCCCTGGCGTTCAACGGGGCGATCTACAACTTTCCGGAACTGCGCGCGGAACTTGAAAGCCTGGGTTACACCTTCTATTCCGCTGGCGACACCGAAGTGCTGCTCAAGGGCTATCACGCCTGGGGCGAAGCCTTGCTGCCGAAACTCAATGGCATGTTTGCCTTTGCCATTTGGGAGCGCGATGCCCAACGTCTGTTCATCGCCCGCGACCGTCTCGGCGTAAAACCGCTGTACCTGTCGCGCACCGGCCAGCGTTTGCGCTTTGCCTCGGCGCTGCCGGCATTGCTCAAGGGCGGCGACATCAATCCGCTCCTCGATCCCGTGGCGCTCAATCACTATCTGAATTTCCACGCCGTGGTCCCGGCACCGCGCACCTTGCTGGCGGGTATTGAAAAACTGCCACCCGCCACCTGGATGCGCATCGAAGCCGATGGCCGCACCGAGCAGAAAACCTGGTGGACGCTGCCCTACGGCCCTCACGCCGATGAAATGAATCTGACCCTCGAAGACTGGCGCGACCGTGTGCTCGACAGCACCCGCGAAGCAGTCGCCATCCGCCAGCGTGCGGCAGTGGATGTCGGTGTGCTGTTGTCCGGTGGCGTCGACTCAAGTTTGCTGGTGGGCTTGTTGCGAGAAGTCGGCGTAGAAAATCTGTCGACCTTCTCCATCGGGTTTCAGGATACCGGTGGCGAACGCGGCGACGAGTTCCAGTATTCCGACCTGATCGCCCAACACTACGGCACGCAGCATCACCAGTTGCGCATCGATGAAAAAGAGGTCATCGAACAACTGCCTGCCGCGTTCCGGGCCATGAGCGAGCCGATGGTCAGCCATGACTGCATCGCCTTCTACCTGCTGTCCCGGGAAGTGGCCAAACACTGCAAAGTGGTACAGAGCGGCCAGGGCGCCGACGAATTGTTCGCCGGTTACCACTGGTATCCGCAAGTGGACGGTGCGAGCGATCCGTATGCCGCCTACCGCGAAGCATTTTTCGACCGCAGTTACGACGACTACGCCGCCACCGTGCAAGCGAAATGGCTGACTGCGAATGACGCCGCCGGTGACTTCGTCAAAGCCCATTTCGCAAGGCCCGGTGCCGATGCGGCGGTGGACAAGGCCTTGCGCCTGGACAGCACGGTGATGCTGGTGGACGACCCGGTCAAGCGCGTCGACAACATGACCATGGCCTGGGGCCTGGAAGCGCGCACGCCGTTTCTCGACTACCGCCTGGTGGAGTTGTCGGCACGGATTCCCGGGCGTTTCAAACTGCCGGACGGCGGCAAGCAAGTGTTGAAAGAAGCCGCGCGCCAAGTGATTCCAAGTGAAGTGATCGACCGCAAGAAAGGTTACTTCCCGGTGCCGGGCCTCAAGCATTTGCAGGGCGATACGCTGGGCTGGGTGCGCGAGTTGCTGCTCGATCCAAGCCAGGATCGCGGCCTGTTCAAGCCTGCGATGCTCGACCGTCTGCTGACCGATCCGCAGGGACAATTGACGCCCTTGCGCGGCTCGAAGCTGTGGCAACTGGCGGCTCTCAACCTGTGGCTCAGCGAACAAGGAATCTGACCGATGAAACCTCACGCCACGGCTTTCAGCCAACGCCTGTTGCGCGGCCAGTCGCCTTCCTACGAACGCTTGCAGGCACGTCTGGCCGAGGATGGCAGTGAACTCGGCGGAGCACCGATCGCCGTGCATTGTGGCTGGGGCCGCTTGCTGATCGGCCACACGTTTGCCGATGCCGCGAGCCTCGCCGGGGAGTTGCTCAACGAACATCCCGGCGAACGGGACATTGCCCTGTACGTCGCCGCGCCCCAGCAAGTGCTGGGCCTGGAGCCGACACAGTTGTTCCTCGACCCGTCCGATACCTTGCGCCTGTGGTTCAGCGATTACCGTCAAGCGACCCGGGTGTTTCGCGGTTTTCGCATCCGACGCGCGCAAAGTGACGCCGACTGGCAAGCCATCAACCAGCTGTACCAGGCGCGCGGCATGCTGCCGATCGACGCCACCCGACTCACTGCGCGCCACCTGGGCGGCCCGGTGTACTGGCTGGCCGAAGACGAGGATAGCGACGCGGTCATCGGCAGCGTCATGGGCCTCAACCACCACCAGGCCTTCAACGATCCGGAAAACGGCAGCAGCCTGTGGTGCCTGGCGGTCGACCCGCATTGTGCGCGGCCAGGTGTCGGTGAAGTGCTGGTGCGGCACTTGATCGAACACTTCATGAGTCGCGGTCTCGCTTACCTCGACCTGTCCGTACTGCACGACAACCGCCAGGCGAAAAGCCTTTACGCCAAACTCGGTTTTCGCAACCTCTCGACCTTCGCCATCAAGCGCAAGAACGGCATCAATCAGCCGCTGTTTCTCGGGCCAGGTCCGGAAGCGGCGTTCAACCCGTACGCGCGGATCATTGTCGAGGAAGCTCACCGTCGTGGCATCGATGTGCAAGTCGATGACGCTGACGCCGGGATGTTCACCCTCAGCCATGGCGGGCGCCGGGTACGCTGCCGTGAGTCCCTGAGCGACCTGACCAGCGCCATCAGCATGAGTCTGTGCCAGGACAAAAGCCTGACCCACAAAGTGCTCAAGGCTGCCGGTTTGAACCTGCCGGCGCAGCAACTGGCGGGCAATGCCGATGACAATCTGGCGTTTCTCGATGAGCACCTGCGCGTGGTGGTCAAACCGCTGGACGGTGAACAGGGCCAAGGCGTAGCGGTCGACTTGCGGACCCTCGACGAGGTGCAGCAAGCCATCGAGGCGGCACGCCACTTTGACAGCCGCGTGCTGCTGGAAAGCTTCCACGAAGGCCTCGACCTGCGAATCGTGGTGATCGGTTTTGAAGTGGTCGCGGCCGCCATTCGCCGGCCGGCCGAAGTAGTCGGCGACGGCCAGCACTCCATCGGCGCCTTGATCGAAGCCCAGAGCCGGCGGCGACAAGCGGCCACGGGCGGCGAAAGCAAGATCCCGCTGGACCAGGAAACCCTGCGCACCTTGCATGCCGCCGGATACGACTACAGCAGCATTCTGCCGGCCGGCGAGCATCTATTCGTACGGCGTACGGCGAACCTTCATACAGGTGGCGTTCTTGAGGACGTGACGGCGATCCTGCATCCGACGCTGGTGGACGCCGCCGTGCGGGCAGCGCGGGCGCTAGACATTCCCATGGTCGGCCTTGACCTGATGGTGTCCGCCGCTGACCGGGCGGACTACGTGATTATCGAAGCCAACGAGCGGGCCGGGCTGGCCAATCATGAACCGCAACCCACGGCGGAGCGGTTTGTGGATTTGCTGTTTCCGCACAGTCAGCCGGTGGTCTCTTAGCTATGCGTTGTCTGGACTGGCCCCTTCGCGAGCAAGCCCGCTCCCACAGGGGAATGCGATTACATGTGGGAGCGGGCTTGCTCGCGAAGGCGGCCTGACAGACACCACAAATCCCTCATCGAAACCATCGATGCGCTCAACTCATCAGGAGTTTCCATGACCAGTAAAATCCCCGAACCGGACCTCGGTTACCTGCAAAAAGTCCTGCTGGAAATGCTCGCCATTCCCAGCCCCACCGGGTTCACCGATACCATCGTGCGCTATGTCGCCGAGCGCCTTGAAGAGCTCGGCATTCCCTTCGAAATGACCCGTCGCGGCACCATCCGCGCCACGCTCAAAGGCAAGAAAAACAGCCCCGACCGCGCCGTATCCGCCCACCTGGACACCATCGGCGCGGCGGTGCGTGCGGTAAAGGACAATGGCCGCCTGACCCTCGCGCCAGTCGGCTGCTGGTCCAGTCGTTTTGCCGAAGGCAGTCGGGTCAGCCTGTTTACCGACAACGGCGTGATCCGCGGCAGTGTCTTGCCGCTGATGGCTTCCGGGCACGCTTTCAATACCGCCGTGGATGAGATGCCGATCAGTTGGGATCACATCGAATTGCGTCTGGATGCCTACTGCGCTACTCGTGCCGACTGCGAGTCGGTGGGGATCAGCATCGGCGATTTCGTCGCCTTCGACCCGTTGCCGGAGTTCACCGAAAGCGGCCACATCAGCGCCCGCCACCTCGACGACAAGGCCGGGGTAGCCGCACTGCTGGCAGCGCTCAAAGCCATCGTCGACAGTGGCGAAGACCTGATGATCGACTGCCATCCGCTGTTCACCATCACCGAGGAAACCGGCAGCGGCGCGGCGGCGGCGTTGCCCTGGGACGTCAGTGAGTTCGTCGGCATCGACATCGCACCGGTCGCGCCTGGCCAACACTCCAGCGAGCATGCCGTGAGCATCGCGATGCAGGATTCCGGCGGGCCGTATGACTATCACCTGTCGCGCCATCTCCTGCGCCTGGCCAGCGACAACGAGTTGCCGGCCCGCCGCGACCTGTTTCGCTACTACTTCAGTGACGCCCATTCGGCGGTCACCGCCGGCCACGACATTCGCACCGCCCTGCTCGCCTTCGGCTGCGACGCCACCCACGGTTACGAGCGCACCCACATCGACAGTCTCGCCGCCCTGAGCCGCCTGCTTGGTGCATACATCCTCAGCCCGCCAGTGTTTGCCAGCGATGCGCAACCGGCCCAAGGGTCACTGGACCGCTTCAGCCATCAGCTCGAACACGACACCCAGATGGAAAGCGATACGCGGGTGCCGTCGGTGGACAGCCTGGTGGGGCAGCGGTCGGGGAACTGAGTTGAAACGCTGAGATTTCCGGTGTCTGACAGATTGCCTTCGCGAGCAAGCCCGCTCCCACAGGGGAATGCGATCACATGTGGGAGCGGGCTTGCTCGCGAAGACGCCGGACCAGACGACACTTCAGCCCAAGACTAGCCGCAACAGCCCAATCGCCGTAGCATCGCGCCATTGATCCAACCGAGGTGCCTATGCTGATTCCCCACGACCAACTTGAAGTCGATACCCTCACCCGCCTGATCGAGGATTTCGTGACCCGCGACGGCACGGACAATGGCGATGACACGCCGCTGGAAACCCGCGTATTGCGCGTGCGCCAGGCCTTGACCAAGGGCCAGGCACTGATTGTCTTCGACCCGGAAAGCGAACAATGCCAACTGATGCTCAAGCACGACGTGCCCAAGCACCTGTTTGACTGAAGCCTTCAGCGCCCCTTGGTCTTCGCCAGTTTGTTCTGAATGCGTTCGTAGATTTCGGAGCGGTGGACATTGACGTCCTGAGGCGCTTCGACGCCAAAGCGAATGTTGTTTCCGTTGATCGCGAGAACGCGCACGGAAATGTTTTCACCGATGGAAATCGTTTCGCCCACAACGCGACTGAGTACGAGCATGAGGAGTGTCCTTCAGGGGTTACTGGCCCTTGAAGATGCCCGGCCCGTCGTACGCCTACAATGCTCCGACAGCAAACCAGACCGGACTGACAGCCATGACACACCGCGCTTACGGAAAGGTCTGACAGGCTGGTTGATTGTAGGGCCGATCTGTCAGGACGCGGAGAATCGCGGCCCGAACAGGATGATGCTCGCGCCGATGACACACAGCGCCACGCCAAGCCAGTCCGAACCCAGCGGACGAATCCGCTCGACCACGGCCAACCATCCGATTGACGCAATGATGTAGATGCCACCGTAAGCGGCATAGGCGCGGCCGGCGTAGGTTGCTTCGATTCGGGTCAGCAGCAGGGCGAACAGAGTGAGGCTGAGGAGCGCCGGCACCACCCACCACATGCTTTTACCCTGGCGCAACCACATCCAAAAGGCAAAGCAACCGGCAATTTCGAACAATGCGGCAAGGAAAAACCACAGGTAATTGAGCATGCAAATGTCTCGCGAGGATGGCCGATGGCGGCCACCCTAACCACCGCGTTGCCTGCGGGCAAGATCAGCTTGCGGATTGCCTGGCCTTGGCGCGCATTTTATCGGCCATGACGGTCATTTCGTTGTAGAGCAGCTGCGGGTTCTTCTGTTTGATCGCCCAGGCCATGCGGCCCTGTTCGTGGGGCAGGATCATGAACTCGCCAGCGGCGACCTGCCGGTAGATGTAATCGGCGATGTCGGCGGCGCTGATCGGCGAACTTTCCAGCAACTTGCCGACCTGGGCCTTCATGGCCGGGGTCGGGCCGCGGAAGGAGTCCAGCAGGTTGGTCTGGAAGAACGACGGACACACCACATGCACGCCGACTTCCTGATGTGCCAGCTCGATCAGCAGGCTTTCGGACAACGCCACCACGCCCGCCTTGGCCACGTTGTAGTTGCTCATCGCCGGGCCTTGCATCAGCGCGGCCATGGACGCGATGTTGATGATCTTGCCTTTGCTTTTTTCCAGCAGTGGCAGGAACGCCTTGCAGCCCTTGACCACGCCCATCAGGTTGATCGCGATCTGCCAGTCCCAATCCTCCAGGGACAACTCACTGAAGAACCCGCCAGACGCCACACCGGCGTTGTTGACGATGACATCGATACCGCCGAGCTTGACTTCACAGGCCTGGGCGAACGCCGTCAATTGGCTGTAATCGCGCACGTCGCAGCGCTGGATAAAACCATCACCGCCGGCTTCACGAACCAGCTTCAGGGTTTCCTGCAAACCGGGCTCGCTGACGTCCGACAAGGCCAGTTGCCAGCCTTCACGCGCCCAGCGCAGCGCGATTTCGCGACCCAGGCCAGAGCCTGCACCAGTGATCATCATGCGATTTTGCATAGCAAACAGCCTTGTTGTTCTCGGAAGATGCATCGAGTGTAGCGAAGGAAATTGTCCGACCCACGCTCCATCAGATTGCTGAATGGCCCGAGCAAACCGCGGGAGTGCCTGAAGTAACTAAGACAAACACAAATGAAATAAGAACCTGTTCGAAATACTTCTAAAAAACTTGGAATTTTCCTGTAAGCGCAAGAGTCGGAATTTTTAAGCAGCTCGAATTTCCTTTATTCCCGCTGACCTTGATTGGCATGGTCAATCCACTGCATTTTCGACAAGGAAATAGACATGGGCACAATACTTCTCGTCATTCTGATCCTGTTACTGATCGGTGGTTTGCCGGTCTTCCCGCACTCCAGAAGTTGGGGTTATGGCCCGTCCGGAATTATCGGCGTGGTGTTGGTGGTGTTGTTGATCCTGCTCTTGCTCGGCCGAATATAAAAATCCGCCAGGCAAAAAAAAGAGGCCCTTGAAGGGCCTCTTTTCTATTGCGTCACAACTTATTGCGGCGTGCCGTGAACTACACCGGCGGTGTTGTCCAGCAGGCTCTTGGTCGCGGTTTGCAGGAACGCTTCGAGCTTGAGTTTCAACTCAGCGGAACGCGGTGCATCCGCAATGATCTCGGCATGTGGCGTAGCGCCCATTTCGTACTGGTACAACTTCGGCGCCATGTCCTTTTCCTTCGGCAACACAAGGATCCGGTCATCGCTGAGGATGGCGGTGGTCTGCTCGTTACCCGAAGGTTTGATCACACCAAAACCCTTATCGCCTTCAGGCAGGTTGAGCAGGTCGCGGCCCCAGCATTGCTGGCGAGTTTCGCCGCCCAGGCGGCCCATGATGGTTGGCACGATGTCGATCTGGGTGCCCACTGTGTGGTCGCGCTGGCCGAACTTCTCCTGGATACCCGGTGCGATCATCAACATCGGCACGTTGAAGCGGCCCAGGTCCATTTCGGTGATCTGCTGTTCATTGCCGAAACCGTGGTCACCCACGATGACAAACAGGGTTTCCTTGAAGTAAGGCTCCTTGCGGGCCTTTTCAAAGAACTGGCCCAGCGCCCAGTCCGCGTAACGCATGGCGGTCAAGTGTTCGTTCAGGCTTCCGCGATTGGTCACGGGCTCGACCGGCAATGGCGTCGGCAAGGCGTAGGGCGTGTGGTTGGACAGGGTTTGCAGCAAGGCATAGAACGGTTTGCCGTTTTCACGGGCCTTGAGCTCTTGCAGGCTGCGATCGAACATATCCTGGTCGGACACGCCCCATGTCGGGTCGGAGAACACCGGATTCACGAAATCGTTACGGCCGATGAAGTTGGTCATGCCCTGGTTGCTGAAGAAACCCGACTGGTTGTCCCAGGCGAAATCACCGTTGTAGACGTACACGTCGTCATAGTGACGGGCGCTGAGCAACTGCGGCAGGCCGGACAGCTTGTGGCTGCCTTCAGGAGTCTGCATCAGGTATTCGAAACCCGGCAGGTTCGGAAAGCACCCCATGGTGGCGAACATGCCCTGGTGGGTATGGGTTCCGTTGGAGAAGAAACGGTCGAACAGCAGGCCTTCCTTCGACAGTTTGTCGAGGTACGGCGTGATATTGCCCGGCCCGCCCAAAGCACCCACCGAGTGACCGGCCATGCTTTCCATCAGGATTACAACGACGTTCTTGATCGGCAGGGTCTTGTCGGCCGGCGGCGTGTAGTCACGACGTACGGCGGCCATATCGGCCTCGACCAGTTTTTCGTCCGGCAGCACCAGCATGTCACGCACGATCTGCTGGGCTTGTTCTTGAGGCAGGGTGGCCTTCCAGATGTTGTCGCGTTCTTCGGACATCCGGCTCTTGGCGGCAGCCACCAATTGCAGGGTGCCATTGAGGCCCAACTGGTTGGCGAAGTTCGAGTTGGTGGTATAGACGTCACCCCAGCGAAGCGGCGGGCCTTGGCGCAGAGTGCCACGCGCGGCGACCACGCAAACCAGCAAACAAACCACGAATACCGCAATTCGCGCATACCACGGCGCAACCTGGCGCGTGCCGATGCTGCCACCACTGAACGGGCCACGGGGACGGGTCGCACGGTCGGCGCCTTTGAATGCCAGGCTCAGGATCCAGGTACCCACGGCCCATGCCAGCAGGTAACGGACCACCGGGAAACCGTACCAGAGCATGCTCATCACGGTTTTCGGATCTTCCTTGACGTACTGGAAGACCAGGCCGTTGAGGCGCTGGTGGAACTCACGATAGAAGTCCATCTCCATCAGGCCCAGGAACAGCGCAATGCTGGAGACAACCGTCAGCCACAGACGGAACAGCCCGCGTGCCGCCATGGCCCGGGCGCTGAACAATGCCAGCAGCAACGGAATACTGAGATAGACCACCAGACGCAGGTCGAAACGCAGACCGTTGGCGAATGCCTCGAGGAAGGTCGAGGCTGGCGTGTCGAGGATCATCGAGCGGTTGTAAACCAGCAGCGCGACGCGCAGCAGGCTGAACATGACCATCATGACCAGGGCACACAACAGCGTGTAGGCCAGATGCGATTTGACGGTCGGTTGCAGCAGGCGACTAGAAGCTCGCTGCTGATTCAGGGCGTCCGGGATTGCCATGTCGTTTTAGGACCCATTGGAAGTTGAAGTTTCAAAAATACTGCTGCGCCTTGCCCTCTTTTTGGCCAGTACCTGGCCCCGGGGATTGCGCGGTGCGCAAATGTTGCACGATCACTCGCGGCATTGCCATTGATTACTGTCCGCAATGTTGGCGCAGGCGAATTGTCTTGGACGCTTTGTGAAAATTTCGTGCAACGCATATCCGGAAACACAATAAACCCCAGGCAAAACACGCTCTTTGTAGCAGCTGGCGAAACCTGCGTTCGGCTGCGAAGCAGTCGTAAGATCAGCCGGCGTGGTTCTTCAGGAAGACCGGGGACTCAGGGTTTTACGACTGCTGCGCAGCCGAACGCAGCCTCGCAGGCTCGGCAGCTGCTACAAGCCGAACGCAATCTTCGCCAGCTGCTACAGGTCGCGTGACGGCTTAACTGAGCGGCATTTTCCCTATTGCGCAAAGAAAAACGCCCCGAACAAGTCGGGGCGTTATCGAAAGAGCGGCGCGGTTACTTCTCGGCGCGTTCTTTCAGGGCTTTCAAGGTATTGAACGGGGCATCCACCACGAACTTGTTGGCCACCATCGAAGGCACGCTGCCGCCCGGTTCGGTGTGCACCTGATAGGTCACCTCGATCTGGTCGCCCTTGGGCACGAACTTCCAGAAACCGTCGACCTTGGCGACCCGGACAAAGCCTTTTTCTTCAGGGAGGTACTTCGGTACGCCTTCGAGCTTGCGGGTTACGCTGCCATCGGCGCCTTCAATGGTGGTGACGTGCAGCACCGAATCACGCGGGGTAACCGGCCAAGGGGTGTTGAACTGGGTGTAGGTCCAGCTCTGGTCACCTTCGTGCTTGAGCAGCTTCTGGGTTTTGCATTCGTGGATCCAGGCGCAGGCTCCGGACACGTCTTCCTGCAACGCACGCAGCTTGGCCATGGTGGTTTTCATCAGCGTGACACCCTGGTAGGCCTTGTAGTCGGACCCGGCCACTTCACTCAGGGAGATCTTGATGCCGTCTTCGTCTTTTTTGACTTTCCAGTCTTCGGCCTGGGCCGCCGAGGTAGCCAGTACAACCGTCAAACCACACAGCACAGCAATACGATGCAGCGAACCCATAGTCTTATTCCTTATTGTTGAAGTTCCGTTCGTCGAACACATCACGCCGCCGTCATTTGCTCCCACCAGCCAATCAGCCGAATGGCTTCTTCGCTGCTGCTTCCGCACACCTCGGGGTCGGCCTGGAAGGCAGAACACACCGCCGGCCGCTCCGGCTGGCCGAAAATATTGCACAGGTTGTTCGAGGAAAGTTGCAGGCAACGCTCCCCCGCGGCTTTGCCGTTGGGCATACCGGGAATCGGTGAACTGATGGAAGGGGCAATGCAACAAGCGCCACAGCCCTCACGGCATTTCATGACGACAAGCTCCTCGCGACGAGCAATGTGTTAAAGGACGGGGCACAGAGTACCCGCTAAAACAGTTGTTTTAAATTACCTGCGAGCGGGTTTTTCAGTGCAAACGAACATGACCGGCCAGTCTCCGACAAAGCGTCTGGTCTGCGGCTCGCGGATCGGGATGAGGTTACTGTTTGAACTCGAAATCCAGTGCCGCGCCTTCGACCTCGCGGCGCTCTTCATTGCGCAGTTGCAGCTGCATTTCATTGCTGAGCAAGCGTCCGTTGAGCTGGAATGGACTGCTGCCGCTCTTTTCGCCGAACATCTGTGGCAATAACGGTTCGCGCTTGGGCAATGTCACGGTTCCCAGCGGTTTCAGCTCCTGAACCATGTCCCGAGGCAAGCTAAGATCGAGCTTGGCAGACGGAAGCTCAGTCTTTACCACCTCGCTGGCCGGTTTCGATTTGGAGGCAACGGGTGGACGCTTTTTCACAGGCGTCGCCGGCTTCTTGGCCGACGAGGCTTTTTTCACAGGTTCGGTTTTTATCGGTGCTACGTGGAAACTGCCAGTGGTTTGCTGATCCTGCTCGGTGGCCGCCACGACGGATGCCGGCTGAATACTCGTAAACAGGCAGAGCAAAAGCCAGGTGGCAGGAAAAATCGGTTTCATGGATCCAACGGTGGGCGCAAACGGCAGGGGTACATATGCTCGCCTGTTGCCGCCCACAAGACAAGCGCAGTAGCAGCCTGTTACAAACCTCCGGCCATTTCCTGGCAGAGTTGGGTGGCCAGCATGCCCAAGGTCATCAATGCGCGCTCGGCTTCACGGTTCCATGGCGTGCCGCAATTGAGACGAATGCAGTGATTGAACTGCTCGGTGTTACTGAAGATCAGACCCGGCGCAATGCTGATGCCCTGCTGCAATGCCCGCACGTGCAACTCTTGCGTGTTGACCCGCCCCGGCAGGCTGACCCACAGAATGAAGCCACCGGTAGGCCGGGTCATCTGCGTGCCTTCCGGGAAATACTGCTGCACGGCCAGTTGGAAGGCACTGAGGTTTTTACGGTACTCCTGACGGATGAAGCGCAAATGCCGGTCGTACCCGCCATTTTCCAGGTAAGCGGCAATGCCCATCTGGGTAACGCTACACGCAGAATGCGTGCTGAAGGTCTGCAAGCGCTGGATTTCCTGCTGATACTTGCCGGCAATCATCCAGCCGATCCGCACGCCAGGCGACAGGGTTTTAGAGAAGCTTGAGCAATAGATTACCCGGTCCAGGCGATCGTAGGCCTTGAGGGACTTGGTGCGCCCCTGCTCGAACATCAACTCACCATAGATATCGTCTTCGACAATCTGGATATCGAAGTCCGACGCCAGGCGCAGCAATTGTTTCTGCCGCTCTTCCGGCATGGTGCCGCCCAATGGATTACTCAGTCGGGTGGTCAGCACCAACGCCTTGATCGACCATTGGTTGGCCGCCAGTTGCAGGGCTTCAAGGCTCATGCCCGTGGCCGGATCGCTGGGGATTTCGATGACCTTGAGGCCCAACAGATCGGCCAGTTGCAGCAACCCGTAATAGGTCGGCGACTCGGCCGCGATCAGATCACCGGGACGGGTCAAGACGCGCAAGGACATCTGCAGCGCATCGACGCAGCCGTGAGTGATCACCACCTCCGACGGATCGACCACTACGCCGGCATCGCGCATGCGGATCGCCACTTGCCGGCGCAACGGTTCGAAACCGGGGCTGAACATGTAGCTGAAGGCCCGCGGACTATGGAAGCGGGTGACTTTGGCCAATTGCTGATGCAGTGCCCGCACCGGCAAATAGTCGACACTCGGCACCGCAGCGCCCAGCGGGAAAACACCTTCACGACGGGATTCGACCAGGACTTGTTGAATGATGCTGCTGCGGGTGACCAGCCCAGGGCGCTCGACCCGGGCGATATCCGGCGTCGGTGCGGTGAGTGCCGGTGTCTGGTGCACGTAGTAGCCCGACTGCGGCCGGGCGCGGATCAGCCCCTGATCCTCGAGATTGGCATACGCCTGCAACACCGTCGCATGGCTGACATTGAGCTGCGAGCTCATCTTGCGTACCGAAGGTACGCGCTCTCCCGGCTGATAGACCCCGCGGCGGATGTCTTCGGCCAGTTGTTGAGCAATACGTTGATAGAGCAAAAGATTGGTCATGACGCAGCACTCGATTTCACGGGCATTTTATTCTTGTGTGAAACAATACCGGAACAGTTTAGAAGTGTACTGGGACAGTTGCCACAATAGTCGACCATACAGTGCAGTGTCAGCAAAATCTGTACTGTTTTGTGCGGTCATCGGCGGACATAAAAAAACCCGGCACTGCATGGCAGGCCGGGTTGTTGTAGGAGCTGTCGAGTGAAACGAGGCTGCGATCTTTTGATCTTTCGCTTGGGACTTAAGTGAACCTGGAAAGATCGCAGCCTCGTTTCACTCGACAGCTCCTACGGGGTGCATAGCATCACCCTGGAGCAGCGTTAGCGGGCAGCGCCGAGCTGGCCTTTTTCGTCGGAAAACACAATTTCCACCCGACGGTTCTGCGCCCGGCCCCGCTCCGACGCATTAGCGTCCACCGGATACTCGTCGCCATAACCCTCGACCTGGATGCGCTTGTCGTCGATGCCCAGGTCCATCAGCACGTCAGCCACCGATTGCGCACGGTCGCGGGACAGCTTGAGGTTTTCCTGCTTGCCCCCGGTACTGTCCGTATAACCTTCGATCCGCACCACACGCTTGGGGTTGAGTTGCAGGAACTGCACGATCTTCAACACCACACGGTTGGCCGAAGGTTTCAACTCCGCTTCGCCCGTGTCGAACAACATGTCGCCCAACGTCATCACCAGGCCGCGGTCGGTCTGGGTGGTCGTCAATGCCAGGATCTGCTCTTCGAGCCATTTGCCTTGCTGCTGCACGCTGAACAGTTTGGATTCACGCAGTTCCAGTTGCAGGCGCTGCCGCTCCAGTTCGAGCTTCGCCGCTTGCTCTTCGTTGAGCGCCTGATTGGTATGTTCCCGGGCAATCGCGCTATAGCGCTGGCTCAGGTAGGCGTAATGCACCACGTCCGAACCGCTGCCCCAATAACTGGACAGGCGATCGGCACGGGCCAGGGACTCTCCGGCGCGAATCACATCCTTGGGGGCGATTCGCAGCACATTGGAGTCTTCCTTGACCTTCTGAAAGTCGGCACCGGCCTGCTGCAACGCGGACTCGCTGTGCTGGCTGGCGCAGCCAAAGAGACTCGCACAGCCTGCCAGGATCAAACCGCCGAGGGCTTTAGTCTTGAGGCTCATTCGGCATCTCCCAGTTGCTTGCGCAGGCGGGTGATGCGGGTATTAAGCACGTTCAACTGTTCCTCGCTCTTGGCTGTCAATACCTTGGCTTCAGCCAGACGCGCATCGAGTTCGGCCTGTTCGGCCCGCATGCGTGCGTTTTTGAAGGATTGATCAGTCATGTTGCCCTTGGCGCGGTTGAACTTGTCTTCGGCCAGTTTCATTTCCGGCACATCGTCTGCCGTGGCGCCCACGGCCTTGGCCTGTTCGAGTGCCTGTTCGGTCAGGCGCATTTGTTCACTCGGCGCAGGATCGGTTGCACAACCCGCCAGGACTGCAAAGGCCACGGCAGCGAAAAGAGGTCGAATACTCACTAAATATCCCTACTGTTTTGGGGTACTGACGGGTTGTTGCGAGGGTTGCTGCGGTTGTGAGCGTTGTGCCTTCCAACGCTCGATATTGCGCATCAGCACGGCTTCCGTCAGTCCGGACGCGGGCAATTCTGTCATCTTTTTGGCCAACTGTCCGCGCAACCACGGATCGTTGCAGGCCGAGTCATGGGAAATCGCCAGGTACAGGCCCGGCTTGTCGACCGGTTGCGGGCGAGCGATCAGATCACCGGCCATGCCCAGTGTCTGTGCGGTCGCCATGCCCGAGTAACGTCCCGCCAGTACAAACTCGACCTCGCCCAACAGCAGTTTCTGAAAGGCCAGGGTCAGGTTGGATGTGCGCGTGAGGGTTAATTGCTGTCCGGCAAATGCGCTGAATTGTGGGGTCAATCGGGCCTTTTCCGACACGGCACCGGGATGGCCGTGCAGGTCTTGGGCTTCGTTGTAGATCAGCGTCGAGTCCTTGCGCGTCCAGACCAGATAGTCGTTTTCCAGCAACGGTGGATGGATGTAATCCAGGGTTTCCAGCTCACTGACGGTCAACGTCGCGTCCGCCAGCATGTCCATACGCCCGCTGCGCACTTCGTCCAGGGCCTGGGCGCGTTTGCCGGCATAAAGCAGTTCGACCTTGAGCCCCAACTCCCCCGCCACTTGCTGCAACAAATCGGCACTGGCGCCAATCAGGTGTTTGGGATTCTGCGGGTCTTGCCACAGGTACGGTGGCGCGTCCGGGCTGCCGGTCACCACCAGGCGCTCACATTTGCCTGCGGCGAAAGACAGCGCTGGCAATAGCGTCAATCCCAGCAAGCTCCACACACAGCGCAGATCCATGGCTTCACACTCCACTCATACCCGGTTATGCCCCCCCTGTAGGAGCGAGCTTGCTCGCGATGGACTCAAAGGTGCCGCGTTTTTCCAGAATGAACGCGTCATCGTTAACGCCCATCGCGAGCAAGCTCGCTCCTACAGAGAGCAAAAAAAAAGCCCGACCAAAAGGCCGGGCTCTTTATAAGTCAAGCCGCCGGGTTAGACCAGCTTCTCGAACTCAGGGATGGCTTCGAACAGGTCTGCCACCAGGCCGTAATCGGCCACCTGGAAGATCGGCGCTTCTTCGTCCTTGTTGATCGCTACGATCACTTTGGAGTCTTTCATGCCGGCCAGGTGCTGGATCGCGCCGGAGATACCGACGGCGATGTACAGCTGAGGAGCAACGATCTTGCCGGTCTGACCGACCTGCATGTCGTTGGGTACGAAACCTGCGTCGACTGCGGCGCGGGAAGCACCGACGGCAGCGCCCAGCTTGTCGGCCAGGGCGTACAGGTGTTTGAAGTTGTCGCCGTTCTGCATACCGCGGCCGCCGGAAACGACGATCTTGGCAGCGGTCAGTTCCGGACGATCGGACTTGGCCAGTTCTTCGCCAACGAAGCTGGAGATACCAGCATCGTGAGCAGCGGCAACGGCTTCAACGGCAGCGGAACCACCAACAGCTGCAACCGGGTCGAAACCGGTGGCACGCACGGTGATCACTTTGACCGCAGCGTTCGATTGAACGGTCGCGATGGCGTTACCGGCGTAGATCGGACGCTTGAAGGTGTCAGCGCTTTCTACCGAGATGATCTCGGAGATCTGGTCGACGTCCAGTGCAGCGGCAACGCGCGGCAGGATGTTTTTGCCGTTGGAAGTGGCGGCAGCCAGGATGTGGCTGTAGCCCTTGCCCAGCTCGGTAACCAGCGGAGCAACGTTTTCCGGCAACTGGTGAGCGTAGGCGGCGTTGTCGGCCACCAGTACTTTAGCCACGCCAGCGACTTTCGCAGCGGCTTCAGCCACGGCGCCAGCGCCCTGGCCTGCAACCAGAACGTGGATGTCGCCACCGATTTTGGCAGCAGCAGCAACGGTGTTCAGCGTGGCCGGGGCCAGCACTTTGTTGTCGTGTTCAGCAATAACCAAGATAGTCATTTAGATTACCTTCGCTTCGTTTTTCAGTTTCTCGACCAGTTCAGCCACCGACTTGACCTTGATACCCGCGCTGCGTGCAGCCGGCGCTTCGACTTTCACGGTCTTGTTGGTGGAGGCGGTGGAAACGCCCAAAGCGTCCGGAGTCAGCACTTCGAGAGGCTTCTTCTTGGCTTTCATGATGTTTGGCAGAGACGCGTAGCGCGGCTCGTTCAAACGCAGGTCGGTGGTGACGATGGCCGGCAGCTTCAGGGAAACGGTCTGCGCGCCGCCGTCGATTTCACGAGTCACAGCTACGCTGTCACCGCTGATTTCGACTTTCGAAGCGAACGTGCCCTGACCGTAGCCGCTCAATGCAGCGAGCATCTGGCCAGTCTGGTTGTTGTCGCTGTCGATGGCTTGTTTGCCAAGGATCACCAGCTGAGGCTGTTCCTTGTCGACAACGGCCTTCAACAGTTTGGCAACGGCCAGGGAAGTCAGGTCTTCGGCGGACTCGACGAGGATGGCGCGGTCAGCACCCAGAGCCAGCGCGGTGCGCAGTTGCTCTTGAGCGGTGGACGGGCCGACGGAGACGACGACGATTTCAGTCGCAACACCTTTCTCTTTCAGGCGTACGGCTTCTTCAACGGCGATCTCGCAGAACGGGTTCATCGACATCTTGACGTTGGCAAGATCGACGCCGGAATTGTCCGCCTTGACGCGAACCTTGACGTTGTAATCCACAACGCGTTTGACAGCTACAAGAACCTTCATGGATTCCTCGTTACTCTCCGGTGAAAAGAAAGTCGCCTAGGCGAACCTGGCGGTTGATGCTCATCGGGCGCAAGGGCACCTCTAAAAACGCCGGCAAACGTGTCAAGTGACCATCGCTCATCATGTGGATGACCGTTCGTCAGTGGTGACTGACGAGTCATTCAACATCGCGGCGTGTAAACTGCACACCAAACCCGCGCTGCGCATCACTCTCTACTGCCATCGCCCTGTCTTTAGAGGTGCTCTTGAAACCAACAGCCAGCCTACGGCGAGCGCAAAACCGCCCGTATCTTGACCGGAACGCCTATTCCGGTCAATACGCCAAAATAGCCGTTCATAAGGCGCGTGACTTTGATTTCTCTGGCTTTGAGCCATTTCAAACAAACGTTTGTATTGGACGCTGAGAGTGGTGTAGATATAATGCGCCACCCAAAGAGAAAGGTGGTCAATCGATTGTCCGCTTCCGGCGTTGCGCCGGGATTCATGGATGCGACACCCAACCTCCAAATTAGAAAAAAAACTGTTGAGCCTTGAGTAGGAGATAACCTGTGGAACGCGAATACATGGAATTCGACGTTGTCATCGTCGGTGCCGGCCCCGCTGGTCTTTCCGCCGCCTGCCGCTTGAAGCAGAAGGCCGCCGAAGCCGGTAAGGAAATCAGCGTCTGCGTGGTCGAAAAAGGCTCCGAGGTCGGTGCTCACATTCTGTCCGGTGCCGTGTTCGAACCACGTGCCCTGAACGAACTGTTCCCGGATTGGAAAGAACTCGGCGCGCCGCTGAACACCCCCGTCACCCGTGACGACATCTTCGTTCTGAAGAACGCTGAAAGCGCGCAGAAAGTTCCAGACTTCTTTGTGCCCAAGACCATGCACAACGAAGGCAACTACATCATCTCCCTGGGCAACCTGTGCCGCTGGCTGGCCCAGCAGGCCGAGAACCTGGGTGTGGAGATCTACCCGGGCTTCGCCGCTCAGGAAGCGCTGATCGACGAGAACGGCGTGGTGCGCGGGATCATCACCGGTGATCTGGGCGTCGACCGCGAAGGCCATCCGAAGGAAGGCCTGTACACTCCGGGCATGGAGCTGCGCGGCAAGTACACGCTGTTCGCCGAAGGCTGCCGTGGCCACATCGGCAAGCAGTTGATCAAGCGCTTCAACCTGGACACTGACGCTGATGCCCAGCACTACGGCATCGGCCTGAAGGAAATCTGGGAAGTCGACCCGGCCAAGCACCAGCCGGGCCTGGTGGTCCACACCGCCGGTTGGCCGATGGACATCATGGGCACCGAGAACACCGGTGGCTCGTTCCTCTATCACCTGGAAAACAACCAGGTAGTGGTTGGTCTGATCGTCGACCTTTCCTACAGCAACACCTACCTGTCGCCGTTCGACGAGTTCCAGCGCCTCAAGCATCACCCGGTACTCAAGCAGTACCTGGAAGGCGGCAAGCGCATCAGCTACGGTGCCCGCGCCATCTGCAAGGGCGGCCTGAACTCGCTGCCGAAAATGGTCTTCAAGGGTGGCGCGCTGATCGGTTGCGACCTCGGCACTCTGAACTTCGCCAAGATCAAGGGCAGCCACACCGCGATGAAGTCCGGCATGCTTGCCGCCGATTCCGTGGCTGATGCACTGTTCGCCGACAAGGATGGCACCGAAGAGCTGACCACTTACGTCGACGCATTCAAGAAGAGCTGGCTCTACGACGAACTGTTCGCCAGCCGCAACTTCGGCCCGGCGATCCACAAGTTCGGCGCCATCGTTGGTGGCGGTTTCAACTGGCTGGACCAGAACATCTTCGGCGGCAAACTGCCGTTCACCTTGCACGACACCAAGCCGGATTACGCTTGCCTGAAACTGGCGGCCGACTGCAAGAAGATCGACTACCCGAAACCGGACGGCAAGATCAGTTTCGACAAACTCAGCTCGGTGTTCATCTCCGGTACCAACCATGAAGAAGAGCAGCCGTGCCACCTGAAGCTGGCCGATCCAAGCATCCCGATCAGCAAGAACCTGCCGCTGTACGATGAGCCTGCCCAGCGTTACTGCCCGGCTGGCGTGTACGAAGTGATCACCAAAGAAGACGGCGAGAAGCGCTTCCAGATCAACGCCCAGAACTGCGTTCACTGCAAGACCTGCGACATCAAGGACCCTGCACAGAACATCACCTGGGTGACGCCGGAAGGCTCAGGCGGCCCGACTTACCCGAACATGTAAGCCGAACCGTGAACATCAAGGCTCCCGAAATGGGGGCCTTTTTGTTGCCTGCAATTTGAGCCACACCACAAAACCAGTGTGGGAGCGGGCTTGCTCGCGAATGCGGTTGATCCTTCACCACTTACATTGACTGACACACCGCTTTCGCGAGCAAGCCCGCTCCCACAGGGGATTTTCGGCAACTCAGGCTGCGCGTTCGTCGCCGGGACTGCGCTCAAAATACCGTTTGTACTCGCGACTGAACTGCGACGTGCTCTGGTACCCCACCCGATGCGCCACCTGCGCCACGCCCAGCCCCTCGGCCATCAGCAACGCCTGCGCCTTGAGCAGACGCAATCGCTTCAGATACTGCACCGGCGACAACAACGTACTGCGCTTGAAATGCTCATGGAACGTCGAAAGACTCATGTTCGCGCAACTGGCCAGCGTTTCCACATTCAACGGTTCGGTGAAATGCGCGTGCAGATGGTTGAGCGAGGCCGCGATCCGCGCGAACTGCCCCTGTTGCTCGACCAGCGCCCGCAGCACATCCGCCTGAGGTCCGCGCAGCGCAACGAACAACAACTCGCGCAAGCGCGCCTGGCCCATGATCCGGCTCTCCAGCGGATCGTGCAGGCACCGCAGCAGCCGCTCGACACAACCGCGCATGGCGTCATCGAGCACTGCCGAGGTCATCGACCCCGGTGTTTGCGCCGGAATATGCCGCCCTGGTGCCAAGCCCATCGCCAATACCAACTCGCCCAGCATCACCCGGTCGATCGCGACCGACACTCCGAGCATCGGCCCGTCCGGCGCGGCAAAGGTTTCACACTCGAACGGCACCGGCAGCGCCTGAATCAAATAGTGCCCTGCGCCATATTCCAGGGTGCGCGGTCCCAGATACGCCAGTTTGCTGCCCTGGGCGATGATCACCAGGCTCGGTTCATAGATCTGCGGCCCACGGGCCACATCGCAACTGGCACGCAGAACCTGCACACCCGGCAACGCGGTCGGGACGAAACCGTCGCGAGTGGACAGTGGTTCGATCAGTGAAACCAGGGTGGCATTGGCATCAAGGTGACGGGTCAACAGCATCGGAGCTCTTCACAAAAAAAATCACGGAAAAAGGGACGAAAACATCATCGCAGATCCACTGACCAATGCGACGGTCCACACCCGCATGCCGGAGAAATAGGCATGACACCCGGAGGAATCGCCATGGCCGGTACAGGATCCGGCGCCCAGAATGCGCCACCTCACCCGTCAGCGCTTTTGCGAGGTTCACCATGTACACCGCCATCGGATACGCCGCCCAGTCGGCCACCACTCCCCTCGCCCCCGTGAAATTCGAACGCCGCAGTCCACGGGCCGACGACGTTGCCATCGAGATTCTCTACTGCGGCGTCTGCCATTCCGACATCCATCAGGCCCGTAACGAGTGGGGCATTGCTGTTTACCCGCTGATGCCTGGCCACGAAATCGTAGGCAAAGTTACCGCTGTCGGTGCGAATGTCACCAAGCACAAAGTCGGCGATCTGGTCGGCGTCGGCTGCATGGTCGACTCGTGCCGCAGCTGTGAGGCTTGCCAGGCCAACCTCGAGCAATACTGCCTCGAAGGTCCGACCATGACCTACGCCACCCCGGACCGGGTCGACGGCAGCAACACCATGGGCGGCTATTCCGACAGCATCGTGGTCAGCGAGCACTTCGTGGTGCGCATCCCGGAAAAACTGGCCCTGGCCAGTGCCGCGCCGATCCTGTGTGCCGGCATCACCACCTACTCGCCGCTCAAGCACTACGGCGTGAAGGCTGGCGACAAAGTCGGGATTCTCGGCATGGGCGGCCTCGGTCATATGGGCATCAAATTCGCCAAGGCCATGGGTGCCGAAGTGACGCTGTTCACCCGCTCGGCGAGCAAAGCCGAAGAGGCTCGCCGCCAGGGCGCGGACCATGTGATCGTGTCCACCGATGACACCCAGATGCAGGCGGCCGCCGGTTACTTCGATTTCCTGCTCGACACCATTCCGGTGCAGCACGACCTCAACCCTTACCTCGATACGCTGCGTTTCGATGGCGTGCATATTCTGGTGGGTCTGATCGAACCGGTGGAGCCACCGGTGCATGCGGCCAAACTGGTATTGGGTCGCCGGGTGCTGGCCGGCTCCCTGATTGGCGGCATCGCCGAAACCCAGGAAGTGCTGGATTTCTGCGCCGAGCACAACATCACCTGCGACATCGAAATGCTCGATATCCGCCAGATTAACGAGGCTTACGCCCGCATGATTGCCGGTGACGTGAAGTACCGCTTCGTCATCGACATGGCGACATTGAAGCTCTAAACCTTCAAGGCTTAAACCTTCAAACCCAGCTCCGCCGACAGCCGGGCCGTGACCCCTTTGATCAGGGGAATCAGCTCGGCCATTTTTTCCAGCGGCATGTACGGCACGGTGCTGGCGATGCTGATGCCGGCGACGATGCGCTTGCTGGCATCGCGGACCGGCGCCGCCACGCAACGGATCGACGGCTCGTTATCTTCCAGGTCGAAGGCGTAGCCGCCGGCCACGTACTCGACCATACGCTGCTCGAACTGCTCCCAGGATTGCTCCGGGTGCTGCGGCCAGAATTGATTTTTCCCACCCACCGGCAGGCTGACTTCGTACAAGCGTTGCCACTCTTGCGGCGAATCATCCAGCATCAGCGCCTTGCCGATCCCGGTACGCGCCAACGGCATGCGATGGCCGACCCGCGAACGCATTTCCGGGCCATTGCGCCCCGGATTCTTGTGCAGGTACAGCACTTCGTCACCTTCACGAATCGCCAGGTGAATGGTGTCGCCGGTCAATGCCGACAACTCATCCAGATACGGCCCGGCCAGGGTCACCAACGGCAGCTCTTCGCGGGCCTGAAATCCCAGCTCGATCAGTTTCGGTCCCAGCAGATAACCGACTTGCGGCACCACCCGCAGATAACGCTCGTCCACCAGGCAACTGGCCAGGCGATGGGTGGTGCTGCGCGTGGTGCCGATCAGCCGGGCGATTTCCTTGAGATCGCGGGCGCCGCTGGCCACGGCCTGAACCACACCCAGACCGCGAAGCAGGGTCTGGGTGCCGGTGGGTGCGGCGTCCTTGGCGATTTTTGGGGCGTCTTCCTGCATATCCAGCCTTTACCGTTGAGCGTGTGAACGGGCGGCATTATGGTCGCCCGAATGCCACGACTACAACTTGATACGCTCGACCTTGCCCACCAGCAAGATGTAGGAAAGTGCACCAATCAACGCCAGCACCGAGATGTAGGTGATCGCCGGGGCGAAAGAATCACCCGTCGCGAGGAAGCCGATCACGATAGGCGTAGCGATGGCCGACAGATTGCCGATGAAGTTGAATACCCCGCCGGTCAGCCCGAGCAATCGCGCCGGGGCGAGTGTCGACACCAGTGACCAGGTGATGGAAGCCAGGCCATTGCCGAAGAACGCCAGTGCCAGAAAGGCAATCACCAGCGGCGTCGACTCGACAAAGTTGGCGCCGATGATCGAGGTCGAAATCAGCAGTCCGCTGATGATTGGCAACTTGCGGGCGAAACCCACCGTGTAACCGCGACGGATCAAAAAGTCCGAGAAGAAACCGGAACACAGCACTCCGATAAAGGCCGCAAGAAACGGCAGCGACGCCAACAGGCCGGATTTGATGAAGTCCATGCCGCGGTATTTCACCAGGTAGGTCGGGAACCAGGTCAGGAAGAACCACAGCGTCGAGTTGAGGCAGAACTGACCGAGGTAAATGCCCCAGAGTTTGCGCTTGGCCAGGACAATCCCCAGATCGGTCCAGCTGAATTTGGCTTTGACCCTGGCCTGCTCGGCCTGGATGTCCACCAACCCGCCGCCCTCGCGGATCAAATCAATTTCTGCGTCATTGGCACCTTTGAAATCCCGTGGCTCGCGATACACCGCGTACCAGATCACCGCCCACAAAATGCCCACTGCACCGGTGGTGACGAACACCATGTGCCAACCGAATTCGTGCTGAAGCCAGGCCAGCACCGGCGTCAGGAAGGCCAGGCCGACGAATTGCCCGGAGGTGTAGAAACCGATGGCGGTGGCGCGCTCGCGCTCGGGAAACCAGGTGGTGACCACGCGGCTGTTGATCGGATACGCCGGCGCTTCCAGCGCACCGACGGCCATGCGCAGCACGAACAGTGCGATGAAACTGCCGGCGAAACCGAGCATCACCGTGGCCACCGACCACAGCAGCAATGCGACGCTGTACAGAATCCGTGGCGGTACCCGGTCCACCAGCCAGCCGCCGGGGATTTGCATGGCGGCGTAAGTCCAGCCGAAGGCGGAGAAGATCAGGCCGACATGTATGGGGTCGATGCCCAGATCGCTGGTCAGCGCCGGAGCGGCAATCGACAGGTTGCTGCGATCCAGGTAGTTGATCACCACGGTGATGAACAACAGGACCATGATGAAAAAACGCTTGCGACTGGGCGTCACCAACGACGCCTGCCCGGTGAGGGTTTGCGGTTGCATGGGGGAGTGCCTCTTCTTATGGTTATTGAGGTCGATTTGAAAACTTGCGCTGACTCCGTAGGAGCTGGCTTGCCAGCGAAGGCGGCGTGCCAGGCAACATCGTTGTCGGATGTGACGGCCTCTTCGCTGGCAAGCCAGCTCCTACAGGGGGGTTGTGTGGGTCAGAGATCACTCACCACTCGGCAAAACTGCCATCGGCATGGCGCCAGATCGGGTTGCGCCAGCGGTGGCCGATGGCGGCGCGTTCGATCACGTATTCCTCGTTGATCTCGATGCCCAGGCCCGGGCCGTTCGGGATCTTCACGAAGCCTTTGTCGTAGTCGAACACCCGTGGGTCTTTCACGTAGTCGAGCAGGTCATTGCTCTCGTTGTAATGGATGCCCAGGCTCTGTTCCTGGATGAACGCGTTGTAGCAAGCCGCATCCAGTTGCAGGCAGGCCGCCAGGGCAATCGGACCCAGCGGGCAATGCAGCGCCAGCGCCACGTCGTAGGCTTCGGCCATGTTGGCGATCTTGCGGGTTTCGGTGATGCCGCCGGCATGGGAGGCATCCGGCTGGATGATGTCGACGTAGCCTTCGCTGAGCACGCGTTTGAAATCCCAGCGCGAGAACAGCCGCTCCCCCAAGGCAATCGGCGTACTGGTCAGCGGCGCCAGCTCTTTCAGCGCTTCGTAGTTTTCGCTGAGCACCGGCTCTTCGATGAACATCAGTTTGTACGGATCGAGTTCCTTCATCAGTACTTTGGCCATGGGCTTGTGCACCCGGCCATGGAAGTCCACACCGATGCCGACGTTCGGGCCGACGGCATCGCGCACGGCGGCGACGTTGGCCAGGGCCTGATCGACCTTGTCGAAGGTGTCGAGGAATTGCAGCTCTTCGGTGCCGTTCATTTTTACCGCGGTGAAACCGCGCTCGACCGCTTCTTTCGCCGCCCGTGCGGTATCCGCCGGGCGGTCGCCGCCGATCCACGAATACACGCGAATCTTGTCCCGCACCTGACCACCCAGCAGATCGCTGACCGACACACCCAGCGCCTTGCCCTTGATGTCCCACAAGGCTTGGTCGATCCCGGCCAGCGCGCTCATGTGGATCGCGCCGCCACGGTAGAAGCCGCCGCGATAGAGCACGGTCCAGATGTCTTCGATGTTGCGTGGGTCCTTGCCGATCAGGTAATCGGACAACTCTTCAACGGCAGCGGCAACGGTGTGGGCGCGACCTTCGACCACGGGCTCGCCCCAACCGGTTACGCCCTCGTCGGTTTCGACTTTCAGGAAGCACCAGCGCGGCGGAACGATGAAGGTGGTCAGTTTGGTGATTTTCATCTTTGGCTCTCTTATTGGATGCAGCGCTCGCAGCGCCAAAAAGTCTTAGCGATGGGCTTTCCAGGCAGCGACATAGGCCTTGGCATTAGCCGCCACTTGCTCCGGGGTCATGCCTGGTTTGAACAGACCGGAGCCGAGGCCGAAACCTTTGACGCCCGCGTCGATAAACACCTGCATGTTGTCCGGGGTGATGCCACCGACCGGCGCCAGAATCGTTCCGGCCGGCAGCACCGCGAGCCAGGCTTTGACGACCGCCGGGCCCATCTGCTCGGCCGGGAACATCTTCAGCACATCCGCGCCTTCGGCCAGTGCCGCGAAGGCTTCGGTCGGCGTGGCGACACCCGGCGACAGGTACAGCCCCGCCGCTTTCGCTGCGCGCAACACCTTCGGATCGCTATGGGGCATGACGATCACCTGGCCGCCCGCTGCCTTCACTTGTTCAACCTGCTCCGGCGTCAACACCGTGCCGGCACCGATCAGGCAATCAGCGGGCAAGGTACTGCGCAGGATGCGGATACTTTCGTACGGTTCCGGGGAATTGAGCGGCACTTCGATGACGCGAAATCCGGCGGTGTACAGGACTTCGCCGATGGCAGCCGCTTCTTGCGGACGCAGGCCGCGCAGGATCGCGATCAGGCCGTTTTGTGCCAGCGCTTGTTTGAGCATGTCAGGCCTCCAGGCAGGTTTAACGGGATGCGGTGGACGTGACCAGGCCGGCGGCGAGCGCCAGTTGCCACAATCCGCGTTCAGTGGCCTGTTCGGCCTGGGTCACCCGGGCAAAACCGCAGGCGACGAGCGCACGGCTGTAGCGGGCACAGAGTTGGGTATTGCCGATGAGAATGATCGAAGGCAGGTGCGCGCTGTTGCGCCGGCGCCGTTGCACGCCGGCCAGGGCTGACAATTCGTGGCCGATCAGCAGGCCGGACAGATAATCCGCTTGGGCGGTGGCGCTCAATTCGCCAGTCAGGCCCAGGCTGCGGGCGCTGAACATCGTCGACAGCGGACCGATTTCGCCGTCCGCCGACAACGCAACCTGCACACCGCGATCAAACGCATCGCTATCGAAAGACGCGCCACGTTGTTGGGTGCGTCCGAGAATGCTGTGTTTACTGAGCACGGCGAAAATTTCGCCGGTCATGAACGTATCGAAATGCACGATGCAGCCGTCGGCCACTTCCACCCATTTCGAATGACTGCCCGGCAGGCCAATCAGCGGAGCAGTACCCACTTCGCCCGCCAGGTTTTGCAACACACCGAGCACCTGGGTTTCTTCGCCGCGCATCACGTTCGGCAGACGCGAACGCTGGATGACGCCGGGCACAATGTGCACATCGATCCCGCGAAAACTGCGTACGGTTTGTAAGGAAGTTCCGAGAGTCGCAACGTTCGCCGGCGTGTCGCGGTAGGCCGCTTCGCGCCAGCCCTGGGCGCTGCCGACCATGCCACAGGCAATCACCGGCAAATGCGGCTGCGCATCGAGCCAGTCGCCGCAAGCCTCATCGAAGGCCAGCTCAAAACCATCGGTGCATTCCCGGCCGCCAATGATTCTCGGCGCCTGGGGCAACTGCATGATTCCCGAGGACAGCGAACGCTGTTCGAGCACCTGGCCACCGTCAGCCAATTTGTAAGCACGGAGTGAGGTCGTCCCCCAGTCGAGCGCGATCAATTGCGCCTGCATCGCTTCACCTGTTTTGGTTTTTGGCAGTGAGTGAGCGGGACTATAAACCCAGGCGCCGGATAATCTCAATATATAATTGTCTATCCCATATATTGAGACAAAGGCAAAAAAAGACCACCGCCTACGGTAGCTCCCTGGAATGCATTCCCCCTGCAGGAGCTAGCTTGCTAGCGATGGTCGTCAACGATAAAGCGGAAAGCCTGACACCCCATGGTACTTTCGATTTCTTCGCGAGCAGGCTCGCTCCTACAGGGGGTACCGCTCAACTGCCCTCGGCGAACTCGCGCAATACTTTTCCATCCATCCGATACCGAACCCATTCCTCCTGCGGCTGCGCGCCCAGGGATTTGTAGAAATCGATAGCCGGCGTATTCCATTCCAGCACGCTCCACTCGAAACGGCCGCAGTCGTTGGCGCAGGCGATTTTCGCCAGATGCCGCAGCAGGGTCTTGCCCGCACCACCGCCGCGCTGTTGCGGAGTGATGTAAAGGTCTTCGAGGTACAGGCAATTGCTGCCCAGCCAGGTGGAATAGCTGAAGAAGAACACCGCGAAACCGATGGGTAGGCCGTCGCGCAGGCAGATCAGGCCATGGGCGGTGGCGCCTTCGCTGAACAGGCTGCGCTCGATATCGGCAACGCTGGCGATGACCTCATGGCGGGCACGTTCGTAGTCGGCCAGTTCCGTGATGAACGCAAGGATTTGCGGTGCGTCACTGGGGGTCGCCGGGCGGATTTCGATCGTCATGGACGTGCCTTGTCAAAAGAGGAAAACGCCATACTAAGTCGGCGCGGTACTTGTGGCGAGTGGGCTTGCCTGTGGCGAGGGAGCTTGCTCCCGCCGGGGTGCGCAGCAGCCCCAAAAGCAGGCAATGCGAACTATCTGGAAAACAGATCAGGTCGCGATAGGGCCTGCTTCGCAGGCCAGCGGGAGCAAGCTCCCTCGCCACAAAAGCTGGATCGCCACCACCGTGCAGAGATTTTACTCCGGCCCGTACTAACCCTGGAATCGATAACCTCGGACCTAACATTTTGGCACTGCGTGGTTAGATAGATGCGCTGCCCATTTATCCGGCCAAGGAACCGCGTCATGTCTACCGCAACACCCCCTGTTTCAAGCAAGTTGTTCGGCCTTTTCTGCCTCGCCAGTTACCTGCTGTCACTGTCCTACGGCTCAACGTTTTTGCTGTCGTTACTGATTGGTTCTCGCGGCGGTAACGAACACGACGCCGGGAGTGTGATTTCAGCGGCGATGCTCAGTACCTTTGCGGCGGTGATTGTTTCCGGCCATTTGTCCGACTTGCTTGGTGCCGCCCGATCAGTGGCGCTGTTCGGTGTATTGCTGGTGGCGGCCAGCCTGGGCTTCGCCCTGACCCCGGGCTTTGGTCATTTGCTGTTGTTTTTCGGGTTGTTGCTGGGCCTGGGCTGGGGCGTGTTCTACACCTTGGGGCCAATCATCGTGGCAAGCCTGGTGTCGCCTGCGCAGCGCGCCAAATACTTCGCGTTGCTGTCGGGCAGCATGATGACCGGTATCGGCAGTGGGCCGTTGCTTGGTCGCACCGCGAGTGCTCTCGGCTATCCCGTGACGGCTGCGTTTTATCTGGCGGCGCTGGCCAGCCTGATCGGCGTATTGCTGTTCTGGCGCCTGGATCGACAACTGAAACTGGCGCCCGCGCAATCGAGCAGCGTATCGCGGATTTCCTGGCGTGCTGTGGGTCGGGTGCTGTCGTCCAGGGCCGTCTTCCCGATCATCATGGTCGGTCTTGGTGGTTGTGTGTTCGGCGGCCTGTCGAGCTTTCAAACCAGTTACGCGGCGGCACGCTCACTCGACTATTCGCTGTTCTTCCTCGGCTTCATGAGCGCTGCGATCAGCAGCCGCATGCTGATCGCCGGCTTCGTGGTCAAGCGAGACCCGTTTCGCGCATCCTGCCTGCTATCGGGGCTGATGCTGGTATCGATCGTGATGTTCAGTTTTGTCATTGATAGCAGCTTCACCTACGTGCTCGCGGCGGTGATGCTCGGGGTCGGTTACGGGCTGACCTACTCGGTGATCAATGGCCTGGCCGCCAATGAGGCGCCGAACGGCACGACCGCGCAGTCCTTGCTGCTGTTCAGCCTGTCGTACTTCATCGGCGTATTCGGATTTCCGCTGCTGGCCGGGAAAATCATCGTCGAACAAGGCATGGCCACGCTGTTGCTCACGGTGTTGGTGGTTGCTGCGCTCAACTGGTCGATCACGGTGGGCCGGTTGATCTGGCGTAGAGCCACGGTAGTCAGGGCATTGGAGCGAGCCTGAGCCATTCGTCACTAATAGTGCACACATTCAGATCGAGAGCAGACTAATCAGATAAGAACTCTACTCGCTGGAGACAACACCATGACCTCGTCCAGGTTGACCGCCCTCGTTCTCACTACCCTACTGTCCTCTGCAACCTTCGCCGGGACCATCGGTTCCAGCACCGGTCCGACCAATCCGGTAGAAAAACCCAGAGCCCCGGCCATACAGAGTGCCCCCGGAATGAACACCGACGGCGCGGGCATCAAAAACAGCCTGCCGCCCTCCACCGGCACTGACCTACGAACTCAAGGCAATGACCCTGGACGTCAGGGCGGGATGAACTTGCCGGACAGCAAACCCTCCAGCAGCGGCGGACTCGGCTCGACCACCAGCGGTAGCTCGGGTGACGACGATGATGGCAGCCAATAGCTGCCGAAATCTCCCACAGAGTTATGGGTCAGGGCTCAAGACCGATAGGGAAAAACTCACCGCCACTCCATACACCGAGCCAACGCTGGCCGTCGATCTCGCGACTCACCGCCAGCTCCACCAATTGATAGAACACATTGCGATGAATCAACGCTTCAAGATTGCTGCGCACATGCACGTAAGGGGCTGGCTCCTGCGTTACCGGGTCGATGACCACTCGCAGCGGATGCCCGGCACCGGCCTCGGTGGTTTCCTCGACGTTGGTGGTAAAGCGCAACACCTGCGCCTCGCCCTCGCCTTCCACGTCGACGGCAATCGCCACGAACGGCGCATCGTCGACCTTGATGCCGACCTTTTCGACGGGCGTGATCAGGAAGTAATCATCGCCATCGCGGCGGATGATGGTGGAGAACAGTTTGACCATCGGCTTGCGCCCGATCGGGGTGCCCAGGTAATACCAGGTGCCGTCCCGGGCGATGCGCATGTCGATGTCGCCGCAGAAATCGGGATTCCACAGGTGCACCGGCGGCAAGCCTTTGGTCTTGGGGATTTGCCCCAGCAAGTCGTTGGCTTTTTGCGGGCCACTCATGGCGTTCTCCTTAGAATTACTGGTCGCTGAGCCCCAGCAGGCTGCGCGCGTATTGTTCCAGCGGCGGGCCCATCAGGTCTTCCGGTTTTTCATCGTGGAACGTCAGTAAACCGCCACGACTCTTGATGGTCGCAGTATCAATCAAATACTGGGTGCTGGTCTCGATCAAACTGATCTGAATCATACCGCTGTCGATGCCGAGACGATCCAGGGCTTCCTGATCCAGCCACTCGTCCGAGTTGCCGATACGGTCGTCAGACTTGGCAAATCGGGTGTAGAGCAGATAGTGCGCACCGGCGGCACGGGCTTCGCCCATGGCCTGGTCGAGGCCTTCCGGCGTACGGGCACGGCGGACCATCGGGAAGTAATCGACGAAGCCATCGAACGCGACTTCGGCAATCACGTTGGGCCGTGGGTAAACGGCGCTGCCCGGCGGCATGAAAGCGCCCTGGGCGATGTAGACGAACGAGTCCGGCTGGATGCGCAGATTATTTACACGACGACTGTCGCTGTGATCGAGCAACCCCGCATCGCTCATATGGTAACGAGTTCCTTCGGCCATATCGCTGACGTTCATGCAGCCACCAAGTGCCAAAACGGCCAGCAGCAAAACCAGGCTACGCATCCTATCCTCCAGAGGCCAGTGTCGGAAAACCGGCGAATGGCCGTAGGATGCAGCTTTTGCGCCAGTCCTTAGACCCGTTTAGATATCAGGATTGCGAATAGTGATGTGTGGCGAGGGAGCTTGCTCCCGCTCGGCTGCGCAGCAGTCGTAAAACTGCTGAATGCGATATGTCTGTTTTAACTTGGGAATGGTTTTGGGTTGCTTCGCAACCCAGCGGGAGCAAGCTCCCTCGCCACAAAAGCACCCAAGCACAAAGTCCGGATCAACCGCCGATAATCTTCATGACAGTCGCGCCACCAGAGAACGCCACTTCCTGCTTGTCCCCCAAGGCTTTCACCAAGAGTCTCTGTAGCGCCGGCAAGGCCTGATGGCGCGGTTTGTCCAGTAAATCGCCGATGTAATGGCGATTGCTCGATGACAGGCAGCCATGCAGCCACCCGGTGGAAGATAAACGCAAGCGTGAACAGGTCCGGCAGAAAGGCACGCTTTCATTGGCGATCACGCCGAAATAACCCTGGCCGGGAATTTCATAGCGAACGGCCGTCGCATCGACCGGGGCATCGGCCTGCAGGTATTCGTAGCGCTCGCCGATCAGGCTCAGCAACTGCTGGAGACTGACGAACTGTTGCAGAAAGGCGTTGGAATCGTTGGCCAGGTGGCCCATGCGCATCAGCTCGATGAAGCGCAGTTCATAACCGCGCTCCAGGCAGTAGTCGAGCAGCGGCATCACTTGGTCAAGGTTCTGCCCGCGTAACGGCACCATGTTGACCTTGATCTTCATGCCGGCTGCACTGGCCTCGCTCATGCCGTTGAGCACGGTGGCCAGGTCGCCGCCCCGGGCAATGCCGCGGAACGCACTGGCGTCGAGGGTATCGAGGGAAACGTTGAGGCGCCGAATGCCGGCGTTCACCAGCAGCGGCAGTTTCTTCGCCAGTAACTGGCCATTGGTGGTCAGGCTGATATCTTCCAGGCCCATCTGCCCGACCGCTGTCATGAACGCTTCGAGTTTCGGGCTGACCAGCGGCTCACCGCCGGTAATGCGCAGACGCTCGATCCCCGCCGCTTCAATCAGATAAGCCACACCGCGCGCCATGGCTTCGGCCGACAACTCATCCTGCGCAGCCACCAGCCGCTTGCCATTGGGCACGCAGTAGGTACAGGCGTAATTGCAGGCTGAGGTCAGACTGATTCGCAAATTGCGAAAACGCCTGCCTTGTCGGTCAACGATCATGGTCACTCCGGCGGAAGAATATTCGGGCCGCTAAAACTTGACTCAGAAATCAAGTTTTAGCAAGTCCTCTACCTGAGTATATTCCTGCGATACTGCGCCAAGTAGCGAAATCATGGCGCAATAAGGCAACTGAATGGCTCAGCTGCTCGAAGTGTCGGTGTCGCGCTTGCGCTTGTTACCCATGCGCACGCCGATGTCCATGAGGAACTGGAAGAAACCTTCCTGATCTTCCAGCACATTGCTCCAGAACGGCGAGTGATACAGCGCGACGGCACCGTGCACCAGCGCCCAGGACGCGCAGTAATGGAAGTAAGGTGGCACGTCTTCCAGCTTGCCTTCGCTGATCCGGCCCTTGATCAACAGGGTCAGACGCTCGAAGTTCGAGGCACGGATCTTGTGCAGCTCCTCGATCATCTCCGGCACCTGGTTGCCCTTGACCACTTTCTCTTCGAGGCGGTCGAACAGGCGATAGCGTTGTGGATCGCGCATGCGGAATTCGAAGTAAGCCCGGGACAGGGCTTCCTTGTCCTTGTCGACATCGGCCGAATGCAGCAGTGCGTTCAAATCGCGCTCGTAGTCGAGCATCAGGCGCAGATAGATTTCCGCCTTGGATTTGAAGTGCTTGTAGATCGTGCCTTTGCCGATACCGACGGCATCAGCAATCATCTCGACGGTGACACTGTCTTCACCTTGTTCGAGGAACAGCTTGAGCGCGGTATCGAGAATTTCCTGCTCGCGGCGACGAAACTCACGGACCTTACGAGGTTCTTTATGCATAAGAAAAGGTCTGTCGGGGTCAAAATTCGAAGCCGCGTATTATGCCTAACTTGCGCAAAAATGCACGGATCATCCGACCATATCTGCGCTTTCTGGTCATTCCGCGTACGTTTACAGGTTGATGAGAACTCTTCCGAAGCGCACGTATTCCAAATTTGTTTAAAAACCCTGACCAGCAAACTGGACTAGGCGCAATCCTGATCAATACTTGAACTGTCGGCGGGGCATCTCCCCCAAGTGTCACGCCGATATTGGTACCAACGGACCGCGTACCATTGTTTTACTCCTAATGGTCTTAACCCGGATTCACCCCCCAGAACCCGGGTTTTTTTTGCCTGCGATTTAACCTTTTACGTGTGCCAGCGGGAACAGCCGCTTGAAATTCGCCGTCGTCTGCTCGGCAAATCGCTCATAGGGCTCACCGCGCAACATTGCCAGAAATTCCGCTACCTCACGCACGTACTGGGGCAGGTTTGGTTTGCCGCGATAGGGAATCGGCGCCAGGTACGGCGAGTCGGTTTCCACCAGCAATCGGTCGGCCGGCACCTTGCTCGCCACATCACGCAACGCGTCGGCATTGCGGAAAGTGACAATCCCGGACAGGGAAATGTAATAGCCCATGTCCAGCGCGGCCTTCGCCATTTCCCAGTCTTCGGTAAAGCAATGCAATACGCCCGCCTGGGGCAGCGCCGCTTCACGCAACAAGTCCAGGGTATCGGTGCGGGCGCCACGTGTGTGGATGATCACCGGCTTGCCGGTCTGCTGTGCCGCTTGCAGGTGCAGGCGAAACGACTCCTGCTGCAATTGCGCCGCTTCCGGTTCGTAGTGGTAATCCAGGCCGGTTTCGCCGATGGCGACCACACGCGGGTGGTTGAGCTCTTGCAACAGCCAGTCCAGCGCTGGCGCGGCGCCCGGCTGCACATCCAGAGGGTGCACGCCCACCGAGCAGTCGACGTCGTCATAACGTTCGGCCAGGGCTTTGACGTCGGCCGCGTTGTCCGCGCTGACACCGATACACAGAAAGTGCCCTACCCCGCGCTGTCGGGCCGCATCAAGGGCGGCATCCAGGGAGCCGTCGTGGGCGGCCAGGTCGAGACGATCAAGGTGACAATGGGAATCTACGAGCATAAAGGGCTGCAACTTACATCGAATGGGTGGGACGGTCGGATGTTCCGATACTCAGAGTCTAGGCGCAGACAGTCATCTTTGGGCAGGCAACGACGCCCATTGCACCAGCAATGCCTCCAGTAGCAACGCCGGATTGAGGTTGGCCTTGCTCAAGACTTTCTGTCGCTGGGCGAGGATCCAGTCCTGGATATCGAGGACTTTGCCTTGGGCACTTTTCTGCGCCAGGTATTGCACGACCTTGCGCATGTCGGTCAGGCCGAGGCCGGCTTCGTCCTGGGTCAACTGATAGCGCAGGATCAGGCTCGACCAATCGCAGAACCAATCGAACAGGCGCAACATCGGAATGTTTTTCCATTCTTCGGCCAGTTGCGTTGGCGACTGCTGTTGCTTGAGAAGTTTTTTCACCCCTTCCACCACTTGCGTGCGCTGTTCACGCACACCCTGGCCCTGAAGGTTGACCGCCGCCAGTGGCGAACCGGCAGCCAGCGTCAGCAGTTCGACACGCTCTTCTTCAGAGCACTCCGGCAACGCCTGAGCCAGCCATTTCAAGCTCATGGCCTCGCCCGGCAGCGGACAGGCCTGCTGTACGCAGCGACTCTTGATAGTTGGCAACAAGCGGCTCGGCTGATGGCTGACCAGCAACAAAACAGTATCGCCGGACGGCTCTTCAAGGCTTTTGAGCAAGGCGTTGGCGGCGTTGATGTTCATCGACTCGGCCGGCTCGATCAGCACCACTTTGCGCCCGCCCAACTGCGCGGTCTGCACCACGAAACCGACCAGATCGCGAACCTGATCGACCTTGATCGCCTTGTCGGCCTCTTCCGGTTCCAGGATGTAGTTATCCGGGTGACTGCCAGCCTTGAGCAGCAGACAGGATTTGCATTCTCCGCAGGCGTCCAGCGCGTTCGGGCGCTGGCACAGCAAGCTGGCCATCAAACGCTCGGCCAGTGCCCGCTTGCCGATCCCGGCCGGGCCATGCAGCAGATAGGCGTGAGCATGCTGGGCGCGACCGGCCAGTTGCTGCCACAGGCTTTCCTGCCACGGATAGGCCTCAGCCACGGCTCAACTCCAGCAGGCGCGGGAGCAAGGCATCCAGCGATTGCTGAACCTGCGCCAACGGTTGGGCCGCATCGACCAGCACATAACGCGCCGGATCCGCCTTGGCCCGCTTGAGGAAGGCATTGCGTACGGCATCGAAAAAGGTCCGGCCTTCGAGCTCGAAGCGATCCAGACGACCGCGAGCGCTGGCGCGGGCCAGACCAACCTCCACAGGCAGATCGAAAATCAGCGTCAGGTCCGGGCGCAGATCGCCCTGAACGAAAGTTTCCAGGGCCGCGATACGCTCCAGCGACAAACCGCGACCGCCGCCCTGATAGGCGTACGTCGAATCGGTAAAACGATCACACAGGACCACGGCACCACGGGCCAGCGCCGGACGAATCACTTCAGCCAGGTGCTGGGCACGCGCCGCGAACACCAGCAACAATTCGGTGTCCGGGTTCATGACTTCGTCGACCGGGGCCAACAGCACTTCACGGATGCGCTCGGCCAACGGCGTGCCACCTGGCTCGCGGGTCAACACCACCTCGATGCCGGCGGCGCTCAAGCGCTCGGCCAGGTATTCGCGATTGGTGCTCTTGCCGGCGCCTTCCGGGCCTTCCAGAGTAATAAACAAGCCAGTCACAGGCAGTCCTTAGTCAGAGTCATTGCGCACCTTTCGGTGCGCTTGCATCAGGTTCCGGCGTTTCAGGGGCCGGCGCAGGATCTTGCGGTGGCACCTGCGGCAGAGCCTCCGGAGCCGTGTTCGGTGAAGCGGCCGGGATCGGCGCCAGCTCCTGCGAAGCCTTGGCCTCCTGCGTATCGGTCTGCTCACCTTGGGTCTGCGGCGTCTCGGGAGCGGTAGCTGGTGCCGGGCTGGAGCGGTAATCGGCGCGACGCTTGAGCTGGAACTCACGCACCGCATTATTGTGTGCATCCAGATCGTCGGAGAACACGTGAGTACCATCACCGCGTGCCACGAAGTAAAGGCTGTTGCCCTCCACCGGGTTGAGTGCCGCATGGATGGCCTCGCGACCGACCATCGAAATCGGGGTCGGCGGCAGGCCCGCATTCATGTAGGTGTTATAGGGCGTCGCTTCCTTGAGATGAGCCCGGGTCAGCTTGCCGCTGTAGCGGTCGCCGAGGCCGTAGATCACCGTCGGGTCGGTCTGCAACAACATGCCCATCGCCATGCGCCGCACAAACACACCGGCAATTTGCCCGCGTTCCTGCGGTACACCGGTTTCCTTTTCGACCAGCGAGGCCATGATCAGCGCCTGGTAGGGTTCGGTATATGGCGTATCCGTAGCGCGCTGATCCCACTCCTTGGCGAGTACTTCGTCGAGGCGGTCGTAAGCGGTTTTCAGCAGCTCGATATCGGACATGCCGCGCACGTAACGATAGGTGTCAGGGAAGAACCGCCCTTCCGGAAAAACTCCGGTGTGGCCGAGCTTGTCCATGACCTGGCTATCGCTCAAACCGTTGAGGCTATGATCGAGCTTCTCTTCCTTGGCCAGCGCTGCGCGGACCTGACGGAAATTCCAGCCTTCGACCAGCGTCAGGCTGTACTGAACCATTTCCCCACGCTTCCACAAATCAATCAGGCCTTCGACGGTCATCCCCGGTTGCATGCGGTACTCACCGCTGTGCAGCGGCTGCTTGGGGAGATTGAAGCGCCAATACACACGCAGCCAGAACGCGTCCTTGATGATGCCATTGGCTTCGAGTCGATAAAGGGTGCGGGTCGGTGTCGTGCCCTTGGGCACATCCAGCAATTGTTCCTGGGCAATGTTCAGCGGCTGAACCAGCGCCGAATGAATTTTCCAGGCTGAAGCACCCAACAGCAGCCCCGCCAGAACCACTCCGGTTTCCAGCAGCAGCAAGAATTTACGTCTCACGTATCAAGCATCCAGTAGCACACGGGCAATGGTTTGGAGTTTACGGGTGAGCGGCCCAACCGGCCAGTGAAGAGCAGCACAGGCGCGCACCGGCCAGATACCATACACGCTGTTGCAGACAAAGACTTCGTCAGCCCATTGCAGCTGTTCGAGGGGAATGTCGGCGATTTGCGTGGGGATTCCAAGCGACTTGGCCTGAAACAATATTTCGGCACGCATCACGCCGGCCACGCCGCAGCGCTTGAGGTCAGCGGTGATGAGCACACCATCACGCACCAGGAACAAATTGCTGAACACGCCTTCAATCACGCGCCCGGCCTGATCGAGCATCAAGCCTTCGGCATGTTCGGTGTCCTGCCATTCGCCACGGGCGAGGACTTGTTCAAGACGGTTCAGGTGCTTGAGGCCGGCAAGTAATGGCTGTCTGGACAATCGCGTGGCGCAAGGAAACAGACGAACACCCTGCTCGCCATGCGCGGCAGGGTAAGCCGCAGGAGGATTGCCTTGCAGAATGCGTCGGGCCTGAGCCGAAGGATCGGGGGCGTAACCGCGCAGGCCGTCGCCGCGAGTGAGAATGAGCTTGAGCACCCCGTCACCCAATGCCGCGGCATAGGCCTGCAATTCGCTGCGGATCAACGTCTGATCGGCGGCAAGCGCCAGACGCGAACAGCCATCCGCCAGACGCGACAGATGTCGGTCCAGCAACACTGGCTGCCCGTTGCGCACGGCGATGGTCTCGAACAGACCATCGCCATAAGCCAGGCCGCGATCCTTCAGCGGCAAAGCGTCAGCCGGCTGACCGTCGACCCAGCTGTCCATCAGCCTGCAAACCGGCGGAACACCAGCGAGCCGTTGGTGCCACCAAAACCGAAGGAGTTGGAAACAACCACATCGATATCCATGTTGCGCGCGGTGTGCGGCACGAAATCGAGGTCGCAGCCTTCGTCCGGCTCATCGAGGTTGATGGTCGGTGGCGCTACCTGGCTGTTGATGGCCAGCACGCTGAAGATCGCCTCGACCGCACCCGCCGCACCCAGCAGGTGACCGGTCATGGACTTGGTCGAACTGACGGCCAGCTTGTAGGCGTGATCGCCGAACACCGACTTGATCGCACAGGCTTCGGCCAGGTCACCGGCTGGCGTCGAGGTGCCATGGGCGTTGATGTACTGGACTTGATCGCTGTTGATCTTCGCATCGCGCAAGGCATTGGTGATGCAACGGGCGGCACCGGCGCCATCGGCCGGCGGCGACGTCATGTGGTAAGCATCGCCACTGGTGCCGAAGCCGATCAGCTCGGCATAGATAGTCGCGCCGCGAGCCTTGGCGTGTTCCAGTTCTTCGAGGACCAGCGCACCGGCGCCATCGGACAGCACAAAGCCATCGCGGCCCTTGTCCCATGGACGGCTGGCGCGGGTCGGCTCGTCGTTGCGGGTCGACAGCGCGCGGGAGGCACCGAAGCCGCCCATGCCCAGACCGCAGGCCGCCATTTCGGCGCCGCCGGCAATCATCACGTCGGCTTCGTCGTACATGATGTTGCGGGCTGCCATGCCAATGCAGTGCGTACCGGTGGTACAGGCCGTGGCGATGGCGTAGTTAGGTCCCTGTGCCCCCAGATGGATCGACAGGAAACCGGAAATCATATTGATGATCGAGCCTGGCACGAAGAACGGAGAAATCCGTCGTGGGCCGGTCTCGTGCAGGGTGCGGCTGGTTTCTTCGATATTGGTCAGTCCGCCAATACCCGAGCCCATGGCCACGCCGATGCGTTCACGGTTGGCATCGGTGACTTCCAGACCGGCGTTGCGTACCGCCTGAAAACCTGCGGCCAAACCGTATTGAATGAACAGGTCGAGCTTGCGGGCTTCCTTGACCGACAGATATTCCTCGACATTGAAGCCCTTTACCGAGCCGCCAAAACGGGTGGAATAGGCAGAAAGGTCGGTGTGTTCGATCAGACCAATGCCACTGCGGCCAGCCAGAATGCCCTGCCAGCTGCTCGGCACATCCGTGCCCAGTGGCGACAACATACCCATACCGGTGACTACGACGCGTCTACGCGACACAGCACTCTCCTTTTTCAAATGACGACTTTGCATCAGGCCTAAAGAAAAAACCGCACGCCATGATGGCAGTGCGGTTTTTCCATGACAGCGAGCAACGATTACAAACTATTACGCCTGGTGGCTAGTAACGTAGTCGATTGCAGCTTGTACAGTAGTGATCTTCTCAGCTTCTTCGTCAGGGATTTCGGTCTCGAATTCCTCTTCCAGAGCCATCACCAGCTCAACGGTGTCAAGGGAGTCGGCACCCAGGTCTTCTACGAAGGAAGCAGTGTTGACCACTTCTTCTTCTTTAACGCCCAGTTGCTCAGCAACGATTTTCTTGACGCGCTCTTCGATGGTGCTCATACCTTGTTTTCACTCCTAATGGACAAATTCAGGCAGCTGGCCAGTGGGTAAGTGTATAGAAAGGCTTTTCAGCTTTTCAACTGAAAGCTTCACTCCTCAAACCCGGTGACCCTATGCCTATAAAATAGATTGCAGCTTTATAACGGATTTTAGACAGCTCGTATGACATTTTTTTGAAGCAATCCGTCACATTTGAATTACATGTACATCCCGCCGTTCACCGGGATTGTAGCTCCGGTAACGTAAGCCGCACCGTCCGACGCAAGAAAAGCGACCACGGACGCGATCTCTTGAGCTTGCCCCAGACGACCCAGCGGAATCTGCGTCTGCAAGGCTTCACGCTGCGCCTCGGGCAGTTCACGGGTCATATCGGTATCGATGAACCCTGGGGCCACCGAGTTTACCGTAATCGAACGCGAACCGACTTCACGCGCCAGAGCACGACTGAAACCTTCCAGGCCGGCCTTGGCGGCAGCGTAGTTTACTTGGCCTGCGTTGCCCATGGCACCCACAACCGAACCAATACTGATAATTCGGCCCCAACGGGCTTTGGTCATGCCGCGCAAAACGCCCTTGGACAGGCGGAACAGACTGTTCAGGTTGGTATCGACAACGTCGTGCCACTCGTCGTCTTTCATGCGCATCATCAGGTTATCGCGGGTGATGCCGGCATTGTTGACCAGGATCGCCGGCGCACCGAACTGTTCCTGAATGCTTGCCAGAACACTTGCCACGGACTCGTCGCTGGTGACATTGAGTTCCAGGCCGGTGCCTTGAATACCGTTTTCCTTCAGGGTCGCGGCAATACGTTCGGCACCCGACGCAGAGGTCGCGGTACCCACAACGATGGCGCCCTGACGACCCAGTTCCAGGGCGATAGCCTGGCCGATACCACGGCTGGCACCGGTGACCAGTGCAACTTTACCTTGCAGACTCATGCAAGCTTCTCCTGATTCAGGCCAACGCTGCACGGGCGGCAGCGAAAGCGTCTGGGGTATTGAGGTTGGATGTCGACACGCCTTCGGCGCAACGCTTGTTCAGACCGGCCAGCACTTTGCCCGGGCCACACTCGACCAGGTTGGTCGCGCCCTTGGCGGCCAGCGCCTGTACGGACTCGACCCAGCGTACTGGCTTGTACAGTTGCTCGAGCAGATCGCGTTTGAGGGTTTCCAGATCGGCCGGCACTTCGGCACTGACGTTCTGGACCACAGGAATCTGCGGTGCCTGCCAGTCGATCGCGGCGATCGATTCAGCGAAACGCTCGGCAGCCGGACGCATCAACTCGCAGTGGGATGGTACGCTGACCGGCAACGGCATGGCGCGCTTGGCACCACGCGCCTTACAGCCTTCGATGGCGCGTTCGACGGCAGCCTTGGCACCCGCAATGACCACTTGGCCCGGCGAGTTGAAATTGACCGCGCTGACCACTTCGCCTTGCGCCGCTTCGGCACAGGCTGCCAGCACGTCAGCATCGTCCAGGCCCAGGATGGCGGCCATGCCGCCCTGCCCGGCCGGAACGGCTTCCTGCATCAGTTGGCCGCGACGCTCGACCAGTTTCACCGCGTCGCCCAGGCTCAAACTGCCCGCTGCGACCAGTGCGCTGTATTCGCCCAGGCTGTGACCGGCGACATAAGCCGGACGCGCACCACCTTCCGCCAGCCACAGACGCCACAGGGCGATCGAGGCGGTCAGAATGGCCGGTTGGGTTTTATCGGTTTGATTGAGTTGCTCTTCCGGCCCTTGCTGGGTCAGTGCCCACAGGTCGTAACCCAGTGCATCGGAAGCTTCTTTGAATGTTTCAAGGACAACCGGATGTTGTGCGCCCAACTCGGCCAGCATGCCGAGGGACTGCGAACCCTGTCCCGGGAAGACGAATGCGAGGGAAGCAGACATGTAACAAGCCCCTAATGATCTTGTCGTCGGAGAGTTGGCGCCCCGCTTCGGGGACGCAAGAAACTGACAGTTGGATGGCCCATCGAACCAAGCGGTCACATTTAAGCATTGTCCGACGAAAACGCCTAAGGCAACAAATCCTCCAGACGACCGTGCAGGCGTTCGGGAAGATTTTCCTGAATCTCGATCAAGGCTCGCTGAATGGCACTTTGAAAACCCTGAACCCCGGCAGAACCGTGGCTTTTCACCACAATTCCCTGCAGTCCGAGAAAGCTCGCGCCATTGTGCCGGGCAGGCGCCAGGTCAGCCTGCAGACGCTTCATCAAGGGCAGTGCCAGCGCGCCAATCACGCGAGAGGCCACGTTCTTTCTGAACAATGCCTCAATGCGCCCGGCAATCATGGTCGCCAGGCCTTCGCTGGATTTGAGCAGGATGTTGCCGACAAAACCGTCACACACCACCACATCCGCTTCACCACGGTACAAACCGTCGCCTTCGATAAAGCCGATATAATTGATGCCACGGGCGCTTTGCAACAACGTCGCTGCCAGCTTGACCTGTTGATTGCCCTTGATGTCTTCGGTGCCGATATTCAGCAACGCCACCCGCGGACGCGTTATGCCCAGGGTCTCCGCCGCAACCGAGCCCATGAGCGCAAACTGCAACAGATGCTCGGCACTGCAATCGACGTTGGCACCCAGGTCGAGTAATTGGCAGTAACCCTTTTGCGTCGGGATCGCCGCCACCATGGCCGGACGATCAATGCCCGGCAGGGTCTTGAGCACGAACCGCGACAACGCCATCAGCGCCCCGGTATTGCCGGCACTGACACAGGCCTGGACTTTACCGTCGCGCAGCAGCTCAAGAGCCACGCGCATCGACGAGTCAGGCTTGCCACGCAAGGCCTGGGCGGGCTTTTCGTCCATGGTAATGACTTCGCTCGCCGCGGCAATCGACAGGCGCGCGCGATCCACAGCCGAATGGCCAGCGATCAATTCTTCAAGAAGGGAGGGGTGACCAACGAGGATCAGGTGCAACGAGGGCGTAGCAGACAGACAAGCAAGGCTGGCCTGGACAATGCTGCGGGGACCGAAGTCCCCGCCCATTGCGTCAATCGCGATGACTTGAGCGGACAAGTGATTACTCGTCAGCGCCCTTGTCGATCACTTTACGGCCACGGTATACGCCTTCTGGCGATACGTGGTGACGCAGGTGAACTTCACCGGTGGTTTTTTCTACAGACAGGGTGCTAGCCTCGAGAGCGTCGTGCGAACGGCGCATGTCACGGGCAGAGCGGGATTTTTTGTTCTGCTGAACAGCCATAATTGATTAACTCCTAAACGTTTGGGTCACGCTTTAACTGCGCCAATACACTGAACGGGTTGGACCGCGTTACCTCGTCCTCGCTCGGTTCGGGCTCATCTGCTCCCGCCGGCTGCTGGCATTCTTCCGGATGATGAGCAGGCACAATGGGCAAGGCGAGCAGAAGCTCCTCCTCGATCAGTGACTGCAGATCCAAAGGATCTTCGCCCAGTTCCAGCACGTCATAACCTTTCGGCAACGACTGGGTATTCGCACCCTCCTTCACCACAGCGTAACTGCATTCGCTGTGGATCGGCAGGGTGACCAGCTCAAGACAACGCTGGCAAACCATTTTGACTTCAGTGTCGATAAAGCTGTGGATGACCACAGATTTACGTTCATCTCGTTCAAAAACGAATTTAGCCTGCACCGTACCGACATTGTCGGAAAGCGGGTCGCAGAGTCTCTCCAAATCGGCCAGCAGCATTTCACCTTGAAGGGTGGTGCCACGATCAGCCAATTTGCGCGGGTCAACGTGAGGTGGAATCGGGTCATTCAACATAGGCGCAGCATTATAGGGATGCACCCGCCCATGTCAAAGGAAATTCAGCCCTGTCCGTCACTTGGAAGCCTCGCTAGAATTCGCACCTGCCTTCTGGAGATGCGCATGCTGCCTTTATTACTTGCTTCTGGCTCGGTCTATCGCCGGGAATTACTGACCCGCTTGCAGCTGCCTTTCACTTGCAGCTCGCCGGATATCGACGAAAGCCATCGCCCGGGCGAATCCGCCATCGAACTGGTCAAGCGCCTCGCCGAAGAGAAAGCACGCGCCCTGGCCGATAGCCATACCGCTCATCTGATAATCGGCTCCGATCAGGTCGCCGTGCTGGGAGACCGGATTATCGGCAAGCCCCACACGCTCGAAAAAGCCCGCGAGCAACTGCTGGCCTCCAGCGGTGCCAGCGTGACCTTCCTGACCGGCCTGGCCCTGTTCAACAGCCAGACCGGGCACTGCCAGGTCGATTGCGTGCCTTTCACCGTACACATGCGCACACTCGACGTGACCCGCATCGAACGCTACCTGCACGCCGAGCAACCCTACGATTGCGCTGGCAGCTTCAAGGCCGAGGGCCTGGGGGTAAGCCTGTTTCAAAGCACCGAAGGCCCGGACGCTACCAGCCTCGTCGGCCTGCCCTTGATTCGCCTCGTGGACATGCTGCTCGCCGAAGGCGTACGAATCCCCTGATCACGACAAGCATGTAGCAGCTGGCGAAGCCTGCGTTCGAGTGCGCAGCGCTCGCAATTCCGGTGCGCGATTCGCCTGTAAGGTCGCGGTGGATGTCTTGGCGAGCGCTGCGCACTCGAACGCAGGCTTCGCCAGCTGCTACAGAGACTGCGCTCAAACGAAAAAAACCGGCCACTTGGGCCGGTTTCTCTACACGATGAAAATCAGCGCAACGACGGACCGTTAAAACCCATCCACATCGCCAAATGCTCAGCCACGCTGGCACCGAGCTTTTTCGAGAAGCGATCGAATGGCGACTCCTGAACGGTAAAGTCCACCAACTCTTTCTCGCCGATCACATCCCGCGCAACCGAACTGGCATTACCCAGCCCATCGATCAATCCCAGTGGCAGCGCCTGCTCGCCCGACCAGACCAGACCGGAAAACAGCTCCGGATGCTCCTTGTCCTTCAGGCGATCGCCACGCCCTTGCTTGACGCTATTGATGAACTGCTTGTGAGTCGTATCGAGCACGCCCTGCCAGAAGGCGGTTTCTTCCGGCTTCTCTGGCTGAAACGGATCGAGGAACGACTTGTGCTCGCCCGAGGTGTAAGTGCGACGCTCGACGCCCAGCTTCTCCATGGTGCCGACAAAGCCATAGCCTGCCGCCGTCACACCAATGGAGCCGACCAGGCTCGCCTTGTCGGCGTAGATCTGGTCCGCCGCGCTGGCGATGTAGTAAGCACCGGAAGCCCCCAGATCGGAAATGACCGCGTACAACTTGATGTCCGGATGCAAGCCGCGCAGACGACGGATCTCGTCATAGACATAACCCGACTGCACCGGACTGCCGCCCGGACTGTTGATGCGCAGGATGACGCCCTTGACCTTCTCGTCCTCGAAAGCCGCGCGCAGGCTGCCAACGATATTGTCTGCGCTGGCCGGCTCCTTGTCGGCAATCATGCCCGTTACATCAATCAGCGCCGTGTAATGGTCGCTGCGGGTAGCGGCTTTTTCCATATCCATCAGCGGCGAAAACAGAACAATTGCGCCGAGCAGATACACAAAAGTCAGAAGCTTGAAGAATATTCCCCAGCGACGGGACCGACGTTGCTCCTGCACGCCGGCCAGCAGCGTTTTTTCCAGCAGCTTCCAGCTTTTGTCGTCACCGCTCTCTGCGCTCACCTTGGCGGGCGCCTTCCATTCGTCGGTCATGCCATCCACCCCAAAAACAACCGGTTAAGCCCGCTGACTCAGCCAGGCATGCAATTCAGAAAAATGGTCGATGGCCAGTTGCGGTTCATACAACTTCAACGCATCGATCGATTGAGCGCCATAACTGACGGCGACCGAACCCATGCCGGCGTTGCGCGCCATCTGCAAATCAAAGGACGAATCACCGACCATCAGTGCCTGCTCCGGGCGAACCTCGCAATGCGCGAGAATTTGCTCGAGCATCAGCGGATGGGGCTTGCTGGCGGTCTCGTCAGCGGCGCGGGTGATATCGAAGTAATTCTCCCAGCCATGGGACTTCAACACCCGATCCAGCCCGCGACGGGCCTTGCCGGTCGCCACAGCCAGATGATACCCCTCGGCACGAAATGCCTCGAGCGACTCGACCACCCCCTCGAACAACGGCGAAGGCACAGCCTCCGACGCGATGTAATGTTCGGCATAGTGCTCGCGGAACGCGATCAACTCGGCGTCACCAATCTCGGGATACAGGGTGCGGATCGCTTCCGGCAAGCCCAGGCCGATGATGCCTTTCACGGCAAAATCATCGCGCAACTCAAATCCGGAGCGCTGCGAGGCAACATGCATCGCCTCGACAATCCGGCCGATGGAGTCGGCCAGCGTGCCGTCCCAATCGAAGATCAGCAGCTTGTAATCAGATGGGCGCACTCAATCGCTCCACAGTCTTGGCCCACATTTCGTCGACCGGCGCCTGCAACTTCAGCTCGCCGCCATCAGGCAACGGCACGGTCAGCATGTAGGCATGCAGGAACAGGCGCTTGCCGCCCAGATCGCGGATTTCCTTGCTGAAACCTTCATCGCCATACTTGGTGTCGCCAGCGATGCAATGCCCGGCGTGCAAGGTATGGACGCGGATCTGGTGAGTCCGGCCGGTAATCGGCTTGGCTTCGATCAGGGTGGCAAAGTCGCCGAAGCGGCGCAGGACCTTGAACACGGTCACGGACTCCTTCCCCTCCTCCTCGTCGACCTCGACCATGCGCTCGCCGGAGCGCAGATTGCTCTTGCCCAGCGACGCACGGACTTGCTTGATCGAACTCGCCCAGTTGCCGCGGACCAGCGCCATGTAGCGCTTGTCGACGCCATCACCGCGCAACGCGGTGTGCAAGTGGCGCAACATGCTGCGCTTCTTGGCGATCATCAACAGGCCGGACGTATCACGATCGAGACGGTGAACCAGTTCGAGCTCTTTGCAATCGGGGCGCAACTGACGAAAGGCTTCGATCACCCCGAAAGTCAGGCCGCTACCGCCGTGAACCGCAATGCCGGCGGGCTTGTTGATCACGATCAGCGCCTTGTCTTCAAAGACAATCGAGGCTTCGAGCCGCTGCAGCAGGCCTTGTGCCAGCGGCACCGGCTCGTCGCGCTCAGGCACGCGAACCGGCGGCACGCGCACGATATCGCCCGCCTGCAGCTTGTACTCGGGCTTGATCCGACCTTTGTTCACGCGCACTTCGCCCTTGCGCAAAATGCGGTAAATCAAGGTCTTGGGCACGCCTTTGAGTCGGGCGAGAAGGAAATTATCAATACGTTGGCCGGCATATTCCGGCGAGACCTCAAGCAGTTGTACGCCTGGAGTCGGGGGGGTAGTCGTCGTCATGGCGCGGATGATAACAATTTTTTATGGAATTGAAGCACTTAATCATTGCTGCTATAGTCGCGAACGTCGCCAAAAGCGGCCTGGACAGCGGACCAACGGTCAAAAACCGGCCCTGACCAACGCAATTCACCAGGACGCGAGGCCGTCCTACGGGGCTTTCGCTACGTAACGGTGGAGTTTGCAGGTGTAACGAGCGCAGGTGACATGAGGCCTGAATCACGCCACAAAGCAGAGTTTTTACTCGTTTTGCGAGCCATATTCACGGCCAGTTCACAAAGTGCAGTCAGTTGCGAATGACCCCGAGCGAAAGCATCGGAAACAACGCCTAAATTAGCCATGATGCGTGACCTCCCCTTTCGGAGCTCACGGTAAATGCCAACCCGCTGCGGATTCTGCGCGCGGCAGCACCCGAATTATCAGGGATACGTGTAGGGTGGAGATGCACAACCGCCGGACTGTGTAGCAACAGGCTTTATCAAGACGCTTCATCTCGTCCACAGCCGCTGGTTGATTCCTCCTCCTGACTGAGTGCTTAAGTAGCCACAGCAAGCAGGACGCGTACGTCGCGATGAAGGCCCACATTGGCCGGACTTCGCTGGACACGGGAAATGGCCAACCACTCCCGACGCACCTGACACCGACCGTGAGAAGTCGTGTGTGCCGAACGCCGTTTCCGGCAGCCCGGAAACCGACGGTACTACATGAAAAGAATGCTGATTAACGCAACTCAACCCGAAGAGTTGCGTGTTGCACTGGTAGATGGCCAGCGCCTCTACGACCTGGACATCGAATCCGGTGCACGCGAGCAGAAGAAGGCCAACATCTATAAAGGCCGGATTACTCGCATCGAACCAAGCCTTGAGGCTGCCTTTGTCGATTTCGGCTCTGAGCGCCACGGCTTCCTGCCCCTCAAAGAAATCTCCCGCGAATACTTCAAGAAAGCCCCGGAAGGTCGCGTCAACATCAAGGACGTCCTGAGCGAAGGCCAGGAAGTCATCGTTCAGGTCGAAAAGGAAGAACGTGGCAACAAGGGCGCCGCCCTGACCACCTTCATCAGCCTGGCCGGTCGTTACCTGGTGCTGATGCCGAACAACCCGCGTGCCGGCGGTATCTCCCGTCGCATCGAAGGCGAAGAGCGCAATGAACTGCGTGAAGCCCTGAACGGCCTGGTTGCCCCGGCCGACATGGGTCTGATCGTGCGCACCGCCGGCCTGGGTCGCAGCAGCGAAGAAATGCAGTGGGACCTCGACTACCTGCTGCAACTGTGGACCGCTATCAAGGAAGCCTCGCTGGATCGCGCCGCGCCGTTCCTGATCTACCAGGAAAGCAACGTGATCATCCGCGCGATCCGCGACTACCTGCGCCAGGATATCGGCGAAGTGCTGATCGACAGCGTTGAAGCCCAGGACGAAGCCCTGACCTTCATCCGTCAGGTGATGCCGCAGTACGCCAGCAAGATCAAGCTGTACGAAGACAGCGTTCCGCTGTTCAACCGTTTCCAGATCGAAAGCCAGATCGAAACCGCGTTCCAGCGCGTGGTCGAACTGCCTTCCGGCGGTTCCATCGTGATCGATCCGACCGAAGCCCTGGTGTCCATCGACATCAACTCGGCGCGCGCCACCAAAGGCAGCGACATCGAAGAAACCGCGCTGCAAACCAACCTTGAAGCCGCCGAAGAAATCGCCCGTCAGTTGCGCCTGCGCGACATCGGCGGCCTGATCGTCATCGACTTCATCGACATGACCCCTGCCAAGAACCAGCGCGCCGTGGAAGAGAAAGTCCGCGAATGCCTGGAAGCCGACCGCGCTCGCGTGCAAGTCGGTCGCATCTCGCGCTTCGGCCTGCTGGAAATGTCCCGTCAGCGCCTGCGTCCGTCCCTGGGCGAAAGCAGCGGCATCGTCTGCCCGCGTTGCAACGGCACCGGCATCATCCGTGACGTTGAATCGCTGTCCCTGGCGATCCTGCGCCTGATCGAAGAAGAAGCCCTGAAAGACCGTACCGCCGAAGTTCGTGCACAAGTGCCGATCCCGGTGGCCGCGTTCCTGCTCAACGAAAAACGCAACTCGATCACCAAGATCGAACTGCGCACCCGCGCCCGTATCGTCATCCTGCCGAACGATCACCTCGAAACGCCGCACTTCGAAGTGCAGCGCCTGCGTGACGACAGCCCGGAAGCCGCGACCAACCAGTCCAGCTACGAAATCGCCGCTGCCGCTGCCGAAGTCGAAGAAGTCCAGCCAGCCGCTGCGACCCGCACCCTGGTACGCCAGGAAGCGGCGGTCAAGACCGCTCCGGCCCGCGCCAACGCTCCGGTTCCGACCGAAGTTGCCGCTCCAGCCCCTGCCCCGGTTGCCGTGCCAGAGCCAAGCCTGTTCAAAGGCCTGGTGAAATCGCTGGTGAGCCTGTTCGCCACCAAGGAAGAGCCTGTTGCGCCGGTTGTGGTTGAAAAACCTGCCGCCGAACGTCCGGCCCGCAACGAAGAGCGTCGCAACGGTCGCCAGCAGAGCCGCAACCGCAACGTTCGCCGCGATGAAGAGCGCAAGCCTCGCGAAGAGCGTGCACCGCGTGAAGAACGCGCACCACGTGAACCACGTGAGGAACGTCAGCCACGCGAAGTGCGCGAGCCTCGCGAGTCCCGTGAAGAAACGCCGGCAGTCGCCCGCGAAGAACGCGCACCACGCGCTCCTCGTGAAGAACGTGCACCGCGCGCTCCGCGTGAAGATCGCAAGCCACGTGGCGAGCGCGAAGAACGCGTTCGTGAACTGCGCGAGCCTCTGGATGCCGCTCCGGCCGCCGCTGCTACCGCTGAAGAGCGTCCAGCTCGCCAGCCACGTGAAGAGCGCGCTCCACGCCCACCGCGTGAAGAGCGTCAGCCACGTGCCGAACAAGCTGTCGCAGCCGCTGCCGAAGAAGAACTGACCACCAACGAAGAGCAACTGCAGGAAGACGGTCAGGAAAACGCCGAAGGCGATCGTCCACGCCGCCGCTCCCGTGGCCAGCGTCGTCGCAGCAACCGTCGCGAGCGTCAGCGTGATGCCAACGGCAACGTGATCGAAGGTTCGGAAGAGTCCGAGTCCGGCGAAAACGCCGAAGCACCAAGCGTTGCCGATCTGGCCGCCGGCCTGGCTGTTACCGCAGCCGTTGCCAGCAGCGTGATCAGCGCTCCGGCTGAAGCAGAAGCCAACGTGCAAGCCGAACGCGCCACTGCCGCTACCCTGGAAACTGCTGCAGTCGAAGCGCCAGTCGTTGAAGCGACCACGCCGGTCGAAATCACCGCGTCGCCGGAAATCGAAGTGGCGCCAGCGTCCGAGGCACAGCCTGCCGTTGAAGCAGCTGCCGAGCCGGCTCCAGTGGTTGCAGAAGCCGTCGTCGAAACCGTGACCGAAACCGTTCGCGAAGTACGTGAAGAGCAAACGGCGTTCAACTGGGTGGCCGAGCCAGCCGTCGCTGAAACCGCTGCACCAGCCGCTGAAGCCGAAGTGGCTGAAGCCATGGTTTCCGAGCCGGTGGTTGCCGCTGCAGAACCGGCTCCAGCGCCGGTGGTTGAAGCGCCAGTCGTTGAAGCACCGGTAGTTGCCGAAGCGCCTGCACCTGCACCGGTAGTCGAGGCGGCTCCTGTCAGCGCCCTGACGCCAAGCGGCCGCGCGCCTAACGACCCACGTGAAGTGCGTCGTCGCAAGCGTGAAGCCGAGCGTCTGCAGAAGGAAGCCGAACTGGCTGCCGCTGCTGCTCCGGCTGAAGCGGTTGTCGCTGCCGAGCCTGCACCGGTTGCTGCTGAAGTAGTTGAGGCAGCTCCTGCCCCGGCCGCAGAAGTCGCTGCCGAGCCGGTCGAGTCGGTGATCCACGAAGCGCCGCGCTCCGTTCAGGACGCGGTAGAGCAACACGAACAAGCCCTGGAAAAAGAGCACGAGCCTAAACCTCTCGTCTGATTCCATCGGCCATGAAAAAGCCCCGCCTGGTGATCCCAGGCGGGGCTTTTTTTATGCCTCATCATCACACTACCCTTTGTGGGAGCGGGCTTGCTCGCGAAGGCGGTGGATCATCCAACATCTCAGTTGACTGCCAGGCCGCCTTCGCGAGCAAGCCCGCTCCCACAGGGGGATCACCTCCGGAACTACCTGAACTCCAACGCCTCAGGCACATCCACATCCCACAACACACCGGGATCATCCACGGCCACTTCAACCACCCGCCCTTGGGCAAACAGCGGTTTCGCGCCACGATCCCCCGATAACGCCATCAACCCCGCCGCGAAGTCCCGCCCGAACCCGACCGGATGCCCGTACTCACCGCCCTGCACTGGCACGCTAATACTGTGATCGCTGATACCCGCCAACACTTTCTCGATACTGGAGGCCAGGATGAACGGCATATCCCCCAGCACCATCAGCCAGCCATCAAGTTGCTTGCAGGCAGCGACTCCAGCGGCAATGCTGTCACCCATTCCCGTCGACTCGATCAGTACAATCTCGCAGCCATAGGCCTTAGCCATGCGCATCGCCTGTGGGCGGTCAGCGGTCGTCACCAGTACGCGCTTGTCCAGAGCGACCGGCAGGTTGACCAACGTGTGCTCGATCACGGACCGCACCGCGCCGTCACGCCCGGTGCAATCAACCAGCAATTTATCCTTTTCGGCGCCCGCCACCTGACGAAACCGGCTGCCCTGCCCCGCCGCCAACACGATGACGCCGATGGACTCGCTCATACGCTCTCCTGCAGGTTTTTTTTCTGTTTCAGCTCGACGCCATTTTTCACCGCCACGATTTCCGCCATGAGCGACAAGGCGATTTCCGCTGGATTATGACTGCCAATATGCAAACCGATCGGACCATGCAAACGGTCAATCGCCGGTTGCGCCAAACCCAGTTGAGCCAGGTTTTCCCGGCGCTTCTGGCTGTTGACTCGCGACCCCAGCGCTCCAACGTAAAAGGCTTTGGAATCCAGGGCCGTGAGCAACGCCATGTCGTCCAGACGCGGATCATGGGTCAAGGCAACGATGGCCGTGCGTTCATCGGTCTGGATATTCAACACCGCCTCATCCGGCATGCCCGAAACGAATCGTCCGTGCTGCTCCTCCCAGCCGTAAACGAACTCAGTACGCGGATCGCAAATCAGTACCTCGAAATCCAGCAGGCGGGCCATTTCGGCAACATAGCGCGACAGCTGCCCTGCACCGATCAGCAGCAAGCGCCAGCGTGGGCCATAGATTGCATACAAGGTCTGTCCGTCGAACGTCAACATGTCAGTTTTGCTGGCCGGCTGCAAAAGCACTTCGCCGGTGGCCAGGTTCAGTACACGCGCGACGATTTCATGGGCCTCACAACGGGCGAGCAATTGCTCGACCCAATCCCCATCGTCGATGCGTTCCTCGGTCAGGCGCAAGGTGCCGCCGCAGGGCAAGCCGAAACGTGCAGCTTCCTCGCGGGTCACGCCGTACGTGATCAGTTGCACCGGCGGCCCGTCAAGCGCAAGTCGGCCATCGTGCAGCCGGGCGATCAAGTCATCCTCGACACACCCGCCTGAGACCGAACCAATCACCATGCCGTCTTCACGCAAGGCCAGCATGGCACCGGGTGCCCGGGGCGCAGTGCCCCAGGTTTCGACCACGCTGTACAACACCACCCGCTGACCGGCGCGATGCCATTGCAGCACACTGCGCAGGACGTTCAGATCGGCGCTGTCCATCAGGCTTCGGCCTTCTGCCAGCCCGACAGCTGATAACGAACCGGCAGATTGCGGATGCGTTTGCCGGTGGCAGCAAAGATCGCATTGCACAGCGCTGGCGCAATCGGTGGCACGCCCGGTTCACCGACACCACCCAAAGGAACATTGCCCGGCGGCGTCACCAGATGCACGGCTACTTCTTTCGGCGCCAGGGACATGCGTGCCACTTCGTACATGTGGAAGTTATCCTGCTGCACTTTGCCGTCCTTGAAGCTGATTTCCCCCAGCACCGCATTCCCCAGGCCCATGACGCAGGCGCCCTCGAACTGCGCACGAATCCGCTCGGGGTTGATCTGCGGCCCGCAATCGACGGCGATGTCGGCCTTGTGCACCACCAGCGTGCCGTCGTCTTTGACCTCCACCTCGATCATTGCCGCCACATACGTCACGAAGCTGTAATGCACCGCCAGGCCCAGGCCGCGCCCCTTGGGCAGCTCGCGCCCCCAACCGGCGGCTTTGGCGGCGGTCTCCAGTACTGTGCGCAGGCGTGCGGTGTCGATCGGATAACGCTCGGGGGATTCGCCGTAGTTCCACTCTTCACTCAAGGTTCGCGGATCGATCTGACGGTCCGGACCGAGCAATCTGATCTGGTACTTGAGCGGATCTTCCCCGGCCTTGTGCGCCAGTTCATCGATAAAACTCTGGATCGCGAAGCCATGGGGAATGTTTGACACCGAGCGATACCAACCAACCCGGGTATGCACCGTTGCCTCGGGGTTTTCCAGGCGAATGTTGGGGATCGCATACGCCATGTTGGTGAATCCCATGCCCAGCTCGAACGCCGCCTCATGGTTCATGCCCGGCGCGAACAACGCGGTGATGCTCGGGGCCACCGTACGGTGCAACCAGCCGGACGGCAGGCCATCCTTGTTCAGACTGGCCTTGAGGTACTCGGCCGACACGGTGTGGAAGTAGGAACAGTGGATGTCGTCTTCGCGGGTCCATTGCACCCGCACCGCTTTGCCGGGGAATTCCTTGGCGAGGACGGCGGCTTCGATGATGAAGTCAGGCTTGGACTTGCGCCCGAACCCGCCACCCAGCAGGGTCACGTTGAACGTGACATTGTCGAACGGCAGACCCAGGCGTTCACCGATCCGTTCCCGCGTGACCTGCGGCGCCTGGCTTGGCCCCCAGGCTTCGCACGCTCCGTCCTTGAATCGCGCAATGGCGACCATCGGTTCCATCGGCGACTGTGACAAATGCGGCAAGTAGTAGGAGGCTTCCAGCGTGCTATCGGCGCTGGACATGGCCTCGTCGATGTTGCCGGTATTACGCACCACCTTGCCGGGCTTGAGCGAGGCCGCTTCGAGCTCCTTGCGATAGGCAATCGAGTCGTAACTGGCGTTGGGGCCGTCATCCCACTCGATTTTCAGCGCCTCGCGCCCCTTGATCGCCGCCCAGGTATTGCTCGCCACCACGGCAATGCCACCCAGGGGCTGGAACTCCGAAGGCAACGGACGGCTTTCGATCTGCACTACCTTGACCACGCCGGGGACTTTCATCGCCGCGCTGCCATCGAAGCTTTTGACTTTGCCGCCATACACCGCAGGCCGCGCAATGGTGGCATAGAGCATGCCTTCGAAATGTACGTCGGCACCGTAGATCGCACGACCGTTGACGATGTCTTCACCGTCGATGGCCTTGGTGCCTTCCTTGCCGATGTAGCGGAATTCGGAAGGTTGCTTGAGCCTCAGGCTGTCACGCGCCGGTACGGCCAAAGCGCCGGCAGCGGCGGCCAACGCTCCATAGCCCAGTTCGCGGCCCGACGGTTTATGAATGACTTTATGCAGTTGCGCATGGCACTCGCCGACCGACACTTTCCACTGGTCAGCGGCGGCTTGTTCCAACATGGCTCGTGCAGCGGCCCCGCAACGGCGCATCGGTTCATACCAGTGGCGCATGCTACGCGAGCCGTCAGTGTCCTGGTTACCGAAGCGCACTTCATCACCGGGGGCCTGCTGCACCTTGACCATCGCCCAATCGGCTTCCAGCTCATCGGCCACCACCATGGTCAGACTGGTGCGCACGCCCTGGCCCATCTCCGAGCGGTTACAGATCACGGTCACCGTGCCATCGGCGGCGATGCTCACATAGACCTTGGGATCATCAACCCAGCCGTGGGGCATGCCGTCAGCGCCGAACTTTTTCTCTTTCTCTTCAGCAAATGCGTCTTGCCAGCCCCAGCTCGCCGCCAGCACCAAAGCACTGGTAGCGCCAACCCCTTTAAGGAAGCCCCGGCGACTGAGGTTGCTCAAGGCAAAATCATTCGGTAAATGGCTCATGCCTTGGCCTCCTTCAAGTGAGTGGAAGCCTGGCGGATGGCCGTTTTGATACGGTTATAGGTGCCGCAGCGGCAGATGTTGCCGACCATCGCCTCTTCGATCTGCTCGTCGCTCGGGTTCGGATTGGTCTTGAGCAGCGCCGTCGCCGACATGATTTGCCCGCCCTGGCAGAAACCGCATTGGGCGACTGCCGTGTCAAGCCAGGCTTGCTGTACGACTTTGCCGATCGGATCGGCGTGCAGGTTGTCGATGGTGCTGACGTTCTGTCCAACGACTGAACCGATGGGCGTGATGCAACTACGTGCCGGAGCCCCTTCGATATGAATGGTGCAGGCCCCGCACAGGCCCATACCGCAGCCGAACTTGGTGCCGTTGTAACCGGCCACGTCGCGGATCGCCCAGAGCAGCGGCATATCCTCGGTCACGTCGAGTTGATGGTCTTGACCATTGAGTTTCAGGGTAATCATGGGCACGCCCGCATAGTTCTTGAGTTATGGGGTCGAGCAATCTGCCGCTGGATCTCGGTGGGTCGCACGCAGATCGACTCAGGCTAATAGGCTCTCTTATGCGGACACAGACGTCTGCACCGGGCCCTTGGTGGAACAAGTGTGTGCATCGTTAGCTGACTAAGTTAACCGAGCATTAACAAAAAAGCCCTGCACAAATGAAGTTGTGCAGGGCTTTTTGATTCGTCTTGAAAGCTTAGCTCAATACCGGTTCGGCTCCATTTCCAGGTCGACATGGAAACGTTCTGAAATGTCTTTCTGGATGCGCTGCGCCAGGTTCAGCAATTGCAGGCCCGTTGCGCTGCCATAGTTGACCAGCACCAGCGCCTGCAGCTTATGAACACCCGCGTCGGCATCGCGAAAACCTTTCCACCCTGCCCGCTCAATCAGCCAACCGGCAGCCAATTTCATCTGGCCATCAGGTTGCGCATAAGCCACCAGGTCCGGGTACTCACCCTTGATTCGTGCGGCCAACGCCGCCGACACCAAGGGATTCTTGAAGAAACTGCCGGCATTGCCGAGTACGGCGGGGTCCGGGAGTTTTTCATTGCGGATGCTGCAAATGGCCTGGCTGACATCGGTGGCGGTCGGATGGTCGATGCCTTGTTCGGTCAGGCGCTGACGTACCGGTCCGTATTCGAGGTGCAAGTGCGCGGCACGGTCGAGGGCGAAACGCACACGCAGGATCAACCAACGCCCCGGTTCCTGCTTGAACAGGCTGTCACGGTAAGCGAAGTTGCACTCTTGCAGTGTGAAGTCGCGCAGTTCACCGCTCTGGCGATCCAGCGCGGTCAGACCGGCAAACACGTCTTTGATCTCGACGCCATAAGCGCCGATGTTTTGCATTGGCGCAGCGCCGACGGTGCCGGGAATCAGGCTGAGGTTTTCCAGACCGGACAACCCCTGGGCCAAGGTGTGTTGCACGAACGGATGCCAAGGCTCACCCGCCTCGGCTTCAATCACCACCTTGCTACCGTCATCGCTCAGCACGCGAATCCCGCGAGTGGCCATGCGCAGCACCAGTGAATCGATATCCGCCGTCAGCAGCAGGTTGCTGCCACCGCCGATCACCAGCACCGGCACCTTATACTCCAGCCCATAGGCCAAGGCTTCACGCACATCGGCGTCGCTATGGGCCTCGGCAAACAGCCGGGCCTGGACATCCACGCCAAAGCTGTTGAACGGCTTGAGCGAAACCTGCGATTGAACCTGCAAACTCATAACCGTCCCTTCAATTCGATCACCAGTAAATCGCTGGCGCGCTCGATCAGGTCCAGTACCTGCTCGAAGCCTTGTTCGCCGTCGTAGTACGGGTCCGGTACTTCATCGACTTCCGACTGGTAACGGCGCAGGAACAAGTCCAACTCAGCCTTGCCCTTGGCCGGTTGCAAGGCCTTGAGGTTGCGCAGGTTGCTGTTGTCCATCGCCAGGATCAGGTCGTACGTGGCGAAATCGGCGCGGGTGACTTGTTGGGCGCGCTGGGCGGACAAGTCATAGCCGCGCAACTTCGCCGCGGCCTGACTGCGCTTGTCCGGCGCCTTGCCGACATGCCAGTCACCGGTGCCGGCGGAAGCGACTTCGACCCGCTCAGCCAGCCCCGCCTCACGCAACTTATGCCGCAGCACGCCTTCGGCCGTGGGAGAGCGGCAGATGTTGCCCAGGCAGACAAACAGAACCCGCATCACGCCTCCAGCAGGCGACGGACGCGCTCAAGGTCTTCAGCCGTATCGACACCGGCTGGCAGCGCGATCAGTGCGTCAGCAACGTGAATGCGCACACCGTGCCACAGGGCTCGCAGCTGTTCCAGGCACTCGGTGTTTTCCAGCCAGCATGGACCCCAGCTGACGAAATCCTGCAGGAAACCGGCGCGGTAGGCATAGATGCCGATATGGCGGCGATACGGCACACCTTCCGGCAACTGCTCACGGTTCACGGCGAATGCGTCCCGCGCCCAGGGCAAAGTGGAACGACTGAACGTCAGCGCCAGGCCATTGAGGTCGCTGACGACCTTGACCACGTTGGGATTGAACAGGGTATCCACGTCTTCGATCGGCTCGGCCAGGGTGGCCATGCGCGCTTCAGCGTGGGCGGCCAGGTTGGCGGCAACCTGATCGATCACGCTCGGCGGGATCAGCGGTTCGTCGCCCTGGACGTTGACTACGATGGCATCGGGCGCCAGGCCCAGCTTCATCGCGACTTCGGCCAGGCGATCGGTGCCGGAATTGTGATCTTCACGGGTCAACACCACTTCGGCACCAAAGCCTTTGCAGGCCTCGATGATGCGCGCGTCGTCGGTGGCCACCACCACCCGCTCGGCGCTGCTCTTGCTCGCCTGTTCCCAGACATGCTGGATCATCGGCTTGCCGCCGATCAGCAGCAGCGGCTTGCCCGGCAGGCGGGTGGAGGCGTAACGCGACGGAATGACAACGGTAAAGGCTGTGGTCATTTGTCCAGGCGCTCGTCGGTGGTCAGGGTGCGTGCTTCGGATTCGAGCATCACCGGGATGCCGTCGCGAATCGGGTAGGCCAGGCCGGCGCCCTTGCTGATCAGCTCGGTCTTGTCGGCGCTGAGTTTGAGTGGGCCTTTGCAGACCGGGCAAGCGAGGATATCGAGCAATTTGGTGTCCATGAGCATTCCCTTGAAAAAACGGATTTAAGGCAACAAACGAGCCGGCAACAGGCGCATCAGCTGTGTGTCGAACCAGGCCACGAAGGCCGGCGACGGCACAGCATCAACCGCCAGATACCACCAATCGGCGGCGGCAAAGGCACGGCATTTCACCGCATCCTTTTCCGTCATCACCAACGGCAATGACGGCGTGAAATTCAAAGCCGCCACGCTGTATTCGGCGTGGTCGGCAAACGCATGCGGAACTGGCTGCCAGTGTAGCGTTTCGAGGGTTTTGAAGAAACGTTGCGGATTGCCGATGCCAGCCACCGCGTGCAGGGCCTGGCCGGAGGGGAAGTGGTCAAGGGGACGCCGTTCACCGCTGCGCAGATTGATCAGCGCGGCAGGTTGCAATTGAAAGGCAAAACCATCCTCGCGGTCAGCCGCGGCACCGTTGTAGAGGACCGCGTCAACGCTTTGCAGGCGCTCGACCGGTTCGCGCAACGGCCCGGCAGGCAGGCAACGGCGGTTGCCCAGGCCGCGGGCGGCGTCGATCAACACCAGTTCCAGGTCGCGGGCCATGCGGTAATGCTGCATGCCGTCGTCGGACAGGATCAGGTCCAGCGGCTCACTGGCCAGCAACGCTTTGACAGCGTTGCTGCGATTGGGGTCGATCATCAACGGCACGCCCGTGCGCTGGACGATCAGCAACGGCTCGTCACCGGCGATGTCGGCGCTCTGCTCGGCCTCGACCCGCCACGGCAACTGCGGCGGCTTGGCGCCGTATCCACGACTGACCACGCCGACCCGCAGGCCGCTGCGCTGACAATGCTGGATCATCCACAGAATCAGCGGCGTCTTGCCAGTACCGCCAACGGTGATGTTGCCAACGACGATCAGTGGCACCGGAGGTTGATAGATCTCGCCCTCACCCGCCAGAAAGCGCTTGCGCTTGTTCATGACCACGCGCCGGTACAGCCACTCCAGTGGCTGCAACAGCTTCAGGGCCGGATGACCTGCGTACCACGCGGCCAGCAATCGATCGGACATGGTCATCAGGGCGCGGGGGGCGCCGCCTCGATCGTGGTCATGCGCAAATGGCTGAAACCGAGTTTGCCGGCGGCGTCCATCGCAGTGATGACCGACTGATGCTGGGATTTGCCATCGGCGCTGATGGACAATGGCAGGTTGGTATCACCATTGGATTCTTTCTGCAGCGCTTCCATCAACGTGGTCAGGTCGCTTTTCGGCAATATATGGTTGTTCACCGAGAACACACCGTCGGCACTGATGGCGATTTCGAGCTGCCGGGTCTGGTCGTCGGCAGATGCGCCACTGACCGCTTCCGGCAGCTCAACGCGCAACTGGGTTTCACGGGTAAAGGTGGTGGTCACCACGAAAAACAGCAGCAGGACAAACACCACGTCGATCAGCGACACGAGGTTGATGTCCACGTTCTCCCGTTGCTTGCGGCGGAATTTCACGCTTTGCCCTCAGCCAGATCAACGTCACGGTCGCCCTGCACCACTTCAACCAGCTTGATGGCTTCCTGCTCCATGCCCACGACGAGTTCATCAATGCGCCGTTGCAGAAACCGGTGGAAGAACACCGACGGGATACCGACGATCAGGCCCGAAGCCGTGGTAATCAAGGCTTTGGAAATACCACCGGCCAGCACTGCGGCGTTGGTCGTCATGCCCGTGCCCATGAACGAACTGAAGATCTCGATCATGCCCAACACGGTACCCAGCAGACCCAGCAACGGCGCCATGGCGGCAATGGTGCCCAGCGCGTTGATGTAGCGCTCCAGCTCGTGGATCACCCGGGCAGCGGCCTCTTCGATGCACTCCTTCATGATCTCGCGACCATGTTTCGAGTTGGCCAGGCCGGCCGCCAGGATCTCGCCCAACGGGGAGTTGGCGCGCAGTTCCTTGAGCTTTTCTTTATTGAGCTGCTTGTCCTTGATCCAGACCCAGACCTGCCCGAGCAAGTGTTCCGGGGTCACGCGGCTGGCTCGCAGTGTCCAGAGGCGTTCGGCGACGATCGCCATGGCCGCGATGGAACTCAGAATGATCGGCAGCATCATCCAGCCGCCGGATTTGACCATTTCCCACACAGTGACAGTCCCCTCGAAAAAGTGCGCCACTCTAACATAGGGGGTGGGCGCACCGAAGACCGTGATGTCGCATCCGGTCGGGCTTTAATAACACTCGGTTATGGGTTCAAGGGCGGCGGATCGCGCCAGAAACGCCGCTCCTGGCGCATTGTCCACGGCGGTTCGAAGCGCCCCAGTTGCAGACGAATGGCACCGTGTTCAGCGCTATCGTAGATCGCCATCCCGCGCTTTTGATAACGCGCCACGACCGTCGGATGCGGATGACCGAAGGCATTGCCCTGGCCGCGCGAGATCAACACCGATCTTGCTTGCAACCCGGCAAGCAAGGCCATGGATGACGAACTGCGACTGCCATGATGCGGCGCCGTCAGCCAATCGGTGGGCACCGCCAATGGGCTGTCGAGCAGAGCTCGTTCGGCGGCAGTGTCGATGTCACCGGTCAGCAGCAAGCGTTCACCTGCGGCTTCTATCTGCAAGACACAGGACCTCTGATTGCGGTCACTGGCGGAAGACCATTGCCACAACCGGAACTGCACGCCATCCCAGGTCCAGCGCTTACCGCTTTCACAGGCCTGGGCCTTCAATTCCAGCGGCAGCGCCAAGGGATCACCGCTTAGCACCTGCTTGATCGGCATTCCCTTGGCGATTGCGCGTGCACCACCGGCATGATCGGCATCGGCGTGGCTGATCAACATGAGATCCAGATTCTCCACACCCAGTTTGCGCAGTGTTGGCAGCACCACGCGCTCTCCCAGGTCGAAATCACGAACGCGCGGGCCAGCATCGTACAGCAGCGTGTGATGGCGGGTGCGCACAAGGACTGCCAGGCCTTGCCCCACGTCCAGTTGCAAGACGTCAGCGATACCCTGCGGCACCATTGGCCGCGGTGGAAAAACCAGCAGCAACAACATCGGCCAGCCCAGCGGCCGCAGCGGCACGCCCCGCGGCAACAGCAGGAAAAATGCGCCCAGCGCGCCAAGTCCCCATACCCACCACGGGATCGCCATCGGTACCCACGCCGGCACCTGCCCTGCCACCAGGGCCAGCCCCCGGAACAGCCAATCGATCAAACCACCGGCCAGCCATAGCAGGCCCACGCCGACATAAGGCACCGGCAACAACAGCGTACCGAGCAAAGCAGGCGGCAATACCAGCAGGCTGATCCACGGCACCGCCCACAGATTGGCCAACGGGCCGCTGATACTGACAGGCAACCCCAGCACCAGCAACAACGGGCACAAACCGATTGCAATCAGCCATTGCGCACGGGTCCAGGTCTGCCACCAGCGCCAAGGGCCCAACCGGCCGCCAAAGGTGAATATCAAGATGGCCACCGCCGCAAAAGACAACCAGAACCCCGGTTGCAGACTCGCCAGCGGGTCCAGTAACAAAACCCCATTGAGCGCCAGCAACAGCGGCCACCAGGCACCGAGATGCCGGAACCGTAGACGCCACAACAACACCAGACCGATCATCAGGCAGGCCCGGCGCACAGGCACATCGAACCCGGCCAGCATCCCGTAACCCAGTGCAGCGGCGAATGCCAGGCCACAGGCCCACGGCAACCACGGCAAACGGCTCGGCCACAGTCCATGGCGGGCCAGTCCTGCAATCAACAGATACACCACCCCGGCCAGCAAACCGATGTGCTGCCCGGAAATGACCAGCAGATGCACCGTGCCGGTGTCCTGCAATACCTGCCAGTCTTCGCGACTCAGTCCGGCGCCGTCCCCGAGTACCAACGCCGTCAACGCGCCGCTTCGCCCTTGGGCATCCACCGCTTGCAAACGCTGACGGATTCCATCGCGCCAGGCCCATTGGGCTTGCGCAAGGCGTTCGCCCTCCTTGACCCTCCCGGTCGCCCCGATGCGTTGTGCCAGCAACCAGGCTTGATAGTCGAAGGCCTGCGGATTGAGGAGCCCGGCCGGGCGCTTCAATTTGACTGCCAGACGCCAGCGCTCGCCACTGTTCACCGGCGGCCCGTCATACCAGGCCAGGCGCAAATGCTTCGGCAGATGAGTGCGGCGGGACTGAGTGTCGGCCAGTTCGAAACGCACCACTGCATCGTCATGCTGGGGCAGCCCCGTGACCCGTCCTTCGACCCAGCGGGTTTCATCGTCCAGCCCCGGAGACAGTCGGTCATCCAGTGCCGACTGGGCATTCGCGCAGGCCCAACTCAAACCGAACAGGTAAAAAGCCACTGGATAGGTCCTGAACGGCAGCAACATCAAACCCGCCAGCGGCATCGCCAACCACAACCAGACCGGCGGCAATGCCGGTAAAAAGCGCAAGGTCAGCAGACCCAACGCCAGCGCCATCATCCCTGTGCGCATAAGCCCGTCCTTGAGAGTCCCCTTCAAGGCTTAGCCCGTCCGTCGCATGGGCGTCGTCAATAATTGTCACAAAGTCTGAATGGGCAGCTTATAGAATCCAGACATACTTGCCGCCTTGACCGACCGAGAAGCCTTATGCCCCGGCGCTTATTCAAACGTTACATGCCAGACCCGATGAGCATCAGGGAACACAAGTCCTTACGCTTTCTCGGCACGCTGTTGCATGACCCGAACCTCTGGCACCTCAATCGCCACTCCGTTGCCCGCGCCATGGCTGTGGGTCTGTTCGCCGCGTTCCTGCCGATCCCGTTGCAGATGCTGCTCGCGGCCATCCTCGCCATTATCGTGCGCGGCAACATGCCGATTGCCGTGAGCCTGGTCTGGCTGACCAACCCGATCACCATGCCCGCCGTATTCTTCTGCACCTACCAGGCCGGCGCCTGGCTGATGGACGTTCCCGCCCGGCAGTTGCCGGACTCGCTGACCTGGGAATGGATCAGCGGCGAAATCTCGACGTTGTGGCAACCGTTCCTGCTGGGTTCAGTCGTGACGGGAGTGGTACTCGGGGCGCTGGCCTACTTCCTGGTGATGATGTACTGGCGCTGGTGGGTGACCCGGCAATGGAAGCGGCGCAAGAAAAGCCGGATGTGAAAATGCAAAACGGCCTCCACTGTGGGAGGCCGTTTTTTTGTGGTGTCTGGGCTGACGCTTTCGCGGGCAAGCCCGCTCCCACAGGGGATCTTCGCTGCAACCCGGATCTGGTGTAGGAGCTGGCTTGCCAGCGAAGGCGTATGTTCAGCCAACAATTTTGTCGACTAAACCGCCGCTTTCGCTGGCAAGCCAGCTCCTACAAGGGTTTGCTGCGGGTCAGGTGCGCATCCCGCGCCCGCTGACCAGCAACCGTGCACAACCGAGATACAGCACCACGGTCGCAACCAGCATGAAGGCAATCGCTACGCTGATCCGGATATCCGATACGCCGAGGATGCCGTAACGGAATGCGTTGACCATGTGCAGCACCGGGTTGGCCAGGGATACGGTCTGCCAGAACGGCGGCAGCAAAGTGATCGAATAAAACACCCCGCCCAGGTAGGTCAGTGGCGTCAGCACGAAGGTCGGGATGATCGAGATGTCATCGAAGTTGCGCGCGAACACCGCGTTGATGAAACCCAGCAACGAGAAGATCGTCGCGGTCAGCACCACCACCAGAATCGTCACCCCCAGGTGATGCACCTGCAAGTGGGTGAAGAACAGCGAAAGCAGGGTCACGATGATCCCCACCATCAACCCGCGCAGCACACCGCCCAAGGTGTAGCCGATCAGAATGGTATGCGGCGACAGCGGCGAGACCATCAGTTCTTCAATGGAACGCTGGAATTTGCTGCCGAAGAAACTCGACACCACGTTGCCGTAGGAGTTGGTGATCACCGACATCATGATCAGCCCCGGCACGATGTACTCCATGTAAGTGAAGCCACCCATGTCGCCGATTTGCCGACCGATCAGATTACCGAAGATCACGAAGTACAGGACCATGGTGATGGCCGGCGGCAGCAAGGTCTGCGGCCAGATCCGGGTGAAACGCCGGACTTCACGGTAAACGATGGTGTTGAGGGCTACGAGGTTGGGGCGCAGCTCGGAACTCATACCGCCACCTTCGACAGATTTTTCTCCACCAGGGACACGAACAACTCCTCGAGGCGATTGGTTTTGTTACGCAGGCTCAGCACTTCGATGCTCTGCTGCGCCAACTGGGTGAACAGCGCCGTGATCCCCATAGACTTGTCCACCTGGACTTCCAGGGTGTGGCTGTCGATCAGCCGGGACGGGTAGCCGAGCAACTGCGGCGCGGCGGGCAGGTCGCCCTTGAGGTCCAGCAAAAAGGTTTCGACATGCAGTTGGCTGAGCAACTGACGCATGCTGGTGTTCTCGACGATGGTGCCATGGTCGATGATGCCGATGTTGCGGCACAACTGCTCAGCCTCTTCCAGGTAATGGGTGGTGAGGATGATGGTGATGCCTTTCTGGTTCAGTTCGGTGAGGAAGCTCCACATCGAGCGACGCAGCTCGATGTCGACCCCGGCAGTCGGTTCGTCGAGGATCAGCAGGCGCGGTTCATGAACCAGTGCGCGGGCGATCATCAGTCGGCGCTTCATGCCGCCGGACAGCGAACGCGATGGCACATCCTTCTTGTCCCACAGGCCGAGTTGGGTCAGGTACTGTTCGGCGCGTTCCTTGGCGATTTTCGCCGGGATGCCGTAGTAACCGGCCTGGGTCACGACGATATCGAAAGTCTTTTCGAACTGGTTGAAGTTGAATTCCTGAGGTACCACGCCGATGGAGCGTTTGAGCTGCGCAGGATTCTTGTCCAGGTCGTGACCGAAGATATTCACCGTGCCGCTGGTCTTGTTCACCAGGGTCGAGAGAATGCCGATGGTCGTGGATTTGCCGGCGCCGTTCGGGCCGAGCAAGGCGAAAAAGTCACCTTCGGCGACATCCAGATCGATACCACTCAGGGCCTGGAAACCGTTGCCGTAGGTTTTGGTTAGCTGCCGGATGGACAGAGCGGAACTCATATCTGATTTACGCACCAAGAAGGGAAGAAAGGATCAAGTAAGGGCGGGCGGCGCGCATTGCAACCACGTCGCAAGAACGCAATGGTGCTTGTCGCCGCCACACAAGTACAGTCAAGTGTGTCGATAGTGAGTATTAAGTCAACGCGGTCATGACGGCTTTCCGGTACGCCGGACGCTGTTTCAACCGTGCGTACCAGGCCTCCAGATGAGGCTGGGGCGCGCGTTCGATAGGCATCTCGAACCAGGCATAAATAAAACTGCCCAGGGGAATATCGCCCATGCCGATCTCGTCTCCGGACAGGTAGGGTTTGTTCGCCAACGCCTGATCGGCCATCGCCAGCAACGTGTCGCATTCCTTGATCGCAGCCTTGATTGCGGGCCAGTCCTGCTGGTCTGCCGGGGTACGCAGCACGCCCCAGAACACGGTGCGGAACGGACCGGCAAAGCTTGAGGTAGTCCAGTCCATCCATTTGTCGGCACTGGCACGGGCTTGCAGATCCGCCGGATACCAGGCCGTACCGTCGGCGTGACGGGCCATCAGGTAACGCACGATGGCGTTGGATTCCCACAGCACGAAGCCATCGTCTTCCATCACCGGCACGCGACCGTTGGGGTTCATCGCGCGGTATTCGGGCGTATCGACGACACCAAAGGCGCCACCGGCATCGATAGTCTCGTAGGCCAGTCCCAGTTCTTCGGCGGCCCACAATGGTTTTCTGACATTCGACGAGTTTTTCCGACCCCAGATCTTCAGCATGACCGCCTCTTTTTCGGTAAGTGGGCAGGCAGCATACGCCGGATCAGGCGCGACTCAAATCGCTCTGCATGTCACCCGACAGCGGTTGCTGCTGTGCACCGAACAGGTGTGGATAGCATTTTTCCAGGTGTTCGAAAAAAAACGCTTCAGGTACGTCGGCGAACTGGCCGTGATCGACGAGGTACTCCATCAGCTTCGCGCCATCGCGGTTGAAAGGATGAAAAACGCTGTCGTTGATCCCGTCGAATTCCAGCGGCGCCACATTGAACAGGTCGCAGAGTTTGCGGTTGAACGCTGGCGTCGCCTTGACCCAGCGATCCTGCAAATAAAACTCGGTGTAGCCGTGCATGGCGAACATGTCGCTCTTGAGCAATTCAAGCAGCCGTGGCGTCGACAAATGATTGCGTACATCCGCCAGGCCGATCCGCGCGGGAATCCCGCAATGCCGCGCTGCACCTGCCAGCAGCGTGGCCTTGGGCACGCAGTAACTCTCCCCGGTCGCCAGCGCATGACTGCCACGCAGGGTCTGTGGATCGCGACTGAATGTGTACGGGTTGTAGCGCACCGCCTCGCGCACGGCGTAATAGAGACTGATCGCTTGCTCGAGCGGATCGCGACTGGCGCCACGGTGTTTTTCGGCGAACTCCACCACGGACGGATGGTCACTATCGATGAAGCGACCGGGACTCAGATACTCGTGCATGAGAAAAATCTCCTGGGGAAGCCCCGAGTCTAACGAGAGCTTCAGCACAGAGATAACGACGTTTCGGCCAAACATGGGCGCTTTGCCGCTCGCTCAATGAACGTTTTTCCCACGTGTGCGGCCAATCTGTCGCACGAAAATCATCCGGGGTTTCCCACGATTCCAATCACATCGCTCTGACCAGCCTGTTTTGCGGATGCCGTCTAAGCTCTGTGGGCTGGTTCGCCCTGGTTTCACGGAGGAATGAATATGCTGCTGTTGTGGATACTGGTTCTGCTGGTCGGGATTGCCTATTTAGCCCACCGCCGCATCGCCCCGCTGCCCGCCCTGGGTATCGTGGCTGTCTACGTCGTGGCAATGGGCGCTTTCAGCCGCGCGCCGGGCTGGTTGTTGCTGGTTTACTGGGTATTGATCGCCGCCGTCGCCGCCCCCTTGCTGCTGCCCGACCTGCGCCGCAAATTGTTCAGCGCACCAATGTTCAACTGGTTCCAGAAAACCCTGCCGCCGATGTCGCAGACCGAGCGCGATGCCATCGACGCCGGCACGGTCTGGTGGGACGGCGAACTGTTCAGTGGCCGTCCGGACTGGAGCAAACTGCTGTCCTATCCCAAAGCGCAACTGAATGAAGAGGAACAGGCCTTCATCGACGGGCCGACCGAAACACTCTGCAGCATGGTCAGCGAATGGCAGCTCGGCCAAACCATGGACCTGCCGCCCGAAGCCTGGACATTCATCAAGGACAACGGCTTTTTTGCCCTGATCATCCCCAAGGAGTTTGGCGGCAAGGGTTTCTCCGCCTATGCCCACTCGCAAGTGGCGATGAAACTGGCGAGCCACAGCGGCGACCTCGCCTCCACCGTGATGGTCCCCAACTCCCTCGGCCCGGCCGAACTGTTGCTGCATTACGGCACCGATGAACAACGCAATCATTACCTGCCACGCCTGGCGCGTGGCGACGACATTCCGTGCTTTGCCCTCACCGGCCCCTTGGCCGGCTCCGATGCTGGCGGCATGCCGGACTCCGGGGTGATCTGCAAAGGTGAATGGGAGGGCCGGGAAGTCCTCGGCCTGCGCCTGAACTGGGAAAAGCGCTACATCACCCTCGGCCCGGTGGCCACCCTCCTCGGCCTGGCCTTCAAGGCCTACGACCCGGATCATCTGCTGGGTGACAACGAAGACCTGGGAATCAGCCTCGCGCTGATTCCGACCGACATCGCCGGCGTCGAGATCGGTCGCCGCCACCTGCCCTTGGGCGCCGCGTTCATGAACGGCCCGAACGCCGGCAAGGATGTGTTCGTCCCGCTGGAGTTCCTCATTGGCGGCCAGGAAATGCTCGGCAAAGGCTGGATGATGCTGATGAATTGCCTGTCGGTCGGGCGTTCGATTTCCCTGCCGGCGGTGGGCACCGGCATGGCCAAGTTCACCAGTCTGGTGACGGGCCAATACGCTCAGGTTCGCGAGCAGTTCAACGTACCGATCGCCGCGTTCGAAGGCATTCAGGAAGCCATGGCCCGCATTGGCGGCAACACCTGGATGATGGACGCCGCCCGCATGCTGACCGCCAATGCGGTCGACCTGGGCGAGAAACCGTCGGTGCTGTCGGCGATCCTCAAGTACCACCTCACCGAACGCGGCCGCGACTGCATCAGCGATGCGATGGACGTGCACGGAGGCAAGGCAATCATCATGGGGCCGAACAATTACCTCGGTCGCAAATGGAACGGCGCGCCGATCTTCATCACCGTGGAAGGCGCGAACATTCTCTCGCGCAACCTGATGATCTTCGGCCAGGGCGCGATTCGCTGCCATCCTTTCGTCCTCAAGGAAATGGCCCTGGCCGCTCGTGAAGACAAGGATCAGGCGCTCACAGAGTTCGATGGCCTGCTGCTCAAGCACATCGGTTTTGCTGTGAGCAACGCCGCCAGTACGCTGGTGTTGAATCTCGGTTTCGGGCACCTGGAACACAGCCCGGGCGACAAACTCAGCCAGGGTTATTTCCGCGCACTCAATCGTCAGGCCGCGGCTTTCGCCATGCTCGCCGACCTCAGCATGATGCTGCTGGGTGGTGAGCTGAAGCGCCGGGAACGTCTGTCCGCACGGCTGGGTGACGTGCTGAGCAACCTCTACCTGGCCTCGGCCGCACTCAAGCGCTACAACGATCTCGATTCACCGCAGTACATGACGCCGCTGCTGGCCTGGGCCATGGAGGAAAGCCTGGGTCAGGCCGAGCGCGCCATGGATGAACTGCTGAGCAACTTCCCGAACAAAGTCGTGGGCTGCCTGTTGCGGGTGATCGTGTTCCCGTTCGGTCGCCGGCACAAAGGACCATCGGACAAACTGGGTGCCGAAGTCGCTGCATTGATTGGCCGCGCCAAGGGCGATCCGGCCCTGGAGGAATTGCTCCAGGGTTGCTATCGCCCACAGGCGAGCGACGATCCGGTCGGTGCATTGCAACACGCCTGCAATCTGTTGAGCGCCGCACAGCCTTTGCAGAAAAAACTGCACGTCGCGCTCAAGAGTGGTCAGGTCAAACCGGTGGCTGGCGAGTCGGTGATCGATACGGCACTCGAGGCTGGCGTATTGCAGCCGGTGGAAGCCCAGACCCTGCGTGAAGCCGAAGCGGCCCGGCGCAAGGTGATCGATGTCGATGATTTTGACAAAAAGGCTTTGGCACTGGCCAAGGGAAAAGTCCGCTGATCCCCTCAAACATGTAAAAACGGGCGCAGGCGCTTTATACTCCCGCGCCCGTTTTGCTCTTGAGGACTTATCTCGTGTCCAACATCGTTGCCGATCATCTCGTTTTACTCGACCACCTGCGCAGCATCCTGGTCGCCGTAGGTGAGGCCGAGCAGGTTCCCGACGAAAGCCATGCCTTGTTCCTTGAGCGCTTCGACGAACTGCTGGCGCTGCTGCCGGTCGACCCGATCGAAAGCCAGTACCTGGGCCAGGACATCCTGTGCCAGGTCATCGCTCGCTATCCGCAAATCGCTCATCTGGTTCCACGCGACCTGCTGTGGTATTTCGCCGGTGACTGCCTGCATTACATGCCCGATGATGAAATCGACCTGTACCAGGCACTGGAAGAGCGTCGCTTCGAAGCCGAGCAGAACGACGAACCTTTCGACTGGAACCAGGAAAAGCAGCTGCTGGCGTTGTCGAACCAGGACAGCAAGCACTGATTCTTCAATCCGTCATGCCAAAGGCCCGCATGCTTGAGCATGCGGGCCTTTTTTATGGTTCTTTCACTGGTTTCGACTCGGACGCGCGCTCTTGTAGGAGCTGGCTTGCCAGCGATGGTCGTTAACGATAACCCGTGTGAACTGGATAAACGCGGCGCACTTGAGTCCATCGCCAGCAAGCTGGCTCCTACAGGTATTGCTTTATCGGTGTTTCCCGGGATTGCGTGATGAACTTTTTTTGCCTCAGCCCCCCCATCGACATCAGGCAACTGCACTACGCTGCGACCCTGCCCACCCACCTGTCTCCAGTCTTTGCACCAATAGTTTTCGTTTAACTCATGGCACTTTGGTTTGATTGAACTACCTTCAAACCATAAGAAGTCATAACGGCTCGATTTTCCACGTTAGCTTCAGTGATCAGATAGCAGACTGGCAAAAGGAGTTACCTCACTATGATCCTGGCAGGCACTTTCCGGCGCTGTACCTTCATTGCCGATGACTTTCCGGGGGAGCCAGGTCGGCGGGCAGTGCCCTCCATGTCCGCGAATATCGCTCTGGCGGGCAGTCCAGGTTACCGGATCACTAAAAACCGTTTCAGCAAAGGTCGCTCGCTGTCCATCCAGGTCAGCGAATTGCGCCCGCTCGTGTGTAGCACACAAGGAATAACGCCTGGGCCATGGATGAGTGGTCTGGCGCATTGGGGGGGATAGTCCGGTCCCCGTGAAGTGATCCGAGACGACTCAGTCAGCCTGAAGATGGCCTATCCAGCGAGGATGTCCTTAATGAGCTTTCGTACCGAGCCCGCTATCAAGCGAATTATCCATGGCCTGTTCTGGATGGGCCTCAGCGTGGATGCGGCTCAGGCCGCGCCGGCCAATTGCCCGCAACTGGACAGTTGGCCGACAACGTACGAGGTCGGTCAGGGGCTGCAGAATGAATTGCGCAGCCCCGTTCCGGTAACACAACTGGCGGTGGGTGACCCGAAGATTGCCGACGTGCAACCCAGCGGCAGCAACGCTTTCATACTCACGGGCATTGCACCGGGGACCACCAGCCTGATGGTCTGGACCGCCTGTTCTAAAACGCCTCGCCAAAGCATGGTGTTCGTCAAGGGTAAGGCCACAGCGGCGCTGACCAGCGTGCCGTCGGTGCCTTCCGACGACCTGTTGCTGCCGAGTCAGGTGCAGACCGATATCCGCTTCGTTGAAGTCAGCCGGACCAAGCTCAAGGAAGCCTCCGCTTCGATTTTCGGCATCCGCGGCAACTTCCTGTTCGGCTCGCCGAGAACCTTGCCCACCATCAACGGCATCGTCACGCCGGTGATACCGGTGAACAACAACAACTTCAACCTTACGTTTGCTACCGGCAATACCCTGGTGGCGCTCAACGCGCTGGAAGGCAGTGGTTTCGCCTACACCCTGGCGCGGCCAAGCCTGGTAGCGCTCAGCGGGCAGAGTGCGAGCTTCCTGGCCGGCGGTGAAATACCGATTCCGGTGCCCAGTTCAGGCAGCGATAACGTGTCCATCGAGTACAAGGAGTTCGGTATCCGCCTGACCCTGACGCCGACCATCGTCGGGAAAAACCGTATCGCGCTGAAGGTGGCACCGGAAGTCAGTGAACTGGATTTCACCAACGCCGTGAGCATCGCCGGCACGGTGGTCCCGGCCCTGACCGTGCGCCGTACCGATACCAGCATCTCCCTGGCCGACGGCGAAAGCTTCGTTATCAGCGGCCTGATCAGCACCCACAACGATTCCCAGGTGAACAAATTTCCGGGGTTGGGCGACATCCCGGTTCTGGGCGCGTTTTTCCGCGACAACACCATCAACCGTGAAGAGCGCGAACTGCTGATGATCGTCACCCCCCATCTGGTCCAGCCGCTGGCGGCCAATGCACAACTACCGTCATTGCCTGGTGAGCAACTGCGCAATTACGACCCGAACTTCTACCGCATGTTCTTCCTGGAAAATGGCGACTTCGACAGTCGTAGCGGGCTCTCGCAATGAATCTGAACCTGACTTGTCTCGCCTTCACTCGTAACGGCGACTTTGAACGCTTGCCGGGCCAACCTTATTGCCATTGGCCAGGCGTTCAATCTGTTTTAGCCAGGGGACCTTCGATGAAAGCAGTCATTGCAATAGCGGCGACATTAATGCTCGCAGGTTGTGCCAGCAATGGCATGTCTTCGCGACCGGCCAGCTGTGCCAAGCCCGGTTCGGAGCAAGAACTGTCCCTGAACCTGGCCGACAACATGGCCGACGAAGGCCGTTTGTATGCCAGCCTGGCGAATCTGGAAGGTTTGCCCGATAACCTGGTCCAGGTTCGCCTGCGCAAGGCTCGGGTGCTGCGCATGATGGGGCGTAGCGGCGACGCGCAACCGTTGTACGAAAGCTTGCTCGGCACCTGTCTGACGGCTGAAGGGGAACATGGCCTGGGTCAGTTGGCCGCCGCCAAAAATGATAACGCCAACGCCGCCACTCACCTTGAGCGCGCGGTGAAGATGGCCCCCACCGATGACAGGATGCGCAATGACCTGGGGGTCGTCTACCTCAATCAGCGACGGATCCCTGAAGCACGCTTTGAGTTCATGACCGCCATGGAGCTCAAGCAGGCAAACACACTGGCGGCACTCAATATGGTGACGCTGCTGATCTACCAGGATAACTGGAAGGCGGCTGCCGAACTCGTGACCCGCGCCGACTTGAGCCCCAAACAAGTCGCAGAGGCTCAAACCCGCGCGGAAAAACTCAAGACCTCCGCCAATAAAGTGGTGGCTTCCGAGGGGAATCGCAAGACTGAGGTAGCCGATGCCTCTTCCAGTGCGAACAAGTAGAACGTACGAGGAGTTGAGATGAAAACCAAAAGGCTGTTGATCGTGTGCATGGCTTGCCTGTCCACCACTGCCTGGGCTATTGAGCCGGGTCCTTCTTCGCCGTATCAACAAGGCACCGAACAGTGGTTGCAGTTGCAGATTCGCGGTGTGGTTGCCTCCCCTAAACCGCAAACCGCTTCGGCCACCGAACGTGACCTGGCCATGCAACGCTGGCTGAATAGCTTCAGCTACCCGATTCCGCAATATTTTGACCAGGATTCAGCGGGACAAATGACCATCGGCAACTGAGGTCTCTCGATGGGTGATTAGCCTCTGGCGTAGTCCAGAGTGGCCTGGCTAAAAAGCCAGGCTCAATCACGAGTGCAGGAAAATACAGTTCAGGTACTACAAGGTGGAGCAAGCGATTGGAGTGAATGCACTCTGTTCGCCTGCTCCACCTCGTTCTTATGCAGTACAGCCATCCTGTTCGACAGCAAGCCACTCCTGTTCACTTACCGAATACTCTGAGTACCCCAATCAGGGCCGGGCCGATAGCGACCAGAAAGAAGCTCGGCCATAGACAGAAAATCAGTGGAAATATCAGCTTGGTACCGATTTTAGCCCCCATCTCTTCGGCGGCCTGCGTACGCCGGTCACGGAATTCATCGGCGTAGATGCGCAGGGTTTCGGCCACGCTGGTACCAAAGCGGATACTCTGCGCCAACAGGCTGACCAGCCCTTGTACGTCATCCAGACCCGTGCGTACGGCCAGTTGTTTGAGCGCCTCGGTACTGGAAATGCCCGCGCGGATTTGCGCATTGACCAGGGCCAGCTCTTCGGCCAGTTCGACTTGACTGACCGACATCTCCTCAGCCACCCGTTCGATCGTCGTGGGCAAGGCCAGGCCCGACTCCACGCACACCACCATCAGATCCAGCGCATCCGGAAACGCAGCACGCAGCCGACCTTGTCGCAACTGCTTGCGCTTGGCGACATACAGCGCTGGCACCAACCATCCGATACCGGCCACCAAGACCACCAACAACAACCCCAATATCAGGGAAACCTTGGGAATAATCGGCAACAGCAGCAAGGCAATACCGATAAATAACAGCGGCAAAATCAAGCGCACGGCCCAATACATTTGGACCGCCGAAGAGGAACGGTACCCCGCATGCATTAACAGGGTCTGGGTGACGGACGCCTGAGCCGATTCGGCCGAGCCAAAGCGCTGGCCGACCCGCTCCAGCAACAGTTGCAGATTACCCGGGGCTTCCTGCCCGGCGGTGTTGCCTAAATGACCACGCTTGATCAGCGCCAGGCGACGCTGCACTGGATCCTGAAGCCCCATCATCAGCAAGATCACGGCGGCGACCGCAAGCACCGTACTCAAACCAATCGCGCAGAGGAACAACAGGCGCGCCACCTCCTCGTTTGCCGTGACCCGACTGAACAACCCGAGTAAAAAGTCCATGACCTGTACCTCCCGGTAGCGAACATCGCTTAAACCTGAATCCGGATGATTTTGCGTATCCAGAAAATTCCGATCAACATGGCGCAGAACGCCCCGATGATCAGCTTGTGGCCGGTGGGATCATTGATCAGCACAGGCATGTAACTGGGGCTGGTGAGTACGATCCCGATCGCCAACACGAAGGGAATGGCCACCAGTACCCAGGCCGACATGCGCCCTTCCGCCGACAGGGTTTTGACTTTGCGCTGAAAGCGGAAGCGCCCGCGAATCAGCCGACTCAGACGCTCCAGCACTTCTGTCAGATTGCCGCCGGTCTCGCGATGGATGAGGATAGAGGTCACCAACATCATCACCGTCATGCTGGGCATCCTCTCCAGCAGGCCGAGCATGGCCCGGCGCACATCATTGCCATAGTTGATATCGGCGAAGGTCAAGCCGAACTCCTGAGCGACCGGCCCCTTATGCTCCTCGGCCACAAGGCGCAGAGTTTCGTTGAATGGGTGCCCGGCACGCAGAGCGCGACACATGGCATCCAGCGCATCCGGCAGGCCTTCCTCGAACGCAGCGAAACGCTTGCCACGGTCGCGAGAGATTTTCATTACTGGTAACCAGAAGGCCACGAAACCCGCCAGCAGCGCCATCCACCAGACTGACGAGATCATCCAGATCGAGATGCCTGCACAGGCGCCCAGGAACAGCCCGAGCAACAGCACCCGATAAGCACGATATTCATGGCCGGATTGCTCAATCATTTGCGTCAATGTTTCCATAAAAGGCAGCTGCTCAAGCTTGGCCTCCAGTGGCGACAAACGCGTCAGGTATTTCTGTCGCAACACCGTCTGCATATTGGGCAGATTGTTGGCCTTCTCCAGTACATGCAAACGGCCACGGATGCGCTTGCGCATCTTGCCGGCCTCGCCGAACACCGGCACCACCACGCCCTGAGACAGGAGGAACACGGCGATAAACACCATACCGAGGAACATCAGAATGAACGAACCAGGAATATTGTTCATGACTGCCGGGCCTCCATCCACTCAGGCCTGAACATCGTCAGCGGCAACTCGATGCCGCGCTTGGCCAGTACATCACGGAAGGCCGGGATCATGCCGCTGGGTCGATAATCCCCGATTACCTCGCCGCTTTCGCCCATGCTATGGCGCGCGAAGGAGAAGATTTCAGTCATGGTGATGATCTCGCCCTCCATGCCGTTGATTTCCTGCACGCTGACCAGGCGGCGCTTGCCGTCCTCCTGGCGTTCCAGCTGGATCACCACATCAATGGCCGACGCGATCTGCTGACGCATAGCCTTGATCGGGAAGGTCGCCCCGGTCATCGACACCATGTTCTCGATCCGCCCCAACGCATCGCGCGCGGTGTTGGCGTGGATCGTGGTCAACGAGCCGTCGTGGCCGGTGTTCATCGCTGTCAGCATGTCCAGCGCCTCGACGCCGCGCACTTCACCGATCACGATGCGGTCCGGACGCATCCGCAGGCTGTTGCGCACCAATTCCCGCTGGCTCACCTCGCCACGCCCCTCGATATTCGAAGGCCGGGTTTCCAGACGCACCACGTGGGGTTGTTGCAATTGCAGTTCGGCCGAGTCCTCGATGGTGACGATCCGCTCGTTGTGCGGAATGAAACTGGACAGGACATTGAGCATGGTGGTCTTGCCGCTGCCGGTACCGCCGGAAATCAGCACATTCAAGCGCCCACGGACAATCGCCTTGAGCAGCAGGGCAATGGCCGGGGTCAACGTCCCCACCTGGATCAAACTGTCGGTATTGAGCAGGTCCACCGCAAAGCGTCGGATCGACATGCTCGGGCCGTCGATGGCCAGCGGCGGGATAATCGCGTTGACCCGCGAACCGTCCTTGAGCCGGGCATCCACCAACGGCGAGGACTCGTCGATACGCCGACCCAGGCTGGAGACGATGCGGTCGATGATGTTCAGCAAATGCTGATCATCGCGAAAGCGCACATCGGTGCGTTGCAGTTTGCCGAAGCGCTCGACATAGACTGAGGCATGACCGTTGACCAGAATGTCGGACACGCTGTGATCAGCCAGCAACGGTTCCAGAGGACCAAGGCCGAGCACCTCGTCGGTGATCTGCTTGATGATCAACTGGCGGCTGGAAGTACTCACCGGTGCCGAATGCTCATCGAGCAGGCGCTGGCAAATATCGCGAATCTGCCGCGCGGCCTCAGCCTGTTCAAGGGAATCCAGCAAGGACAGGTCCATGACCTTGAGCAACTGCTGGTAGATCTTTTCTCGCCACTCGGCTTCCACCGGGGTGACCTGACTTTTGGTTTCGTAAAGAACGTCCGGCGTTGCGCGCTCCCACGCCATTATTTCCTCTGCCGGATCCAGCAGGTCGTCACCCGGCTGGCCTGCCGACGATGGGGCGGGTTTACCGGCCTGTTTGCGCAAGCGGTTACGAAAGTCGCTGATCATGGGTCACCCCCCGAAAAAACGGTTGAAGGCGCGTTTGAACACGCCTTTTTTTCCAGCCATCTGGTTGCCGAGCAGGTCATCGGCCACATTACGCAGGGCAACGGTGATCGCCGCCTTCGGCGCATGCAGACCCAATGGCACACCAGTGTTCTGACTCTGGCTGACCAGGTTGAAGTCGTTGGGTAATTTCGACAGGTTCGTGCAGCGCAGCGCCTCGCCGATATCCTTGAGGCTGACCGCTGCCGTCTTGTCATAGCGGTTGACCACTATCTGCAATTGATCCCCACGCACGCCCAGGTCTTCGCGAAGAATCCGCACCAGGGAGCTGGCATCGCGCAGATGGCTGACGCTCTGCTGCACCACCACGTACACCCTATCCACCTGTTCCAGCACGGAACCGGTGAGGTGGTCGATTTGCCGCGGCAGATCGATCACTACCCAGTCATAGCTGGCGCGGGCCAACTGCATCAAGGTATCAAGTTGCTCGGGTTGGGCATCCTGCGGCAGACACAGCTCACCGGCCCGGCCACCCAGCACATGCAAGGTCGGGCTGAAGTGGCTGCAAAAACCGCGTAGCGCAACACTGTCCATGCCGTCGATCTGATGCAACACCTCAAGATGGCTGTGTGTTTGCGCCACATCCAGGTAATGCGTCACGCTGCCAAATTGCAGGTCCATGTCCAGCAACAGGGTACTGCCCCCCTTCATGCTGAGCTGCTGAGCCAGGTTGCAAGCCAGCATGGTGCCGCCGGATCCGCCCTTGGCGCTGATCACGGCGAGCAATTTCCCTTCTGTCCCGCTGCCGGTCCGAACCTCCATGACCAGCCGATTCAAGGCGGCGACCAGTTCTGTCTCGGCGACGGGCTCCGGCAGCACATCACGGGCGCCGGCCTGCATCGCCAGGCGCATGCCTTCCTGTTCGCTCAACAGTCCGCACACCAACATCGGCGGACGCTCATGGGCCGGGCGCTGCAACAGTGCCGCCAGCTCCTCACGCCACAGGTGGCTGACGCGCAACAGCAGCAGATCGGGCATCCGGTCCAGGCCATAGAGCGGGTCGACATGCCCATTGCTCACCAGGCGCGTGCTCACTTCCAGGCTGGGCATGCGTTGGCAGACACTCTGCAGGTCGCGCAACGACGTGGCATCACGGCTGCTGATCAGCAACCTGAGCCCGGCTTTGCCGGTCGAACTGGAGAGAGGGGTGTCCCTGGTATTCAGCATGGCGTGATCTCCCCGGAATCGGAATGACGCCCGAGGCTTTCGCGTGGCAACGTTGCCCTGAATGCGGGCAAGGTAATGGGCACGCCGAACCCGGGAATGAATAGATTGAAAACAAAGTTCTGCAGGCTCAACCGGACATAGCGGATGGCACGAAAACCGTTTGCGCTGACTAGGTCAGCGGGGTTGGCCACCTGAGCGCCATTAACGTCCAGATAGGTCAATGTCAGGTTGCTGGTGGCCAAATTGCCGATCAACCGGCTCGTACCGGCGTCGGTCGCGGCATTGAAGATAGCCCGCCGCAGAACCACCGGATCGCTGATATTGCACACCGCCGCCAGGCGCGTACCACGGCGCACGGCTTCATCCAGCGCATTGACCGTAAAGTACAGGCGACCGATTTCCACTACGCCGAACAACAGCGTGAACACCAGCAGACCAATGACGGCGAACTCCACCGTATAGGTGCCGCGCATGTGTTTTCTATTCATCACAGTGCCCTCATCACGGTAGTGGCAACCAACGGAATGCTCAGTGCAATCCGATTACCAAAAAAACCGGGAATCGATCCGGCGCAATTGCCAGCGCCAATCACCGGGCAGAACGTGTAAGTGATGGTGACCCGCACATGGTCGGTGCCCACTGCGGCAACGACCACGTTACCAGTCGTCAACCCTGACACCACAGCGGTCCCGGTGTTGGCCGGCACGCCATACACCGCAACGTTTTTCGTCTGGGTCAGTAGCGTATTGCTCAGAGAGACCGCACCCAGCGTCGAGTTCCAGGCATTGCTGGCGACGAACCGGTCGGCGTCGCGGCTGGCCTGCAGCAGCACGTTGTACTGATAGAGCATGCGACCGAACTCACCAAAGGCCAGTAACAGCAACAGCAGCACCGGCAGGACGAGAGTGAACTCCACCATGGCCAGGCCTTGCTGGCGCTGCGGATGTTTAAATCCGTGAAGTCTCATGACGCCTCCTATGAGTCAGTGCTCGGAGTGCCGCTGCCGGTGAGATAGGTTTTGTAGAGCTGAATGATCTGCGGGCCGGAATCGGTTGACGGCGAGGGGCCGGCTACGTTGTCGCCTTCGCACTCCTTCACGAACTGACCAAAAATCTGCGCGTCCCCGCCACCGCCATCCATTGGCTGCACCACGAAATAGCAGCCAAATCCGAGGACGGGGATCGAGGTTGAACCATTATTTTTCCCGGAGCAGTCGCCCACCACGATTTTCAGCATCCGGCGCTCGAACACCCCATTGCTCTCACAGCCACTGGCCCCTGCCACACACGCGGCAACGCTCGCACGCCAGTCGTTGTAGTCAAATATCGCGTTGGTGCCCGCCGTTAGATTGCCGTTGTTCGAGGTGACGGTTTGCCCCTTGTACTTATTTTGTGGAGGATTGACTGAGTCGTCGTAAGTGATTGCGGGGTTGCTGGACGTGGTCACCAGGTCCGGCGGATAGTCCGAGGCACTGACCGGGCCGTTGTAGATGCCGAAGCGTGTATTCAGGCCTTGAGAGGTAGGGCCGACCTTGTTGCCAGGGGCGGTATCGACATTTTGCCCCACATTGCGGCAGACGGAGCCGCCTCCGGCCATATCCTCCCTGACTGTACTGCCGCCCGAGCCAAAATCGAGCAACTGAAAGTTGCCTGGACCAATAGGCGAGTTATTGCCGGCAGCTGTTTTCAATACCTGCAAATCACCAAACTGGAAGCCCCAGAACATGCCGGCAGCCGGGTTGTATTGAGCCGGGTTACCACAGACCATCAAAGGCGCGAGATCGCAGGGGCTGGTAGGGCTGGGGCCAGCGGTGGCGATCGCCGCCACCGCTTTGGCTCCCAGACCGCCAGAGCCGAGTACCCGGGCGACGTTCCAGAAAAAACCCGTCAGGTTATAGCTCGGTACCGATACCCGAACGTACTTGGCATCCGCTGGCCCGGGATAGGAAAATGGGCCATAGACGCTGCTTGCCAGTTCCACGACTGCAAATGCACCGGCGTTGCCGCCGACCGCCGTAGCCAATTCGCTGTTGCCTGTGGCATTGGCATTCTGTGTCAGCGTATTGAGGGCGGAGGTACGCGTCGTGCTGGCACTGTTGATGCCCCCCCCCACCTGACTCAGGGTCTTGGCGCCACTCAGGGCGGCGGCGTCCACCGCATTCTGCAGGCGCGTTTTGTTCAGCAGCATATGCCCGCCGTCCAAAGCCAGCGCCGCCATCATGGTCATCGCCGCCAACGCGATCACCATCAATACAGTCACCGATCCTTCCTGGCGCCTTGGCGTCGAAGTGAACGGCCGCTGAATACGAAGATTCATCATCAAGCCCTCGATTGCCGATACCGGTCCGGATCGGCTCCGCCAATACCCTGGTGCCCAGGCACCTGTTGCGCCCTGTCAGCGAATTCTGATTTCTTTGGCTTCGGTCCCGCGGATAATGGTGAGGGCTCTGCCACCCTCTCCATTACCACGCGGCACTACGCGTTTTGGCTCTGTGGCGGTAGCCACCGCCATGACCGGTGTGGCAGGCGCAACGGTCGCGATTTTTTTCTCGGCGTTCAGCGGGTTGCGCAAGGTCAATTGCAATTTCCCTTCCGTTTGCGCCGTGACCAGGGTTTCAGCCTCGGCGGTCGTCATCTCCAGCGTCACTGCGCGCACCACGACCGGTTGGGTCTTATCGGTACCCGCGGTCTGATCCACGGCCAACACCCGCAAGTTCTCGAGAATGGTCCTGGACGTGGCGCTGTTACTGCCGGCATTGGTGGTTTTGGTCGCCAGTACATCGACCCGGTTACCCGGCAACAGGAATCCGCCGACGCCGACCACATCGTCCACACGTACCGATATGGCGCGTTTGTCAGGTGCTATCAAAGAGGCCAGGGTGCTGCCCCCCAGATGCTCGCTCAGGCGCGCACCACGCACGATGTCACCCCGCAGAATGTCGAACGTTGCGATCTTGCCCACGGCTTTTTCGCTGGCATCGAAGGCATCGTCCGGGATCGTATCCATGGGCATGCGTACGGTCGTGACCTGCTGGGCCTCGACCATCTGCCCGAATGGAATCTCTACCGTGGCAACCACCACGTTTCGAAGGTGGTCATCCGGGCTGGCATTGAGCCGCGCGCTCAGCCAGGAGTCGGCCATCCATGCAGCCCCAAGGCCCATGACCAGGGAAGCGCCTATCAGGGTAAGCGTGCGAGAGCTCATGTCAGTATCTCCGTATCAAAGAAAGTCGAGCTGGACGAAGTAGTTGTGCCAGGCCCATTCCAACTCTTTCGGTGACAGTGGTCCGGAACCGCCGATATAACGCTGGCGATCGAGCGCCATGTTCAGGAGATCGCGGGGGTGGCAGGGCACCAGGGGCATGCCTTCACTTGCATAAAGCCTTTGCAGCACATAACGCACCAACAGCGGGTCATAAGAAATACCCAGACGCTCGCTTTCCATACGCCAGATCTTTTCGTACTGCTCGGGCTTCAGGTAACCGAACTGCAGCTTGTAGCCAATCCGGCGAAGGAAGGCCTCATCGGCCAGCTCCAGGGGATTGAGGTTGGTGGAAAACACCAGAATCAGATCGAACGGCAGTTCGCAATGCCGACCGCCGCCCAGGTTGAGGAAATCGCGTTTCTCCTCCATCGGGACGATCCAGCGATTGAACAGCTCGGCGGGTGCCATGCGCTGGCGCCCCATGTCGTCGATGATGAACAGGCCATTGCTGGCCTTGAGCTGCAAGGCGGCCTGGTATTGACGGGTGAAGGGGTCATAGCGAACGTCCAGCTGCTCCATGCTCAACTCACCACCCGTGATGACGATCGGGCGCTTGCAGCGCAGCAGTCGACGGTCGATCCCTTCGTTGAGCATCAGATTGTTCTGTTGAGTATCTTCATCGAGGCGCTGATGCACCTGCGGGTCATAGATCTCGATCACCGACTCGTTGATGACAATGGCATGAGGGACCCAGATGGCCTCGGCGAACAGACGGATCAGCCGAGTGCTGACATAGGTCTTGCCGGTACCCGCGGGGCCATAAATCATGATCGCGCGCCCGGAGTTCATCGCCACACCCAACTGATCGAGCATCCCCTCCGTAAGCACTACGCCAGCCAGGGCATTGCGCATATCGTTGGCGTTGATGCGACCATGGTGAATGGTCTGTAGTTTGATCAGGGACCGATAGGTACTCACCGGGAAAGGTGCCGCTCCGATATAACCGCTGCGTGACAGGGCATCACGGGCGGCACTGCGACCACGCTCGGTCAGGCCATAACGCAACATCTGCCCGCCCGCTTGACTCACCTGACCAAGCACTTCGACGCGGCCATCCTTGCGCAGAAACGCCAGGACCTCTTCAAGTACCGCGCCGGTCAGCGCCAGACGCTCCACCAGCCGTGACATGTCCAGCACACCAGCGTCGTGCAAATGTTTGCACACCAACTCGCCGAGAAAACTGTCGGTCAGACCGGTTTCACGGATTGTGCAGGGCTGGGGAGCCAAGCGTTGCACCGCGTTCCGATCGCTGGGGTAGGCATCACTCTCTACGATGACGTGCATGACTAACCTCCCACCCCACCGGCAACCAGTTGCCAGTAGACGCTGCTCAAAGTGCCGATCAATATTGCAATCGTATAAGGGAAAGGTTTGCCGGCTACTTCATCTGAAGTCGGCGCAAAATAGGCCTGCGCTCTCAGAATCAACCAATAGCGCCCCACGGTCTGAGACAATTGACCACGAAACAGCACGATCAAAAAACCGCACACGCCACCGGCGATCAGGCTGAACATTGCAGCCCACAATGCGTAATGGAACGGAAGAAAACTGCCGACCATGGCCATCAACTTGACGTCGCCGGCAGCCATGCCCCCCAAGGCGTACATGGGCAGAAACAGCGCAAAACAGATCAGGATGCCCAGCAAGCTGTCACCTAATCCGCTGACACCACCAGAGTAAATTTGACCGACCAATCCCAGGGCAAGTCCCAACAAAACCAGCATGTTGGGAATACGGTGGCGAAGCAGATCGCTCACCACCGCCACGCCCAAAAGTCCTACCAATAAAACAGTCGATACCATCAGTTCCGTGGACATGGCGTGTCTCCCTACTGGGATTAGTCGTTAGCATGCAACGTTGCTATTGGCGGCCTGACACAGTGATGTGATTGTGGTAGTCACCGCGCCTCCAACTTTCAAGAAAATTGCGGCGACTGCCACCGTAATCAAACCGCCCGCCACTGCGTACTCCACAATGGTCAGGCCATCCTCGTCTTTGACGAACACCAATCCCAAAGCTTTAATTTTTTGCAGAGTCATTTTCGCACCTCACTTCAGCGGTCATAAGTCTCAGAACTACCCTGGCGGGGACAGCGCGAAATCCATTGAGTTATCCGGCAGCTCTATCAGCAAATCAATAACAACCGGTTGCTCCATGGACGTCGCATGTCCCCACACCGAAAGTTGGTTATGGGCATGCAACGTTGCCATTGGCAGCCTTGCACAGCGCTGTGATTTGGGTAGTCACTGCGGTTCCAAGCTTCACGAAGATTGCGGCGACAGCCACCGTAATCAAACCACCAGCCACCGCGTATTCCACAATGGTCAGGCCGTCTTCGTCTTTGGCGAACTTCACTACCGAAGCCTTGATTGTTTGCATGATCATTTTGCCCACCTCACTCGAATGTTGTTTTTTTCTGAGGCAGTACGTTCTGCGCTGCCTGAGTGCAACACTAGTCAGGGGCAAGGCATGAGCGTTAGGAAGATTTTGCGCATCGTTAGGACTTTTTTGCGGGGCAGCCAAATACGGGGCATTGGCCTTTGCAGAAGTAACGGGAGGGGTAAACAAGGCGTTGAAACGCAAAGGCAATTGTCATTGATTCACATGCGACAAGCGGTTCAACCCGGGTTCGTCGAAAACACACCAACAAACACTCGCCCGAGGCTGCCTTCCAGGCTACCCATAGAGCGAATAGAACTAAGAATCGTCTTTCCTATCAGGATTAAATCTGCAAAGTGATGGCACCTTGGCAATACTCCTTAGCTAAGAGAGTCACCAAGAACCCCAGAGTAGAGACATGACGTCCAACTTGACCAAAAGGCCATCGCTCCTATGGTTCGATCTGACTCATGATCGGTCCACGAAAGAACTCGTCGCGCAGTTCGAGAGTACCTGCGACTGCAAACTGGCGAAAAACTCCGTGTTGCCCATCGCGGAACAGGCAGACATGATCTGCATCCATTTTGATCGCCCCGATACGCCTGGTTTGAGGCTATTGCTGGAGATCAAACACACCACCCCCAGCATCCCGATCACCATGTTCACCGTGCAGCACTCGGAGGAACTGGCTGTATGGGCCATGCGCTCCAGCGTCTGGGAATACATGGTGCTCCCGCTCTCGACCACCGAGAGGAAGCGTTACCTGACGGCGGTGGTGCAGCTCTGCGAGCTGCGCCGAAATGCCCACGCCCGGGGCAAGTCATCGCAGATCGACCACTCCCCGACCTTGCCGGACAGCATCCGGCGGACCTCAGGACACCAAAAACACCAGGCGCTGAGCAATGTCATGCTGTACATCGAACAGCACTTTCGAGACAGCATCGATCAGAGGGAATTGGCGCAGCGCTGCGGCATGACGACCTTTCGCTTCAGCCGCCTGTTCAAGGAAGCCAATGGGCTTGGCTTCACGGATTACATCCTGGACAAGCGCATGAACTTCGCCAAAGACCTGCTCGACAACAGTCAGATGCCGATTACCAGCATCGGTTATGAGGCAGGCTTCAAGGATCCGTCCTACTTCGCTCGTGCCTTCAAGCAGTTCGCCAACTGCACGCCCAGCGAATACCGCCTGGCACGCCAACTCAAAGCGGCTGCCGCTACGCAACCGCTGCCGGATGAAGAAATCTCTGAAGCGCTCGAAAGCCTGGTACAAAGCCTCAGCGGTTGATCTGGTTTTTTACGCGCAAACAAAAACGCCGCTCAATGAGCGGCGTTTTTGTTAAATATGGAGCGGGAAACGAGACTCGAACTCGCGACCCCGACCTTGGCAAGGTCGTGCTCTACCAACTGAGCTATTCCCGCAAATGGCGTCCCCTAGGGGACTCGAACCCCTGTTACCGCCGTGAAAGGGCGGTGTCCTAGGCCACTAGACGAAGGGGACA